>NZ_JBICUP010000005.1:148854-253752 GCF_043198215.1 Micromonospora sp. NPDC048830
GCCCGGCGCGCGGCACCGCCCGGCGCGCGGCACCGCCCGGCGCGCGGCACCGCCCGGCGCGCGGCACCGCCCGGCGCGCGGCACCGCCCGGCGCGCGGCACCGCCCGGCGCGGTCAGCGCCGGGGGTCGCGGGCGGCCTCGGCCCGTTCGGCGATCGGGTCGACGCCGGGAGGGGTCGCGGCCCCCGTTCGGCGATCGGGTCGACGCCGAGGGGCGCGGCCCCCGTTCGCGGTAGGGGTCAGCGGCGCGGGTTGCGGACGCCCTCGGCCAGTTCGGCGCTCAACGCCCGCAGGGCGGCCAGGCCGGCGGCCTGGTCCGGCGCGTCGAGCAGGCAGCGGATCAGCGCGCTGCCGACGATGACCCCGTCGGCGTACCCGGCGACCGTGCCGGCCTGGGCGCCGGTGCCCACGCCGAGCCCGACGCCGACCGGCAGGTCGGTGACCTCGCGCACCCGGGAGACCAGCACCGGCGCGGCCTCCGAGGTCTGCGCCCGGGCCCCGGTCACGCCCATGATCGCGGTCGCGTAGACGAAGCCGCGGCAGTGCTCCACGGTCATCCGCAGCCGGGCGTCCGTGGAGGACGGGGCGACCAGGAAGGTGCGGTCCAGCCCGTACGCCTCCGAGGCGGCCAGCCACTCGTCGGCCTCGTCGGGGATCAGGTCGGGGGTGATCAGGCCGGTGCCGCCGGCCGCCGCGAGGTCCCGGGCGAACGCGTCGACGCCGTACTGCTCGATCGGGTTCCAGTACGTCATCGTGACCACCGGCGCGCCCGTGGCCGCGACGGCCTCGACGATGCGCAGCGTGTCGGCGGTGCGGACGCCGCCGGACAGCGCGATGTCGCTGGCCTTCTGGATCACCGGGCCGTCCATCACCGGGTCCGAGTACGGGATCTCCACCTCGATGACGTCCACGCCCGCCTCGACCATGGCGGTCATCGCGGCGATGCTGCCCTCGACGGTCGGGAAACCGGCCGGCATGCAGCCGACCAGCAGGGCCCGCCCGTCGGCGCGGGCCTTGTCGAAGGCCACCCCGATGCGGCTCATGCCGTCACCTCCCCGTCCAGGATGCCGAAGTACTCGCCGGCCGTGTGCACGTCCTTGTCGCCCCGGCCGGAGAGGTTGACCACGATGACCGGCTCCCGGCCCAGCTCGGTGGCGAGCTCCGGGGCGATCTTCAGCGCGCCGGCGAGCGCGTGCGAGCTCTCGATGGCGGGGATGATCCCCTCGGTACGGCAGAGCAGCTCGAACGCGGCCATCGCCTCGGCGTCGGTCACCGGCCGGTAGACCGCCCGGCCGCTGTCGTGCAGCCAGGCGTGCTCCGGGCCGATGCCCGGGTAGTCCAGGCCGGCGGAGATCGAGTGCGACTCGATCGTCTGACCGTCGGCGTCCTGCAGCACGTACGTGCGGCTGCCGTGCAGCACGCCCGACGAGCCGCCGGTGATGCTGGCCGCGTGCCGGCCGGTCTCCACCCCGTCGCCGCCGGCCTCGAAGCCGTACAGCCGCACGCCCGGGTCGCCCACGAAGGCGTGGAAGACGCCCAGCGCGTTGGAGCCGCCGCCGACGCAGGCCGCGACCGCGTCGGGCAGCGCGCCGGTGAGGTCCAGGCACTGCCGGCGGGCCTCGTCGCCGATGCCCCGGACGAAGTCCCGGACCAGCTCCGGGAACGGGTGCGGGCCGGCGGCGGTGCCGATCAGGTAGTGGGTGTCGTCGACGTTGGCGACCCAGTCGCGCATCGCCTCGTTCATCGCGTCCTTGAGGGTGCGCGAGCCGGTGGTGACCGGGACGACGGTGGCGCCCAGCATCCGCATCCGGGCCACGTTGAGCGCCTGCCGCCGGGTGTCCACCTCGCCCATGTAGACCACGCACTCGAGGTCGAACAGGGCGGCGGCGGTCGCGGTGGCGACGCCGTGCTGGCCGGCACCGGTCTCGGCGATCACCCGCCGCTTGCCCATCCGCTTCGTCAGCAGCGCCTGGCCGAGCACGTTGCGCACCTTGTGCGCCCCCGTGTGGTTCAGGTCCTCCCGCTTGAGCAGCACCCGGGCGCCGGCCCGGGCGGAGAACCGCCTGGCCTCGTAGAGCAGCGAGGGGGTGCCGGCGTACGTGCGCAGCAGCGCGTCGAACTCGGCGAGGAACGCCTCGTCGCCCATCGCCTTGCGGTACGCGGCGTCCAGCTCGTCGAGCGCCGCGACCAGCGCCTCCGGGACGAACCGGCCGCCGAACCGGCCGAAGTGACCGGCGGCGTCGGGCAGCTGCCCGGCCGGGGTCGGGGCGTTGGCGCTCATCGCGGGTGTCCTCTCGCTGCTGACTGGCACCCCGGCGCGGCTCAGCGCGCCGGGCGGGGCGTGGCCGGGTGGTTGCCGGCGTTGACCAGCTCGGCGACCGCCTCGCGGGGGCTCTTCTGGGTCACCAGGCCCTCGCCGACGAGAACCGCGTCGGCGCCGGCCGAGGCGTACCGGATCAGGTCGTGCGGCCCCCGCACGCCGGACTCGGCGATCTTGACGACGCTGCTGGGCAGGCCGGGTGCGATCCGCTCGAAGACCGAGCGGTCGACCTCCAGGGTACGCAGGTTGCGGGCGTTCACCCCGATCACCTGCGCGCCGGCCTCCAGGGCCCGGTCGGCCTCCTCCTCGTCGTGCACCTCGACGAGCGCGGTCATGCCGAGAGACTCGATCCGCTCCAGCAGCCCGACCAGCGCGTTCTGCTCCAGCGCGGCGACGATGAGCAGGACCAGGTCCGCCCCGTGCGCGCGGGCCTCGTGCACCTGGTAGCTGGAGACCACGAAGTCCTTGCGCAGCACGGGAATCTGCACCGCGGCCCGGACGGCGGCCAGGTCGTCCAGCGAGCCACCGAACCAGCGACCCTCGGTGAGCACGCTGATCGCCCGGGCGCCGCCGGCGGCGTACTGGCCGGCCAGGTCGGCCGGGTCGGCGATCTCGGCCAGCCGCCCCTTGGACGGCGACGAGCGCTTCACCTCGGCGATCACCGCCACACCGGGTCGGCGCAGGGCCGCGTACGCGTCCAGTGGCGGCGGCGCGGCGGCGGCCAGCTCCCGGATCCGCTCCAGCGGAATCTGCTCCTGCCGCCGGGCGACGTCCTCACGCACGCCGGCCAGGATCTCGTCGAGCACGCTGCCGGACGCGGCTCCGTCCCCCTCGGCGTGCGGATGCTGAGCAGTCACCAACGGACTCCCCTCTCCGGGTGTCATGGGCCGATGCTAGGTGGCGCCGCCCGACGCCAGGTGCCGGGGGTATGGCGCTCCTCACGAGATGGGCTACGGCATAATGGCCGACTTCGGGTGAACAGTGGATCACGCAGAGCCACGCGCCACGCCGATCACGGTGAAGCGGCCACAGCCGCCGCCCCGTCGACGCAAACCC
This sequence comes from Micromonospora sp. NPDC048830, assembly GCF_043198215.1. NCBI lineage: Bacteria > Bacillati > Actinomycetota > Actinomycetes > Micromonosporales > Micromonosporaceae > Micromonospora > Micromonospora sp. NPDC048830. Next base: position 152,230 of record NZ_JBICUP010000005.1, read on the forward strand.
GTCTCCATGGCGCCGTTGTCGGCCGCGCGGAACGCCACCCGCACGCCGGTCGATGTTGTGACGAAGCTCAAGAGGGCCGGTTCGGCCAGGTCAGCCGACACCACGGAGCGTTGACGTGCCCGTCATCACGGCGAAACGTGGGCCGGGCATCGTCGTCCTCGGGCAGACTCGATGACGCGCCTGCCTGAGGCGCCGGAACGATATTCGTGCGGGGTGACCATGAGCACTGCCGGGCCCAAGCCGACCATCGGGCTGACCACCATCTCCCGTACCGTCGCGTCGCTCGCCGTCGGGGTGGTGCACACCCTGGAGCGGGCTGTGGCCGGCGACGGCCGGGGCCGCACCGCCCGGGGCAACGCCTGGGAGGCGGTCTGCGCCGACCGGGCCCGCGCCGACCAGCGCGCCGAACTGGACCGCCTGGTGGCCGAGCTGGCCGCCACCCGAGCCGCCACCCGAGCCGCCGCGCGCGACCGCCAGCCGGTCGCCTGAGTTCGGGACCGCCGACAGCCGCCCAGCCCGGCGGCGCCGACCAGCACACCCAACCGCCTCCGCAGGCCGGGCATTCGGCGCGAACGGGGTGCCGCCCGGCCGGTAAATCCACCCCGTGTCGCCGACATGGTGGCGTCCAGCGGGCTCGGACGCCCCCATGTCGCCGACATGGGGGCGTCCAGCGGGCTCGGACACCCCCATGTCGCCGGCATCGGGGCGAATCAAGAGCCGGCCGTCGGGTCCTCGCCCCGGTCGAGGGCGTCCCACGCCTCGGTGGTGCGCCGACCGGTCACCGGCCCCGCCGCGGCGCCGGTCGGGGCGTCGACCGCCGGCCGCGCCCGCCGCTCGTACCGGGCCCCCATCGCCGGCCAGCCCCCACCGCGCAGCGCGGTCAGCGCGCCCCCGGCGGCCGCGAGCAGGCCGCCCACCAGGCAGAGCGCCGGCCAGCGCCGGCTCACCTCGCCGCCAAACGCCGCCACCAGGCCGTAGCCCCCGCCGGCGGCCGCGGCCACGCCGAGCGCCAGCAACAGCGCGCCCAGCAGACGGCGTACGACCGCCCGGGTGGCCAGCACCGCGCCGCCGCCGGCCAGCGCGACCACCGCCAGCGCGGGCAGCCACGGCAGCAGCCCGGCCCCGGTGCGCGCCGCGCGCACCGGCGGCAGCGGCGCCGGCCGGGCGGTCAGCTCGACCGCCCAGGTCCGGGTCGAGGCCCACAGCGCCAGGCCGGCCCCGGCCAGGCAGAGCAGCACGGCGTACGTCAGCTCGCGCCGCCCCCGCGCGACCGGCGCCGGCGCGTCAGCGGGAGCCGGCGTCATCGGGCCGGTCTTCCGTTCGCGACTGCGGGGCTCCGCTGCGCTGCGCTCCTCGCGCTCACGGTGCTGGCCTTCCGTTCGCGACTGCGGGGCTCCGCTGCGCTACGCTCCTCGCGCTCACCGGTGCCCGCCTTCCGTTCGCGACTGCGGGGCTCCGCTGCGCTGCGCTCCTCGCGCTCACCGGTGCCCGCCTTCCGTTCGCGACTGCGGGGCTCCGCTGCGCTGCGCTCCTCGCGCTCACCGGGCCGGCCGGAGGGTCTCGGCGGCGGCGATCGCGGCCAGCACCGCGGCGGCCTTGTTGCGGGTCTCCTGGTCCTCGGCGGCCGGGTCGGAGTCGGCCACCACGCCGGCGCCGGCCTGCACGTACGCCCGCCCGTCGCGCATCAGCGCGGTACGGATGGCGATCGCCATGTCCAGGTCCCCGCCGAAGCCGAAGTACCCGACGGTGCCGCCGTACAGGCCCCGGCGCACCGGCTCCAGCTCCTCGATGATCTCCATCGCCCGGACCTTCGGCGCCCCGGAGAGGGTGCCGGCCGGGAACGTCGCGGCGAGGGCGTCGAACGCCGTGCATTCCGGGCGCAGCTCGCCGACCACCGTCGAGACGATGTGCATGACGTGGCTGTACCGTTCGATGGTGGCGAACTCGGGCACCTCGACGGTGCCCGGCCGGCAGACCCGGCCCAGGTCGTTGCGGCCCAGGTCGACCAGCATCACGTGCTCGGCGCGCTCCTTCGGGTCGGCGAGCAGCTCGGCGGCGAGCCGGGCGTCGGCCTCGGGGGCGGCGCCGCGCGGCCTGGTGCCGGCGATCGGGTGCAGCAGCGCCCGGCGTCGGCCGTCCGTCCCGGTGCTCACCTTCAGGTGGGCCTCGGGAGACGAGCCGACGATGTCGAAGCCGTCGAACCGCAGCAGGTACATGTACGGGCTGGGGTTGGTGGTGCGCAGCACCCGGTAGACGTCCAGCGGGTCGGCGTGGGTGGCCCGCTCGAAGCGCTGGGCCAGCACGATCTGGAAGCACTCGCCGGCCCGGATCGCCTCCTTGGCCGCCTCGACGGCCTTCGGGTAGCCCCCCTCGTCGGTGCGACTCACCACGTCGCGGGCCGCCGGCCGGTCGACCGTCGAGATCATCGGTGGGATGGGCCGGGACAGCGCGGTCGTCATCGCGTCCAGCCGCCCGACCGCGTGGTGGTACGCGGCGTCGACCAGGGCGGCGCGCTCCGGCGCGTCCGCCGGCGGCAGCACGGCGTTGGCGATCAGGAGCGCCGAGCCGTCGTAGTGGTCGAGGACCACCAGGTCGGTGGCGAGCATCATGCCCAGCTCGGGCACGCCGAGGTCGTCCTCGGTCAGCTCGGGCAGCCGCTCGAAGCGGCGCACCAGGTCGTACCCCAGGTAGCCGACCATGCCCCCGGTCAGCGGCGGCATGCCGCTGGCCGGGTCCCAGGCCGGGCCGGCGAGGGCCGCCACGGTCTCGCGCAGCACCCGGACCGGGTCGCCGCCGGCTGGCAGCCCGGCCGGCGGCTGGCCCGTCCAGTACGCGACGCCGTCGGACTCGGTGAGGGTGGCGCTGCTGCGCACCCCGACGAACGAGTACCGCGACCAGGCCGAACAGGCCGAGCCGGCGACCTGCTCGGCGGATTCCAGCAGGAAGGTGCCCGGTCCGCCGGCCAGCTTGCGGTAGACCCCCACCGGGGTCTCGCCGTCGGCGAGCAGCCGGCGGGTGACCGGGACGACCCGCCAGCGGGCCGCCAGCTCGGTGAAGGTGCCCTGATCGGGGCTCACGGCGCCGTCGGTCATGCCGACTCCTCCGCGACGGTCACCGGCAGCTCGGTGAAGAAGCAGGTGCGCTGGCCGGTGTGGCAGGCCGGGCCGACCTGGTCGACGCTGACCAGCAGCGCGTCGCCGTCGCAGTCCAGGGCGACGGAGCGGACGTACTGGTGGTGGCCGGACGTGGCGCCCTTGACCCAGTACTCCTGCCGGCTGCGCGACCAGTACGTGGCCCGGCCCGTGGTCAGGGTGCGGTGCAGCGCCTCGTCGTCCATCCAGGCGACCATCAGCACCTCGCCCGTGTCGTGCTGGCGGACCACGGCCGCCACCAGGCCGTCGGGGGTGCGGCGCAGCCGGGCCGCGATGGCCGGGTCGAGCCGGGACGCGCGGGTCGGCCCGCCGGCCGCGGGCGGGGTCTGCTCGGCGTGGGCGCCGGTCACCGGCGCGTCAGGTACGGGCACAGTGACCCATTGTCCCGTACGCGGCCCGGGCACCGCCAACGAGTCCCACCGGGGCGGCCCCGGCACCCGGTTCCGCGCAGGCGGCGACACGACGCCGCCGGCCAACTGGCCGAGGTAGCGGTCCAGCCGGCCGTCGAGCAGTGCGTCGGCCAGGTCCAGCCCGGCCACCGCGGCGATCTCGTCGGCGTACGGGCGTACCAGCGGCACGGTGCCGGTGACCAGGCGCGCCGCCGCCGCCCAGAGCTGCTCGGTGGAGCAGGGGCGCGCGCCGAGGCAGAGCAGCATGTCGTCGCGGTATCCGGGTGGGGCGACGGGCAGTTCGAGGGCGGCGGTGAACGCGGACCGCCGGGACACCACCCGCACCGACGGATTGGCCAGCCGGAGCACGGACGGGCAGAGCCGGGCCAGGTCGGCCGCGGCCAGCCGGACGCCGAGGTGGTCGTCCCGGCTGCGGGCCCCGGCGACCTTACCGAACGTGGCGATCAGTTCCTCCAGGCGTGGCTCGTCGGCGGGCTGGCAGAGCACGGGCAGGTCGAGCCGGGCCCGCCAGCGCGGGTCGGCCCAGAGCAGCCGGGCGGGCGCGGTGACCGGCAGCCCGAACGCCCAGTCGGCCGGTTCGCCGAGATGGGTCAGCCAGGAGCGGACGTCCCGGACGGACACCGAGACGTGGGCCAGCCGTCCGCCGGATTCGGCCAGGTAGGCACGGCGGGCCGCGTACGGGGCGAGGTGGGGCGGGACGCTCGCCGCGCCCGCCGCGCCCGCCGTGGAGTCGGCGTCGACCAGCACGTCGAGGTCGATGTCACTGTGCTCGGTGGCCGCGCTCCGGGCGTGGCTGCCCCGCAGCAGGATGCCGACGACGGGCCGGTCGGCCGACTGCCGCAGCCGGGCCGCCCACTCGTCGAGGAATCCGTCGCCAGGTGACGCAGCGTAACCCACCGCGCCATCGTGCCGTACGCCCGATCCGGGGCGCAATGCCCGTTGGCGGACCCGCTGTCCGGTCCGAAGCCTAGTGCCCGACCGTTCTCATTCCTGCCGGGGGATACCTTTCCGGCGCGCCACCCGCTCGACGCCACCGGCCCGTTGCGGTCCGCCGTCCATCTCATCTAGCGTTGAGTTCATCGGCTGTTGAATTCCTTCGGGAGGTGGGCGATGGATCCTGCTATCGCGGTCCGCGACCTGGTCGTGGACCGGGGCCGGCGGCGGGTGCTGCACGGCATCAGCTGCGCGGTGCCGCGCGGCGCGGTGACCGGCCTGCTCGGCCCGAGCGGCAGCGGCAAGACCACCCTGATGCGGGCGATCGTCGGGGTGCAGGTGGTCCGGTCCGGCTCGGTGACCGTGCTCGGCCGGCCGGCGGGCACCCCGGAGCTGCGCCGCCGGGTGGGTTACCTCACCCAGGCCCCCAGCGTGTACGCCGACCTCACCGTCCGGGAGAACGCCCGGTACTTCGCCACCCTCCAGGGGCGGGGCCGGGCCGACGCCGACCGGGCCGTGGCCGACGTCGGGCTCGCCGACGCCGCCACCCAGCTCGTCGGCACCCTCTCCGGTGGGCAGCGCAGCCGTGCCTCCCTGGCCTGCGCGCTGGTCGGGCAGCCGGAGCTGGTCGTCCTCGACGAGCCGACGGTCGGGCAGGACCCGGTGCTGCGGGCCGACCTCTGGGCCCGGTTCCACGCCCTCGCCGCCGCCGGCACGACCCTGCTGGTGTCCAGCCACGTCATGGACGAGGCGGCGCGCTGCGACCGGCTGCTGCTGATCCGCCAGGGCCGACTGGTCGCCGACGACACCCCGGACGCGATCCGTGTCGCCGCCGGCGTCGACGACCTCGACGAGGCGTTCCTGCGCCTGATCCGCGCCGGCGAGGTGGCCACGGGCGGCGACGGCGGGCCGGCACGGGACGGCGCCACGCGTCCGACCGGCAGCACCGGACGGGAGCAGTCATGAACCTCCGCATCCTGGCCGCCACCACCGGGCGCATCCTGCGCCAGCTTCGGCACGACCGGCGCACCGTCGCCCTGCTGGTGCTGGTGCCGGCGCTGCTGCTGACGCTCGTCTACTACATGTACGCCGACCAGCCCACCCCGCCCGGCCAGCCGAGCATGTTCGACCGGGTGGCACTGGTGATGCTCGGCGTCTTCCCATTCGTGATCATGTTCCTGGTGACCAGCATCGCCATGCTGCGCGAGCGCACCTCCGGCACCCTGGAACGCCTGCTCACCACCCCGCTGGGCCGGCTCGACCTGCTCTTCGGCTACGGCATCGCGTTCGGGCTGGCCGCCGCCGGGCAGGCCGGCATCGCCGCCGCCGTGGCGTACTGGGTGTTCGGCCTCTCCACCGCGGGCAGCAGCGCCCTCGTGATCATGATCGCGGTGGTCAACGCGGTGCTCGGGGTGGCCCTCGGGCTGCTGTGCAGCGCCTTCGCGCGCACCGAGTTCCAGGCCGTACAGTTCATGCCGGTGGTGGTGCTACCCCAGCTGCTGCTGTGCGGGCTGTTCGTCGCCCGGGACCGGATGGCCGGCTGGTTGCAGGCGGTCAGCGACGCCCTGCCGCTGTCGTACGCGGTGGAGGCGTTGCAGGAGGTCGGCGTCCACGCCGAGCCCACCGCCACGATGTGGCGCGACCTGGGGGTAGTGGCTGGCTCCGTGGTGCTGGCCCTGGTGCTCGCGGCGGCCACCCTGCGCCGGCGCAGCGGCTGAGGCAACGCCGGCCGGGCTCCGCGACCGCGCCGGCGGGCCGCGACGGGGCGGTCGGGGGACGTACCGGGATGGACGAGCGAAGGGCGGCGATGGCGCGGCGGACGGGGCGGCGGCCCGGCAACCCGGACACCAGGGAGGCGATCCTCGGCGCAGCGCGCACCGCGTTCGCCGAGCGCGGCTTCGACGCGGCGTCGATCCGGTCGATCGCCCAGGCGGCGGAGGTGGACCCCGCGCTGGTCCACCACTACTTCGGCAGCAAGGACCAGCTCTTCCTGGCCGCGATGAACAGCCCGGTCGACCCGGGGGAGCTGCTGCCGGCCGTACTGGCCGGGGACCCGGCCGGCCTCGGCGAACGGCTGGTCACCGCCTTCCTGCGGGTCTGGGACTCCCCGGCCGGCGCGGCCGGGGTGGCCCTGTTGCGCTCCGGGGTGAGCAACGAGTGGACGGCCCGGCTGCTGCGCGAGTTCGTCGTCACCCAGGTGCTGCGCCGGGTGCTCGTCCACCTCGCCGTCGACCCGGCCGAGCTGCCGCTGCGCGGCTCGCTGGTGGCCACCCAGATGATCGGGTTGGCCATGATGCGGTACGTCATCCGGCTCGAGCCGGTCGCCTCCGCCCCGCCGGAGACCCTGGTCGCCGCGCTCGCCCCGACCGTCCAGCGCTACATCTTCGGCGACCTCACGAAGGTCCCCGGCCACCCCGCGTGAGAGCCCCCCGCGCGTGGCGCGTCGGCCGGCCAGAGGGAGCCTGCCGGCCCTGCCGGGGCTCAGCGGATCTTCCGGCCCTTGCCGGGATCAGCGGGTCTGCTCCAGCCAGGAGGCGTACAGCAGGCCGTAGACCGAGTCCGGTTCGCGGATCAGCTCGTCGTGCGGGCCGCGCTGCACGACGCGGCCCCGGTCCACAACGATCACCTCGTCGGCCGCCTGCGCGGTGGAGAGCCGGTGCGCGATGGCGAGCGTCGTGCGGCCCCGGGTCACCGCGTCCAGGGTGCGCTGCAGGCGTACCTCGGTGGCCGGGTCGACCGCGCTGGTCGCCTCGTCCAGCACCAGCAGGTCCGGGTCGGCCACGTACGCCCGGGCCAGGGCGACGAGCTGCCGCTCGCCCACGCTCAGCGCCTCGCCGCGCTCCCCCACCGGGGTGTCCAGCCCGGACGGCAGCCCGTCCAGCCAGTCGGCCAACCCCAGCTCGGTGAAGGCGGCGGTGAGCTGCGCATCGGTCAGCTCCGGGCGGGCGAAACGGACATTGTGCCCCACCGTGGCGTCGAAGAGGAAGCCGTCCTGCGGGACCATCACCACCCGGGAGCGCAGCGAGTCGAACCGGACCTGCCACAGCGGCACCCCGGACAGCAGCACCTCGCCCGAGGTCGGGTCCATCAGCCGGGTGAGCAGCTTGGCGAACGTCGTCTTGCCGCTGCCGGTCTCGCCGACCACCGCCACCCGGCTCTTCGCCGAAATCTCCAGGGTCACGTCGTGCAGCACCGGCGGACCGCCCGGGTACGCGAAGCCCACCCCGGCGAACCGGACGTCCAGCGGCCCGGCCGGCAGCTCCCGCCCCTGCTCCCCCGGGTCGGCCACGTCCGGGGCGACGTCCAGCACGTCGAGCACCCGCCGCCAGCCGGCGATGGCGTTCTGCGCCTCGTTGAGCACCTCGGTCGCGATCTGCACCGGCTGGATGAACAGCGTCACCAGGAACAGGAACGCGGTGAGCTGGCCGATGGACAGGCCGCCGCCCGCCCCGAGGACGACGCCGAGGGCCACCACGCCGGCCAGCGCCAGACCGGCGGCCAGCTCGCCGACCGAGCTGCCCATGATGCTGATCCGGATCGCCCGCTGCTGGGCCAGCCGCTGCCCGTCGATCGCGGCGTCGAGCCGCCGGGCGGTCCGCCCCGCGATCCCGTACGCCCGGATCACCGGCGCGCCGACCACGCTCTCGGCGATGACGCCGAGCAGGCTGCCCGTCCGCTGCCGGACCACCCCGTACGCCCCGGCGAGGCGGCGTTGCAGCAGCCGGATCACCAGCACCGCCGGCGCGAACGCGGCGAGCACCACCAGCGTCAGCTGCCACGAGTACGCCAGCATGACGGCCGTGGTCACCAGCAGCTGGCCGAGGTTCACGATCAGGATCACCCCGCCCCACTGGAGGAACTGGGTGATCTGGTCGACGTCGCTGGTCACCCGCGACACGAGCGAGCCGCGCCGCTCGGACTGCTGGTGCAGCATCGACAGGTCGTGCACGTGGCGGAACGCCCGGGTGCGCACGTTGGCCAGCGCCGTCTCGCTGACCGTGAACAGCCGGCGCGTCATCAGGTACCCGCAGGCGGTGGTCACCGCCAGGACGGCGGCGGTCACGACGACGACGGACCACACCACGCCCAGGTCGAGCCCGCCGACGATGCCGTCGTCGATGCCCTTCTGCACCGCCACCGGGACGGCGACCCGGCCGACCATGTAGACCAGCGCCAGGGCGAGCGTGCCGGCCAGGCCGACGCGCAGCTCCGGGGAGAGCGCCAGCCCCCGCCGCAGCGTCCGCCAGGTCGACTCGGCATCCTCCGCCGGCCGCTCCGCCGCACTCCTCGCGCTCACCGGAGCCAGCCTTTCGTTCGCGACTGCGGGGCTCCGCTCCGCTGCACTCCTCGCGCTCACCGGTCCACCTCGACTTCTTCCAGGCCGGAGGCCAGCGGGCTGACCTCGTCGTACGTGCGCTGCTGCGCACGGTCGGTCTCGGCCTGCTCGTAGGCGGTGACCAGGTCGGCGTAGCCGGGGACGGTGGCGAGCAGCTCCGCGTGGGTGCCCCGGGCCACCACCCGCCCCTGCTCCAGGTAGACGACCTCGTCGGCCAGCGCGATGGTGGCCCGCCGGTACGCCACGACGAGGATCGACGCGGCCGGGCCGCCGGCGGCCGGGGCGCGCAGCCCGGCCAGGATGGCCGCCTCGACCCGGGGGTCGACCGCGCTGGTGGCGTCGTCGAGGACCAGCAGCCGGGGCCGGCCGGCCAGCGCCCGGGCGAGGGTGAGCCGCTGCCGCTGCCCGCCGGAGAGCGACGTGCCCCGTTCGCCGACCGTCGTGTCGAGCCCGTCGGGCAGCGCCGCGACGAAGCCGTCCGCCTCGGCCAGCCGCAGCGCGGCCCACACGTCGTCGTCGGTGACGCCCGGCCGGTCGAGGGTGATGTTGGCCCGGACGGTGTCGTCGAAGACGAACGGGACCTGGGCGACCAGCGCCACCGTGCCGGCCAGCGACGCGGCGGTCAGCTCACGCACGTCCACCCCGTCGAGGGCGACCGTGCCGGCGAGCGGGTCGACCAGTCGCGCCGCGAGCGCCGCGATCGTGGACTTGCCCGAGCCGGTGGGGCCGACCAGGGCCACGGTCCGGCCGGCGGGGACGTCGAACGAGACCTCGCCGAGCACCTCGGTGCCGGGCAGGTGCGCCTCGGCCGGCTCGTACGCGAAGCTCACGTCGGTGAAGGTGAGGGTGGCCGGGCCGGCCTCGTCCGGGTCGAGCGCGCGGTCGCCGTACGGCATCTCGCCGGTGGCGTCGAGGACCCGGCGGACGCGGTCCCAGCCGGCGACGCTGCGCGGCAGCTCGGCCAGCACCCAGCCGATGGCCCGCACCGGGAAGGCCAGCACGGTGAACAGGAACGCGACGCTGACCAGCTCGGTGACCGTGATCGCGCCCTGCCGGAGCCGGAACGTGCCGACCACCAGCACGGCGAGGGTGCCGAGGCTGGGCAGCGCCTCCAGCATCGGGTCGAACACGCCGCGCAGCCGGCCGACGGAGATCAGCGCGTCGCGCAGCTCGCCGGCCCGGGCGGCGAACCGGGCCGTCTCCTGGGCCTCGCGGCCCATGGTCTTGACGACCAGGGCGCCGTCGAAGCTCTCGTGGGCGATCCCGCTGACCTCGGCGCGCAGCCGCTGCGCCCGGGCCTGGCGGGGGGCCATCCGGCGCGAGTAGACCACGTTGAGGGCGAACAGCGCGGGGAAGACGGCGAGGCCGACCAGGGCGAGCGCCCAGTCGGTGACGAAGAGCGAGGCGACCGCGCCGACCAGCATCACGAGCGTGCCGACCGCGAACGGCAGCGGGGCGATCGGGTACCAGGCCGCCTCGACGTCGGAGTTGGCGTTGGACAGCAGCGTGCCGGTGGCGTTGCGCTGGTGCCAGGACAACGGCAGGTCCAGGTAGCGGCGGGTGACCCGACGCCGGTACGCGGCCTGGAGCCGGAACTGCATGTAACCGGCGCCGAGCCGGCGGCCGAAGATGCCGACCACCCGCAGCACGCTGATGCCGAGCAGGGTGCCGGCCGCCAGCGCGAGCGCCGCGACGCCGACCGACCCGCGCTCGATCGCGGGCACCACCACGTCGCCGACCACCGCGCCGACCACGTACGCGCTGGCCACGACCAGCAGGCCGAAGAGCACGCTGCCCGCCACCGCGACCGCGAAGATCCGCGGCTGCTCCCGGATGGCCCGGCCGAGCACCCACAGCCCTCTGCGGAGCACGTCCCGACTTGTTCTGTTGGTCACACTCTCCCCCGCCGTAAGCCGCCATTATCTCCCTCATCCTTACCGCTCCGGTTCCACCGCGCCGCCCCGCACCGGGTATGTCGCCGATCACGTTCCGCGGTCCCCCGGTGGGGCGGAACCGGATGCGCGTCCTGCCGGGTTCGGGGGGCGCGCGCCGGGCACGGTGCGGGCCTACGATCGGGGCCATGCCGCGGTACGCCCGGTCGGAGCGCGAGGCGCTGGCCGACCTGATGCTGAGCGTGGGTCCGGACGCGCCGACCGTCAACGAGGGCTGGACGGTCCGGGACCTCGCCGCCCACATCCTGGTGCGGGAACGGCGGCCGGACGCGGCCGGCGGGATCGTGCTGGCGCCGCTGCGCCGGCGCGCCGAGCGGGTGCGGACGCAGTTCGCGGCCCGGCCGTTCGCCGAGCTGGTCGCCCAGCTGCGCCGCCCGCCGGCGTGGAGCCCGGTGAGCAACCCGGTCGCCCACGAGCTGTTCAACACCCTGGAGTTCTTCGTCCACCACGAGGACGTACGCCGGGCGACGGCCGGGTGGCAGCCGCGCGAGCTGCCGGCCGGGCTGCACGCCCGGCTCTGGCGCCAGGCGGCGGTGCTGGGCCGGCTGGGGCTGCGCCGCTTCCCCGCCGACGTGCTGGTGCAGGCGCCCGGGTACGGCGAGCTGTCGGCGGGGCGGGGCGGGCAGCGGGTCCGGCTGGTCGCCGCGCCCGGCGAGCTCGCGCTGTTCCTCACCGGACGGCAGCGGGTGGCCCGGGTGCAGGTGGACGGACCGGCGGCGGTGGCCGAGCGGCTGCGCGCCGCCAGGCTGGGCATCTGACGCCGGCGCGGCGGCCAGCACACGGCCCAAACATGGACGCCGATTCACACTGTCGTACCCTCGTCCGGGCGCCCGGCCCGGGGCGCCCGGACGGAGGGGCGCACATGCGGAGCTTCGCGCTCTCGGCACTGCACGAACCGCCGTACCACGCACAACGGCACGCGGACACCGACCGCACCGCGGAGGAGAGCCTGGACTGGGCCCGGGCGCTGGGGCTGGTCGCCGACGAGCGGCGCCTGCGCCGGCTGCGCCGGGCCGCCGCCGCCGAACTGGCCGGGCGCACCTGCCCGGACGCGGCGGGCGACCGGCTGCGGCTGCTGACCGACCTGGTCACCTGGCTGTTCGTCGTCGACGACGCGTGCGACGAGGACGGCCTCGGCGACGACCCCACCCGGCTGGCCCCGGTGGTCGCCGGCCTGCTGGACGTGCTGGACCGGCACGGCGGCCCGGGCGCCCCGCCCGGCGGTCCGCTCGCCGCCGCGCTGGACGACCTCTGCCGGCGCACCGGCGCCCACGGGCGGCCGGCGCTGCTGCTGCGCTTCGTCAGCCAGGTGCGCGACTACCTGCTGGCGCTGCTGTGGGAGGCGGCCAACCGGCAGCACCGGCGGGTGCCCGGGGTGGCCGAGTACGTCCAGCTGCGCCGGCACACCGGCGCCGTGCATCCGGCCTTCACCCTCACCGACCTGGCGTACGACGCGCCGCCGGGGGCGGCCCACCGGGTCTCCCCCGCGCTGGTCGGCGTCGAGACCCTCGCCGGGGACCTGGTCTGCTGGTGCAACGACCTGTTCTCGTACGGCAAGGAGCACCGCTCGGGCCCGGACGCGCACAACCTGGTCAGCGCGATCGCGGCCGAGACCGGGCAGGACGAGCCGGCGGCGCTGCGCACCGCCGCCGACCGGTTCAACCGGGCGTTGGCCACGTACGCCGAGCGGGAGGCGGAGCTGCTCGGGGCCGGCGTTCCCGCGGTGGGCGCCTTTCTCGCCGCGCGGCGCAACTGGATCAGGGCCACCTACGACTGGTCGGCCCGCGCCGCCCGGTACGCCTGACCGCGGCGCACCAGGTCCACTAGCCGACGCGCGGGTGCAGGCAATACCCTTCGGTAACCGCAGAACCGACGTGACCCCCGTCACGCCTCCACCCCTGAAGGCGGCTACAGCGATGGCTCTCGATGTACCGTACCGCTCCATCCCGGACATGTTCCTCAAGCGCGTGGCGGCGACCCCCGATCGCCGCGCCTTCGGCCACCCCGCCCCCGACGGCTCCGGCCCGGCCTGGCTGACCTGGGCGCAGGTCGGGCAGCGCGCCAAGGCGATCGCGGCCGGGCTGCACGGGCTCGGCATCGGCCAGGAGGACCCGGTGGCCATCCTGTCGAGCACCCGGCTCGACTGGGTGCTCGCCGACTTCGGCATCATGCTGGCCGGCGGCGCCACCACGACGGTGTACCCGACCACCGAGTCCGAGGACGCCACGTACATCGTCGCGGACTCCGGGTCCCGGGTGCTGTTCGCCGAGAACCCGGCCCAGGCCGCGAAGGTCGCCGGGGCGGAGCTGCCGGCGCTGACCCACGTGGTGCTCTTCGACGGCGCGGCCGACCCCGCCGCCGGCGTACCGCAGCTCACCCTCGCCGAGCTGGAGGAGCGCGGCGCCCGGGCGCTGGAGGCCGAGCCGGGGCTGGTGGAGCGGCTGGTGGAGGGGATCGGGCCGGAGCACCTGGCCACGCTGATCTACACCTCGGGCACCACCGGCCGCCCCAAGGGCGTCGAGCTGCTGCACGGCGGCTGGTGCTGGGAGGGGGTGGCGCAGGCCGAGGTGGGGCTGCTGCGCGACGACGACCTGCAGTACCTGTGGCTCCCGCTGTCCCACTCGTTCGGCAAGACCCTGCTCTGCGGGGTGACCCACGTCGGCCTGCCCACCTACGTCGACGGCCGGGTGGACAAGCTGGTCGAGCTGCTGGCCGTCGTCCGGCCGACGCTGCTGTGCGGGGCGCCCCGGATCTTCGAGAAGGTCTACAACAAGGCGGTCACCACCGCGCAGGACGCCGGCGGCGCGAAGGCGAAGATCTTCGCGTGGGGGGTGCGGACCGGCAAGGAGAAGGTCGCGCTCGAGCAGGCCGGCAAGCCGCTCCCCCGCGGGCTGCGGCTGCGCTACGCGCTGGCCGAGAAGCTGGTGTTCAGCAAGCTCCAGGCCCGCCTCGGCGGGCGGATCCGGGTGCTGGTCTCCGGCTCCGCGCCGCTGAGCCCCGAGATCGGCACCTTCTTCGCCGCCGCCAACCTGCCGATCTCCGAGGGGTACGGCCTGACCGAGACCAGCGCCGGCAACTTCGTCAACCCGCCGGACGGGCTGCGCATCGGCACCGTCGGCAGGGCGTTGGGCGACCTGGAGTGCCGGATCGACACCGACGGGGAGATCCTGCTCCGCGGCCGGCCGGTGATGCGCGGCTACCACAACCTGCCCGAGGAGACGGCCGCCGCGTTCACCTCCGACGGATTCTTCCGCACCGGCGACATCGGCAGCCTGGACGACGACGGGTACCTGCGCATCACGGACCGCAAGAAGGAGCTGGTCAAGACCTCGGGCGGCAAGTACATCGCCCCGTCGCACATCGAGGGCATGTTCAAGGCGCTGTGCCCGTACACGTCGCAGGCCGTGGTCGTCGGGCAGGCCCGCAACTACTGCACGATGCTGGTCACCCTCGACCCCGACGCGATCCGGGGCTGGGCCGCCGGCGGCCCCCTCGACGGTCGCGACTACGCCGAGATCGTCACCTCGGACGAGGCCCGGGCCATGGTCGAGGAGTACGTGGCCCAGCTCAACGCGAAGCTCAACCGCTGGGAAACGATCAAGAAGGTCACCGTCCTGCCCCGGGACCTGACCATCGAGCACGGCGAGATGACCCCGTCGCTGAAGATCAAGCGGCGCGGCGTGGAGAGCAACTTCGCCGCCGAGATCGACCGGATGTACGAGGGCACGCTCGCCGAGCTCTGAGCCGACCGGCGGGGCGGGAGTCAGGCGATGACCGCCGGCTCCCGCCACTGCGGCCGGCCGCCGCGGTCCAGGTCGTACCGGACGGCGGCGAGCCGGCCGACGGCCTCGACGAGGTCCGCGGCGGGCAGGGTGAACGGCAGCCGCAGGAAGCGCTCCAGCGTCCCGTCCAGGCCGAACCGGGGGCCGGGTGCCAGCCGTACGCCGACCTCCTCGGCCTCCCGGGCGAGGGCGCTGGAGATCGGCCCGTCCAGTTCGACCCAGAGCGTCACGCCGCCGCGCGGCACGGTGACCCGCCAGTCCGGCAGCCGCTCGGCCAGCGCGTCCGTGAGCGCGTCCCGCTGGGCGGCGAGCTGCGCCCGGCGCGCGGCGACGATGGCCGGCCCGGCGGCCAGCAGGTGCACCGCGACGAGCTGGTCCAGCACTGGGCTGGCCATGTCCACCCCGACCCGGGCGGCGGCCAGCCGCTGCACCTGCGGGGCGGACGCGCGGACCCAGCCGATCCGCAGACCGCCCCAGTACGGCTTGCTCATCCCGCCGATGGAGATCACCCGCGAGTGCCGGTCGAAGGTGGCGGTGGGCGGCGGCAGCAGGGTGCCGTCCAGCGGCAGGTCCACGAACGACTCGTCGACCACCAGGTCGGTGCCGGCGGCGTGCGCCGCCGCGACCACCCGCTCGCGCAGGTCGGCGGGCATCAGGTGCCCGGTCGGGTTCTGGAAGTCGGGGATCAGGTACGCCAGCTTCGGCCGGCCCTGGCGCAGGCTGCCCAGCAGCAGGTCGGCGTCCCAGCCGGCGCCGTCGACGGCCAGCCCGTGCGTGGTGATCCGGGCCCGGCGGGCGGCCAGCGCGGCCAGGGCGTTCGGGTACGTCGGGGACTCGACCAGGACGCTGCCGCCGGGGGCGAGGGCGAGCCGCAGCACCAGGTCCAGCGCGTGCTGGGTGCCGCTGGTGACCATGATCTGGTCGGGCGAGGTGGGCAGGCCGCGCGCGGTGTACCCGGCGGCGACCGCCTCGCGCAGCTCGATGATGCCCGTGGGGTGGTATCCCGCCCCGCCCAGGTAGCGGGGCAGGTCCTCCGCGGCGGCGCGGGCGGCGGCCATCAGCTCCGGCGGGGCGGCCAGCGCCGCCACCCCGAGGTCGATCATGTCCCGGTCGTCCTGCGGGGTCCACAGGCCGGTGCTGGCGACGCGGTGGGTGCCCGGGAGCATCGTCCAGCTCCCCGCCCCCCGCCGGCTGGCCAGGTGGCCGCTCTCCCGCAACTGCCGGTACGCCGCCGTCACCGTGGTCCGGCTGATCCGCAGCGCCTCGGCCAGCTCGCGCTCGGCCGGCAGGCGTACCCCCAGCGGCAGGCGTCCGTCGGCGAGCAGGCCGCGGACGGCGGCGGCGAGCGCGGCGTAGTCGGGGCTGCGCCGGCGGCCCGGCAGAGCATGCCACTGCCCCAGAAGCCGAGCCAATTGGGCACCGCGCACCTGACTCGTCATGGCCACCTCTCCGATATTGGCTCTTCTACCTTCGGAATTGGCCCCTAGGGTGGCACGCATGGCAGAGATTGGCAATCTTCGGCACCGGCCGGTCCGGCGCCTGACGCAGCTCTACGCCGGGCTCGTCCTGTACGGCGTGAGCATGGCGCTGATGATCCGCTCAGAACTCGGTCTCGACCCGTGGGACGTGTTCCACCAGGGGCTGTCCCGCCTTACCGGGCTGTCATTCGGCACCGTCACCATCGCCGTCGGCGCGCTGGTCCTGCTGCTGTGGATCCCGCTGCGGCAGCGCCCCGGCCTGGGCACGGTCAGCAACGTGCTGGTCATCGGGCTGGTGGTCGACGCCACCCTCGCCCTGCTGCCGGGCGGCGCCCCGCTGCCGGCGCGGGCGGCACTGCTCGTCACCGGGGTCGTGGCCAACGGCGCCGCCACCGCGCTGTACCTCGGCGCGCGGCTCGGCCCGGGCCCCCGGGACGGCCTGATGACCGGATACGTGGCCCGCCGCCCGGGTCGGTCGATCCGACTGGTCCGCACCGTCATCGAGGTCACCGTGCTGGCGCTGGGCTGGCTGCTCGGCGGCACGGTCGGCGTCGGCACGGTCGCGTACGCGCTCGCCATCGGGCCACTCGTCCAACTGTTCCTGCCACCCTGCACGGTTGACCTGCCGGCCCGGCCGGTCGCCGACCGCGTCACGCCGGCCGCAGTGGACAGCGGGCGACCTGGCTGAACGTGGGACGACAAGAGGGTAGCCGAAGTGGCAGTTTCCTCCGGGGCCCGGGCACGGCATCATTCCTGCATGGGGGAGAACGGATGGCACTGGACGGACGCCTGGATCTTCGTCGCACTGGTCATCGCGAGCGGCGCGGGACGACATCGCCGCTCGGCATCCACCCGGCGGCCCGAGGGCGTACGGCTGGCTGACGTGCTCTCCACCGCCGACCACCTCAACCAGGCCATCCCGGAACGGCACGAGGTGGAGCACGCCGTCCGGCGGCTGCTCGGCGCCGGCCTGGTGACCGTCTCGGACGGCTGGTTCCGGATCACCAGCGAAGGCGAACGCCTCTGGCGCACCCGGCCCAGCGCGGGCCTGGCGACCATGGTCGACACCGTCCAGGGCGTGCTACGCCGCCGGCACACCCCGGCCAGCGCCGACTGGACCCTGGCCGAGGAGGAGCACGCCGCCGCCGTGCAGGAGTACGTCGTCCGCTCGATCCCGGCCCCGCGCCGCTCCCCCGAGGGGCAGTCCGGACGCGGCTGACCCGGCCCTCGCCCGCACCGGCCGCGCCGCCCGGCGCGGCTGGTCCCGGCCCTCGCCCGGCGCGGCTCCCGGCCCTCGCCCGGGGCGGCTGGTCCCGGCCTCGCCCGCGCCGCCCGGCCCTCGCCCGTCAGCGGTGGAGGTCAGCGGACGGGGTGGCCCGAGCCGCGCAGGCTCTCCTTGACCTCGCCGACGGTCAGCTCCCCGAAGTGGAAGACGCTCGCGGCCAACACCGCGTCCGCCCCCGCCGCGATCGCCGGCGGGAAGTGGCCGACCTCGCCCGCGCCGCCGCTGGCCACGACGGGCACGTCGACGACCCGACGCACCGCGCCGATCAGCTCGAGGTCGAAGCCGGCCTTGGTGCCGTCGGCATCCATCGAGTTGAGCAGGAGCTCCCCCGCGCCCAGCTCGGCGCCGCGCCGCGCCCACTCCACCGCGTCGATCCCGGTGCCCCGGCGCCCGCCGTGGGTGGTCACCTCGAAGCCGCTCGCCGTGGTGCCGGCCGGGGCGCGGCGCACGTCGAGGGAGAGCACCAGCACCTGCCGGCCGAACCGGTCGGCGATCTCGGCGATCAGCTCCGGCCGGGCGATCGCGGCGGTGTTCACCCCGACCTTGTCGGCCCCGGCCCGCAGCAGCGTGTCGACGTCGGCGACCCGCCGGACGCCCCCGCCCACCGTGAGCGGGATGAAGACCGACTCGGCGGTGCGGCGCACCACGTCGAGCATGGTGCCGCGGTCACTGGACGAGGCGGTCACGTCCAGGAACGTCAGCTCGTCCGCGCCCGCCCGGTCGTACGCGGCGGCCAGTTCCACCGGGTCGCCGGCGTCGCGCAGGTCGAGGAAGTTGACCCCCTTGACCACCCGACCCGCGTCCACGTCCAGACACGGGATCACCCGTACCGCCACCGTCATGCCGCGAGCCTATCCAACCGGGCGGGCGGGGCGGCGGACCCGGTCGGGCCGACCGCCGGGAACGAGTCCGGCGTCACAGTCGGCCGAGCGCCCTGCCCAGGTTCTCGCCGCCGTCAACCCAGCCATGCCTCAAGCTCGACCTCCACCAGGTGCTCCGGGTCGATCAGCCCGGCCACCACCACCATGGTCGCCACCGGGCGGACCGCCCCGAACACCGCGTTGTGCGCCCGGCCGACCTCGTCGGCGTGGCTCCGGTCGGTCACGTACATCCGGGTCCGGACCACGTCGCCCGGCCCCGCGCCCACCTCCGCGAGCGCGTCCAGGCCGATCCGCAGCGCCTGAACGGTCTGCGCGGCGGGGTCCCCGACGTGCACCACCCGGCCGTCGACCGTCGAGGTGCAGCCGGCGGTGATCGCCAGGCTTCCGGCCCGGACCACCCGGCAGTAGCCGTACCGGGCCTCCCACGGGCCGCCGGAGCCGAGCCGGGTGACGACGGGGCCCTCGCCCGCGATCGCCGTCACGCCGCCTCGCGCAGTGCCGCGAGGGCCTCGGCGACGGTGAACGCGCCCGCGTAGAGCGCCTTGCCGGCGATCACACCCTCCACCCCGACCGGCTCCAGGGCCGCCAGGGCGCGCAGGTCGTCCAGGGTCGAGACGCCCCCGGAGGCGATCACCGGGGCCGCGGTACGGGCGCAGACCTCCCGCAGCAGGTCCAGGTTCGGCCCGCGCATGGTGCCGTCCTTGGTGATGTCGGTGACCACGTACCGGGAGGCCCCGGCCTTGTCGAGGCGCTCCAGCACCTCGAACAGGTCACCGCCCTCCCGGGTCCAGCCCCGCGCCGCGAGGGTACGGCCCCGCACGTCCAGCCCGATGGCGACGCGGTCGCCGTACTCGCCGCAGATCCGGTCGCACCACTGCGGGTCCTCCAGCGCGGCCGTGCCGATGTTGACCCGGGCCGCGCCGGTGGCCAGGGCGGCGCGCAGCGACGCGTCGTCCCGGATCCCGCCGGAGAGCTCCACCCTGACGTCGAGCCGGCGCACCACGTCGGCCAGCAGGGCGGCGTTGGAGCCCCGGCCGAACGCGGCGTCCAGGTCCACCAGGTGGATCCACTCGGCGCCGTCGCGCTGCCAGGCCAGCGCCGCGTCGAGGGGATCCCCGTACGCGGTCTCGCTGCCGGCGGCGCCCTGCACGAGCCGGACGGCCTGGCCGTCTGCGACGTCCACGGCGGGCAACAGGGTCAGGCTCACAGTTCGACTCCTTACTGTCGGTGACGACGCGTCGGTTCCGTCCGTACGACGCGTCAGGAACGCCGGTCCAGGGCGAGCACCACGATCGCCGGCAGGCCCAGCAGCAACAGCGCGACCAGGGCCAGCCGCAGCGCGAGGCTGTCGACGAACACCCAGATCCCGAGCAGCGCGACGCCGGTCAGCCCGACGATCGCGGCCCGCTCGCCCCGCGTGTGCCGGGCCAGCCGGCCGGTGCGGCGGCGGGGCCAGCGGGGCATGAGTCGGCGCACCACCGCGCGGCGGCGCTCCCGGCGGGCCACCCGGCGTCGGCGCACGGCCCGCTCCCGCTCCAGCTGCGCCTCGCGGGCGGCCCGCCGGCGGGCCCGTTCCTTGCTCACCGGGCCAGTCTTCCGTTCGCGACTGCGGGGCTCGCAAGCTCACTCCTCGCGCTCACCGGGCCAGTCTTCCGTTCGCGACTGCGGGGCTCGCAAGCTCACTCCTCGCGCTCACCCAGCCCAGTCTTCCGTGCGCGGTCAGCCGTTCGGTCACAGCGCGGCCAGCCAGTTGCGCAGCAGCGCCGCGCCGGTGTCGGCCGACTTCTCCGGGTGGAACTGCACGGCCGACAGCGCGCCCCGCTCGACTGCGGCGACGAAGTCCGCCTCGTGGTGGGCGGTGGTCACCGTGACCCCCGCCGCGGCCAGCGCCGCCGGCTCGCTCGCGCCGTACGAGTGGACGAAGTAGAACCGGCTGTCCGCCGGCAGGCCGGCGAACAGCGCCGACGAGGCGGGGGCGTGCACGGTGTTCCAGCCCATGTGGGGCAGCCGGGTGGCGGGCAGCCTCGTCACCCCGCCCGGCAGCAGCCCGAGCCCCTTGGTCACCAGGCCGTGCTCGTCCCCGTGCTCGAACAGCACCTGCATGCCCACGCAGATGCCCAGCACCGGGCGGCCGGCGGCGACCCGCTCGGCGATCACCGGGCCGGCGCCCAGCGCCTCGATGCCCGCCATGCAGGCGGCGAACGCCCCGACGCCCGGCACGACCAGGCCGTCGGCCTCGGCGGCGGCGGCCAGGTCGTCGGTCACCGTGACGTCCCCGCCGGCCCGCTCCAGGGCCCGCTCGGCCGAGCGGAGGTTGCCCGAGCCGTAGTCGAGGACCACGATCCGCCTGCTCACGCCATCACGCTCGCGCACGCCGCCACCTCGCTCATGAGCCCTCCCCGGGCAGCAGCCAGAGCACCCCGCCGGCGGTGGCGAGCACCGCGAGCAGCGCCGTGATCACCACGGCGCCCCGCGGCGCGCCCTGCCGGTACAACGACCACGTCCCGCCCACGAGCACGCCGGCCAGGATCAACAGCAGGGTCGGCAGCACCGCGCCCATCAGCGTCTTCCCTCCTTCGCCGCCCCGGTCACAGGGCGCCCTTGGTGCTGGGGATCGCGCCCGCCGCGCGCGGGTCGACCGCGGTGGCCTCGCGCAGCGCGCGGGAGACCGCCTTGAACTGCGCCTCGACCACGTGGTGGGCGTCCGGGTGGCCGCCGGGGCGGGCGGCCCGCAGCACGTCCACGTGCAGCGTGATCCGGGCCGCCTGGCCGAAGGACTCCCAGATGTGCCGGGTCATGCTGGTCGGGTAGACCGGCCCGATGTACGGGGCCAGCGGCGGCTCGTCGTGCACCACGTACGGCCGGCCGGACAGGTCGACGGCGGCCCGGACCAGCACCTCGTCCATGGGGACGGTGGCCGAGCCGTACCGCCGGATGCCGGCCTTGTCCCCCAGCGCCTGGTCGAACGCGGCGCCCAGCGCGAGCGCGGTGTCCTCCATGGTGTGGTGCGCGTCGATCTCCAGGTCACCGGCCGTCCGCACGGTCAGGTCGAAGCCGCCGTGCCGGGCGATCTGGTGGAGCATGTGGTCGTAGAAGCCGACCCCCGTGCTGATCTCGGCCTGGCCGGTGCCGTCGAGGTCGATCTCGACGAGGACCTTGGTCTCCTTGGTGATCCGCTCCACCCGGGCGGTGCGACTCATGCTGCGCAACCTTTCGTTCGCGACTGCGGGGCTCGCAGAAGCGGCTCACTCCTCGCGCTCACGGACATTCTCCATTGCCGTGAGGAAGGCGTCGGTCTCGGCGGGGGTGCCGGCGGTGACCCGCAGCCAGCCGGGCAGGCCGACGTCGCGGACCAGCACGCCCCGCTCCAGCAGGGCCCGCCAGGCCGCCGCCTGGTCCCCCTCGACGGCGAACAGCACGAAGTTGGCGTCGCTGTCGGCGACCCGGTGACCCCGGGCGCGCAGTTCGGCGACGATCCGGTCCCGCTGGGTCTTGATCGCGTCGACGGTGCCGAGCAGGGCGTCACGGTGGGCCAGCGCCGCCCGGGCGGCGGCCTGGGTGAGCGCCGAGAGATGGTACGGCAGCCGGACGAGCTGCACCGCCGCCACCACGGCCGGGTCGGCGGCGAGGTACCCGAGCCGGCCGCCGGCGAAGCCGAACGCCTTGCTCATCGTCCTTGTCACCACGAGCCGGGGGTGGCCGGGCAGCACCGCGAGGGCGCTGACCGTGCCGGGCCGGGCGAACTCCGCGTACGCCTCGTCGACCACCACCATGCCGGGGGCTGCGTCGAGCACGGCGGCGACCACCGCCGGGTCGAGCGCCGTGCCGGTCGGGTTGTTCGGCGAGCAGAGGAACACCACGTCGGGGTTGTGCTCGCGGACCTGGGCCACCGCCTCGTCGGCGGTCAGCCCGAAGTCGGCGCCGCGCCGCGCCGGCACCCAGCCGGTGCCGGTGCCCAGCGCCAGCAGCGGGTGCATCGAGTACGCCGGGGTGAACCCCAGCGCCGTACGACCCGGACCACCGAACGCCTGGAGCAGCTGCTGCTGGATCTCGTTGGAGCCGTTGGCCGCCCACACCTGCTCGCCGGCGAGCCCGTGGCCCAGGTACGCGGCCAGGTCGGCGCGCAGCGCCACGGCGTCCCGGTCCGGGTAGCGATTCAGGTCGCGCAGCTCGGCCGTGAGGGCCTTGGCGATCGCGTCCGCCACCGGCTCCGGCACCGGGTAGGAGTTCTCGTTGGTGTTCAGCCGCACCGGCACGTCGAGCTGCGGCGCCCCGTACGGGGACAGCCCGCGCAGGTCGTCGCGGATCGGCAGGTCGTCGAGGGTGGTCACGCGGTCCCACTTTCCGTTCGCGACTGCGGGGCTCGCAAACCCGGCTCACTCCTCGCGCTCACGCGGTCCCACCTTCCGTTCGCGACTGCGGGGCTCGCAAACCCGGCTCACTCCTCGCGCTCACGAGGCACCCACCGCGAAGCGGACGCTGACCGCCTGCCCGTGCGCGGGCAGGTCCTCCACCCCGGCCAGGGTCACCACGTGCGGGGCGACCTCGCGCAGCGCGTCCTCGGTGTACTCCACGAGGTGGATGCCGCGCAGGAAGGACTGCACCGACAGCCCGGAGGAGTGCCGGGCGCAGCCGCCGGTGGGCAGGACGTGGTTGGAGCCGGCGCAGTAGTCGCCGAGCGACACCGGCGAGTACGCGCCGACGAAGATCGCCCCGGCGTTCCGGACCCGCAGCGCCCACTCGCGGGCGTTCTCGGTCTGGATCTCCAGGTGCTCGGCCGCGTACGCGTCGACCACCCGCAGGCCGGCCGCCAGGTCGTCGACCAGCACCACGCCGCTCTGCTCGCCGCCGAGCGCGGTGGCGACCCGCTCGGCGTGCTTGGTCGCGGGCACCTGCCGGGCCAGCTCGGCCTCGACCGCGTCGGCCAGCGCGACCGACGGGGTGACCAGGACGCTCGCCGCGAGGGGGTCGTGCTCGGCCTGGCTGATCAGGTCGGCGGCGACGTGCGCCGGGTCGGCCGTGTCGTCGGCGAGGATGGCGATCTCGGTCGGGCCGGCCTCGGCGTCGATGCCGACCACCCCGCGCAGCAACCGCTTCGCGGCGGTCACCCAGATGTTGCCCGGCCCGGTGATCATGTCGACGGGCTCGCAGTGCTCCGTGCCGGCCGGGTCGACCGTCGACCCGTACGCGAGCATGGCCACCGCCTGCGCGCCGCCGACGGCGTAGACCTCGTCGACGCCGAGCAGCCCGCACGCGGCGAGGACCCGGGCGTCGGGCAGGCCGCCGTTGTCCTTCTGCGGCGGGCTGACCACGACCAGCGAGCGGACCCCGGCCGCCTGGGCCGGGACGACGTTCATCACCACGGTCGACGGGTACATCGCCAGGCCGCCGGGGACATACAGCCCGACCCGGTCGACCGGCACCCAGCGCTCGGTGACCGTGCCGCCCGGCACCACCTGCGTGGTGTGGTCGACGCGGCGCTGGTCGGCGTGCACCCGGCGGGCCCGGCCGATCGACTCCAGCAGGGCCGCCCGGACCGCCGGGTCGAGCGCCCGCTCGGCCGCCGCGATCGCCTCGGCGGGGACCCGCAGCCGCTCCGGCGAGACACCGTCGAACCGCTCGCTCGCGTCGCGGATCGCCGCGTACCCATGCTCGCGCACCGCCTCGACGAGGGGACGGATCCGCTCGACGGCCACGGAGACGTCGAGCTGGGCACGGGGCAGCAGGCGGCGCGGGTCACGGGAGACGCCGCGCAGGTCGATCCGGTTCAACACCCCTGCGAGTGTAGGCCGCCCGGCGCGGGCCGGCCCACGACGCCCGCAGGCCGGGACGGTGAGCCGAGCCACGCCGGGTCGGCGCGGGCGGACTAGGCTCGACGACGTGACTGCGCGGTTGCCGGTTTTCCCCCTCGGAACGGTGCTCTTCCCCGGCCTGGTGCTGCCGCTGCACATATTCGAGGAGCGCTACCGGGCGCTGGTGCGCCACCTGGTGACCCTGCCGGAGGGCACCCCCCGCGAGTTCGGGGTGGTGGCGATCCGGGCCGGCTGGGAGGTGGCCCCCGGGTCGCCCGAGCGCCCCGTGCCCGGGGTCGGGCCGGTCACGCTGCACGAGGTGGGCTGCACCGCCGAGGTGCGCCAGGTGACCGAACTGCCCGACGGTGGGTTCGACATCGTCACGGTGGGGCGGCGGCGGTTCCGGGTCACCGGGGTCGACGAGGAGGCCGCCCCGTACCTGACCGCCGAGGTGGAGTGGCTGCCCGAGCCGGGCGGGCCGGACGAGACCGCCGGCCTGCTCGCCGCCCGGGTGATCTCGGTGTTCCGGCAGTACCTGGGGCTGATCCGACCCGACCCGCAGGAGATCTCCGAGCAGCTGCCGGAGGATCCGACCGTGCTGTCCCACCTGGTCGCCGCGACGGCCGTGCTGACCGTCGACGACCGGCAGCGGCTGCTCGCGATCGACGACACGGCCGCCCGGCTCCGCGCCGAGCTGCGGCTGCTCAACCGCGAGGCGGCTCTGCTGCGCCAGGTGCGGGCGGTTCCGGTGCCGCTGTCGGAGTTGGCGGGTCCGCCGGCCCCGAACTGACCGCCAGCCCGTCGGCCGTACCGGCGCTCCCAGGGGCGGCGTCCCCGGCGGGCCCCTGCTCCGGCCCGGCGCCGGGGCCGCCGACCGGGGGCCAGGCAGCGTCGGGCTCCGGCTCCGGGCGCAGCGACGGCCACCGGGACCAGCCGGCCAGCAGGGTGTACGTCACCGCCGCGCCGAACGCCGGCAGCAGCAGGTTGCCGTACGGCACGGGGAACACGCCGAGCAGCAGTTCCACGCCCCCACCGCGCAGGTCGGCGGGCTTGCTGAACGCCCGCCCCTCGGGGGCGGTGGCCAGCAGGTGCTCGTACGTCGACAGGCCGATGCGGCGGCCGAGCTGCCAGGCCACCAGCGCCGCGCCGAGCCCGCCGACCGCCCCGGCGAGCAGCCCGACCGGCCCCCGGTGGTGCCGCAGCACCAGCCACAGCGTGACTGCGGCCAGCACGCCGAAGCCGAGCCCGAGGATGCTGAACCAGCCGTCGGCGGCGATCGGCTGCTCCGGCTGCGGCTGGGCGTAGACGGCGCCCTCGGCGGCCTTGACCAGCGGCGTGCCGGGGGCGACCGCCGCCCAGAGCAGCCCCAGCGGCACGCCCAGCCCGGTCAGCACCGCCGCCGCGCCGAGCGCCACGGCGGCGGCCCGACCGGGTCGGCGGGGCGGGCCGGCCACGGCCGGCGGGAGCGACCCGGGGGCGGGCGGGGCGCCGGGGGCGGGCCAGGCGAACGGATCGGCGCCGGGGGCGGGCGCGGGAGTGCCGGCGGGCACCGGCAGCCCGGCCGACGCGCCGGGGGCGGGGACGGGGACCAGGCCGGGCTGCCCCGGCGACTCCGCCTCCGGGACCGGGACGGGGACCAGGCCCGGCCGCCCCGGCGACTCCGCCTCCGGGACCGGGCCGGAGTCCCGGGGCGCGGGCTCCGTCCCCGGCGCCGGTCCGTGGGACGCGGGGGCGGCGGGCTCGTCGGCGCCGGGTCGGCCGGGGTCGGGCCGGTCGGCCGGGGCGGCGCGGTGCTCGGGCCGGTCGGGGTCGGAGGTGTCCGGGCTCACCCGGTGATCCTCTCAGGCTCCCCGGCCGGCCGGGGCGTCGGTGCCGCCCGGTCGCCCTCAGCGGGCGAAGGGTTCGAGCATGACCGAGGCGGCGCGCAGCCAGGCCTGCCGCGTCTCCGGCTGGAGCTGGTGGTGCTCGATCGAGGAGCCGGTCTCCAGCGCCGGGTCGTACGGGACGACGGCGACGGCCCGGGTCCGGGTGGCGAAGTGCCGCTCGAGGTCGTCCTGGAGGGGGGACCGGCCCGCCGTCGGGCAGGAGATCAGGGTGACCGCGTTGTCGGCCAGCTCGCCCATGCCGACCTCGTGCAACAGGTCGAGCATCCAGTCCGCGCTGAACGCGGCGTCCTCCCGGGGCACGGTGGTGACCACGAGCTGGTCGGCGGCCTGCATCACCGTACGCCAGTTCGGGCTCTCCACGTTGTTGCCGGTGTCCACGCAGATCACGTCGTGGGTGCGCCGCAGCAGCTCCAGCACCCGCTTGACGGTGAACTGGTCCAGTCGCTGGGCGAAGCGGGGGCTCTCCTCCCCGGCCAGCACGTCGTACGAGCCGTCGGAGGCGTGCCGCAGGTAGTCGTCGAGGCTCGCCAGCAGCTCCTCGCCCTCGCGGATCTCGATGTGGGCGAGGTCGGCGATCAGGTGCCGGATCGTCCGGGCGTGCCGGGCGCTGCCGGCCCGCAGCCCCAGGGTGCCGCGCAGCTCGTTGTCGTCCCACGCGAGTACGCCCCGCCCCCGCACGCCGCCGATCGTGGCGGCGGCGAGCACGGTCGCGGTGGTCTTGTGCACGCCGCCCTTCGGGTTGGCGAAGGCGATGACCCGGGGGCTGCCCAGCTCGCGCCGGAGCACCCCGGCGGCCCGCTCCGCCTCCGTGTCGGGGCTCTGCGGCCGCCACTCGATCCGGGCCGGGTAGCCCCGGTCGACCACCGCCGGCGGCTGGTACGCGGGCTCCGCCGACGGCTGGTACGCAGGCTCCGCCGACGGCTGGTACGCAGGCTCCGCCGACGGCTGGTACGCAGGCTCCGCCGACGGCTGGTACGCGGGCTCCGGCTGCTCGTACGTCGGCTGGGGGCGGTAGCCGCCGCCGTCGAGCAGGGCGTACCGGGACTCGGCCGGCGGGGGCGGTTCGGCCCCCCGGTAGCCGTTGTCCAGCAGGGCGTACCGGGACGGGATGGGCGGCCCGGGCTCGGCGCGGCGCGGCGGCGCCTCCGGCCCGGGGCGGCCCGGGGCGGCCCGCCACGACGGCGCGACCGGATACTGCGGCTGCTGGTGGGCCGGTTCGGCCGGGTACCCCGGGTCCGCCCGATGGGCGGGGTCCACCCGGTAGCTCGCCCCGGCCCGGTAGCCGCCCTGGGTCGGCTGGGCCGGCTCGGCCGGATGGCCCGCGGCCGCGCCGTACCCGCCCTGCGCCGGCTCACCCGGATAGCCGGGCTCCGCGCGGTACCCGCCCTGGACCGGCTCGCCCGGGTAACCGAACTCCCCGCCGTACGGGGGTGGCTCGGCGGAGCGCCCGAGCGCCGACGCCCGACCCGCGTAGCCGTTGCCGGGCGTCCGGCGCGGCAGTGGCTCCGGCGCCGGCCCCGGGGGCAGCTCCTCGCCGCGGTGGTCGGCCTCGGCCTGCTCCGCGCGACCGCCGTGCCGGGCCCGGTCGAGCAGCGCCCGCCACCGCGGTGCTGGTTCGGCCGGCCGACCCCAGCCGGTCTCCGTGCCGTCCAAGGCTCGCCCTCCCCAGCGCCATCGATCTCGCCCTGACAGGCTACGAACGAAACCCTATGCGGACCACACCGGTCCGCGCACATCCTGGCCCGTCTTCGCCACTCCGGGATGGCCGCCCGGTCAGCCTCCGACGGCGTCGGACGAGGTGGCGGCCCCGGGCGGGTCCGCGCCAGGCGCCGCTGACCCCGCCGCGGGTGTACGCAGCGTCACGTTCGGTGCCGCTTCCGACGTTTCACCACGGGAGGCCGGCGCACCGGTGGGCCCGCTGTCGGCCGGCGGGCGGGCCACGTCGTCCTGCTCGGGCAGCGGCGGGGTGAGGACCGCACGATCCAGCCGGAGCAGCTCGGGGGCCGGGTCGACGGCCCGGACCTGCGGCCGGGCGGCCAGCGCCCGCAGCGCGTCCGGCGCGGCCCGCACCAGCGCCGCGTACGCGCAGGCGCAGCCCGTCCGGTACGCCGCCGCCTCCCCCGCCGCGACCTGCGCCCCGGTGTCGTACAGCCGACGCAGTTCGGGGCCCGCGGCCCCGGCGGCCCGGGTGGCGTAGTCGGCGGCCTCCCGGTCCTTGCGCTCGGCCAGCCCGGCCATGCCGGCGACGACGTCCTGCGGCAGCCGCTGCGCCGGCAGGCGGACGATCTCGGTCTGCCGGTCGGGCAGGGGCGCCCGGACGACCACCTCCGTCACCGTCACCCCGGCGAGCAGGCCCGACAGCCGGTCCGGCGGCAGGTACGCCGAGAACGACACCAGCGCGTACGTCCCGGCCGCCGACGCGCTCGCCCGCAGGCCGGCCAGCTCCGCCCGCGCGTCCGCCAGGTAGCCGGGGACCGGATCGCCGGCCGCGATGCCCACCCGGGTCACCTCGCCCACCGTACGGTCGCCCACCGGCCGGTCGTGGCGGCTCGCCCAGCCCGCGGTGAGCAGCACGGCCGCCACCGCCAGCAGCGCGGCCGAGGTCAGCCAGCGGGGCCGCAGTCGGGGCCGGTCGCCGGCACCCGCCGGCCCCGGTCGCCCGGAACGCGCCTCCCCGACCCGCGGCTGGCCGGACGGCGGCCGGCCCGGCTCCGGGTCGGCGGAGTACGGCGGTTCGGCAGCGCGCACCGGGGCGGACCCCCCTCGTCAGATCGTCTCGGCCGGTCGCCGGGTCAGTCGCGGAGGTTCCGCAGCGCCCGGTCCAGGTCGTCAGGGTAGTCGCTGACGAACGTCACCTCGTCGCCCGTACGCGGGTGCAGGAAGCTCAGCGACCGGGCGTGCAGCCACTGCCGGGTCAGCCCGAGCCGGGCCGCGAGGGTCGGATCCGCGCCGTAGGTGAGGTCGCCCACGCAGGGGTGGCGCAGCGTGGAGAAGTGCACCCGGATCTGGTGGGTGCGACCGGTCTCCAGCCGCACGTCGAGCAGGCTCGCCGCCGGGAACGCCTCCAGCGTGTCGTAGTGGGTGATGCTGGGCTTGCCGCCCGAGACGACCGCCCAGCGGTAGTCGTGGTGCGGGTGCCGGTCGATCGGCGCGTCGATCGTGCCGCGCAGCGGGTCCGGGTGCCCCTGCACGACGGCGTGGTAGCGCTTCTCCACCTCGCGGTACTTGAAGGCCCGCTTCAGCACGGTGTACGCCTGCTCGCTCTTGGCCACCACCATGATCCCGGTGGTGCCCACGTCGAGCCGGTGCACCACGCCCTGACGCTCGGCGGCGCCGCTGGTCGAGATGCGGTGGCCGATCGCGGCGAGCGCGCCGATCACGGTCGGGCCGGTCCAGCCGGGGCTGGGGTGGGCGGCGACGCCGACGGGCTTGTCCACCACCACGATGTCGTCGTCGGCGTGGACCACCCGCAGCCCGGGGACCGCCTGCGGCACCACGGTCGGCGGGGCGGCCGGGGCCGGCAGCGTCACCTCCAGCCAGGAGCCGGCCTTCACCTTGTGCGAGTTCGCCCGGGCGGCGCCGTCGACCAGCGCGTCGCCCGCGTCGACCAGGGCCGCGGCGGCGGTGCGGGAGAGCCCGAACAGCCGGGCCACGGCCTGGTCCAGCCGCATGCCGTCCAGGCCGTCGGGCACCGGCAGGGAGCGGTGGTCGCCACCCGCGGCGAAGGCGGAGGTCACGCCCGCTCCCGCTGCTCGACCGGCGTCTCGTCGGCGGTCTTCCTCGCCCCGGCCCGGGAGCCGTCGCGCTGGCGGCCGGTGAGCTCCAGCAGCACGGCCAGGACCACGCCGCAGACCAGGGCGCTGTCGGCCAGGTTGAACACCGGCCACACCCGCCCGTACGGGTCGAACAGGCTGATCATGTCGACGACGTGGCCGACGAAGTGGCCCGGGGCGCGGAAGATCCGGTCGGCGAGGTTGCCGAGCGCCCCGCCGAGCACCAGCCCGAGCGAGATCGCCCACGGCACCGAGCGCAGCCGCAGCGCCATCCAGCCGATCCAGCCGATCACCGCGATGGTGATCAGGGGAAAGACCCAGGTGTGCCCCGAGCCGATGCTCCACGCCGCGCCGCTGTTGCGGGTGAGGCTGAGGAAGACCGTGCCGTCGAGCAGCGACACCGGCCCCCGGTCGGTGAGGGTCTGCAGGGCGAGGTGCTTGGTGAGCAGATCGGCCAGGAACGCGACCAGGGCCGTGCCGGCGAGGATCACGATCGCCCGACGCCGGGGCTTGCCGCCGCCCGGCTCAGCGGTGGCGGTTTCGGCGGGCGGTGTTGCCGTCATCTGCTCCCCATCGACGCTCTCGGCGGTGATGGCTCACCGCCCGGACCGGCCGGGGAGCGGGGATCAGCGCCGCTCCTCCAGCTGCTTGCACTTCACGCAGAGGGTCGCCGACGGGAAGGCGGCGAGCCGCTCCACCGGAATCGGGTCGCCGCACCGCTCGCACCAGCCGTAGGCGCCCTCGTCGAGCCGCTCCAGTGCCCGCTCGACCTGCGTGATCCGTTCCCGGATGCTGTTGGCGAGAGAGATCTCCTGCTCCCGCTCGAACGTCTTGGTGCCGGTGTCGGCCTGGTCGTCCCCGGCCGAGTCGGTCAGCCGGTCGCGCTGCAGCTCGGTGATCTCGCTCAGCGTCTGATCGTACTCGGCACGCAACTCGTCGCGCCGGGCCGCCAGGGCGGCCCGGATCTTCTCGGTCTCCGCGGCGCTGCGGGTGGCCCGGACCACGGGCTTGCGGCCGGCGGTCTTCGTCTCGGCTGGCTTCGCCATCGTCGCTCCCTCGCGCCGCGGGCACCGCGGCACGCCGCGGCCCCTGGACCAGGGGGCACCGGCCTGGCGCCCCCAGGTAACAAAACGGGCGCGCGGCAACGCGCCGCGCACTCCGGAGATTGGCAAGAATACGGAACGTACAGGCGTCCGACAACGTGCCGCACCGCCGCACCGCTATTCAGCCCCGAAAAGCCCTCAAATGGGCAAAAGGAACGCTAGCAGATCAGTCGCCGCGATCCTCGCCGTACTCGCCAAACCACCTGGCCAGGCGTCCCCGCCGGCTGACCGCGCGCAGCCGGCGCTCGGCCTCGTCCCGCACCCCGGCCGTGGCCACGATGAGCAGGCTGTCGCCGGCCTTGAGCCGGGTGCCCGGGCCGGGCACGAAGCCCGCCCCGTCCCGCAGCACCAGCGTCACCGACGCGCCGACCGGCAGCCGCAGCTCGTCCACGTGCACCCCGCCCAGCCGCGAGCCCGGGGGCACCTCCAGCTGCAGCAGGTCTGCCCGCATCCGCTCCAGCGGCGCGGTCTCCACGCGGATCTCCGCCGCCTCGGCCGGCGCGGTCACGCCGAGCCGGCGGGCGACCGGGGCGAGCGTGCCCGCCTGGAGCAGCGTGAAGATCACCACCAGCACGAACACCACGTCGAAGAGGCGGCCCGCCCCCGGCACCCGCTCGGAGAGCGGGATCGTGGCCAGCACGATCGGCACCGCCCCGCGCAGCCCGGCCCAGGACAGGAACGCCTGCTCGCGCGGCCCGACCCGGAACGGCCAGGCGGACACCGCCACCGACAGCGGGCGGGCGACGAGCACCAGGGCCAGGCCGGCCACCACCGCGGGCAGCACCGCCGCGTCCAGCCGGCCGGGCGAGACCAGGAGCCCGAGCAGCACGAACAACCCGATCTGGGCCAGCCAGGCCAGCCCGTCGGCGAAGCCCAGGATTGCCTGCCGGTGCGGCAGCCGGGCGTTGCCCAGCAGCACCCCGGCCACGTACACGGCCAGGAAGCCGGAGGCGTGCAGCACCGCCCCGCCGGCGTACGCGAGCACCGTCAGCCCCACCGCCGCGATCGGGTAGAGCCCCGCCGAGGGTAGCGCGGCCCGGCGCAGCGCCCACCGGCCAGCGATCCCCGCGCCCGCCCCGACCGCGGCGCCCACGCCCAGCTCGTAGCCGAGCACCAGCGCCTCGTACCACCACGGGTGGGCGGCCTCCGCGCCCGACCGGGACAGCAGCACCACCAGCAGCACCACCGGGGCGTCGTTCATCCCCGACTCGGCCTCCAGGGTGGCGACCAGCCGGGGCGGCAGCCGCAGCCGGCGCAGCGTGGCGAAGACGGCGGCGGCGTCGGTGCTGGACAGCACCGCGCCGTAGAGCATGGCCAGCCGCCAGTCCAGCCCGAGCAGCAGGTGCACCGCGAGGCCGACCACCACGATGCTGACCAGGACGCCGGCCGTGGACAGCGTCGCCGCCAGGCCGAGCACCGGCCGCAGGGTGCTCCACCGGGCGGTCAGCCCGCCCTCGGCGATGATCACGATGAGCGCGCAGAAGCCCAGCGCCCGGGTCAGCTCGACGTCGTCGAACCGGATGCCCAGCCCGGACTCGCCGAGCGCCACCCCGAGCGCGAGGTAGACCAACAGGCTCGGCAGGCCGAGCCGGGTGGAGAACCGGACGGCGCCGACCGCGACCAGCACCACCGCCGCGC
This sequence comes from Micromonospora sp. NPDC048830, assembly GCF_043198215.1. NCBI lineage: Bacteria > Bacillati > Actinomycetota > Actinomycetes > Micromonosporales > Micromonosporaceae > Micromonospora > Micromonospora sp. NPDC048830. The sequence continues at coordinate 184,631 of NZ_JBICUP010000005.1, forward strand.
CGAGCAGTAGCGCGACGTCGAGCCCGGGGGTCACGCCGCACCGGGGCGGGCAGCCGTCACCGGCCGGACCCGTCGCGCAGCCGGCGCAGCGCCTCGGCCAGCTCCGGCGTCGGGCGTTCCACGAGGAAGAGCTTGTCGCGGCTGGCCGCGCCGGCCCGCAGGGAGACCGCCGCCGCCCGGACGCCGAGGGCGTCGGCGAGCGCCCGGCGGGCCGCCTCGGTGGCCCGGCCGTCGACCGGCGGTGCGGTCACGGCGACCACCAGGGCCGGCCCGTGCGGGCCGTCGTGCCGGCCGCCGACCCGGGCCCGGGCGGCGCCGGGCTTCACCCGTACGGCGATCGTGAGCGTGTCGTCCATGGGTCAGTGGGGCCGGGGGTCGGCCAGGAGGACCGTGTCCGGGGCGCAGCGGGCGCACGGGGTGAAGCCCAGCGCCACGGCCTCGGACACCGGCAGCGGCTCGGCGTCCCGCCCGAACAGGTGCGGGCAGTCGGCGAGGTGGTAGCGGGGCCGACCGTCCACCACCAGGACCTCGGCGTCGAGCCGGGCGACGAGCGTCGCGTCGGCCGGGGACACCCGCAGCGCCGGCGGCTCGTCGGGCGGCTCGTCCGTGGCCGCGGACACCTCGGCCGTCGGGACCGACGACCCGGGCGGTTGCCGCCACCCGGCGTCCTCGGTGCCGTCCGTCGCGGGAACGTGCTGCGTCGGGATGTCCGGCCCGGTCGGGGCGCGGGACCCGGGCGGAGGCCGGCGGAGCCGGGAGGCGTCGGCGTCGGACCGGCCCGCGGTCGCCCGGCTGGCGGCCCCGCGGCGGGTGCCCGCCACCAACGCGAGAGCGGCCAGCAGGCTGGCCGCGATGGAGGTCGTCAGCAGGAGGCTGGAGCCGCCCGCGAGACCGAGCACCAGAAGCACGACCGCGACGAGGATGAGCAGCAGGCTTGCAACAATCACGGCTCACCCCCGCCGCGTCGGATTCAGGTGGTCGCCGCCGGCGGCCGTCGGGCGACGGCCGCCGGCCCGGCCGGCATCAGCGGCCGAACGGCCGCCGGCCCGGCATCAGCGGCCGGACTCCAGCGCGCCGGAGCGGCCGCCGCCGTACGAGCTGGCGAGGCCGGCGGCGGCGAGGCCGTTGCTGCCGCCCACGGCACGGTTGCCCTCGCCCCGGGTCATCTCGGCCTCGAGGCCCTGACCCCGGCCGTCGAGGTCACGCAGCTGGCTCTCCAGGTACGCCTTGAGCCGGGTGCGGTACTCCCGCTCGAACTGCTTGAGCTCCTCGATGTGCTTCTGCAGCGCGGTGCGCTTCGCGTCCAGGCCGCCCATGGCCTCCTGGTGCCGCTGCCGGGCGTCGCGCTCGAGCGCGTCGGCCTTGGCGCGGGCCTCGCGGGTGACCTCCTCGGCCTTCGCGCGGGCCTCGGACAGCAGCTGGTCGGCCTCACGGCGGGCGTCGGAGACGTGGTCGTCGGCGGTGCGCTGGGCCATCATCAGCACCCGCAGCGCCTGCTGCTCGCCGTCGCCGCCGACGGCTGGGCCGCCCTGGGCGCGGACCTGCTCCAGCTCGGCCTGCATCGCGCGGGCGGCCTGCTCGGCCGCCGCCTTGTCGCGCTGCACCCGGTCGAGCTGCGCCTTGACGTCGTTGAGCTCCGCGGCGAGCCGCGCGTCCCCACCAGGGCCGGCGGGAGCGCCACCACGGCCACCCCGCTCCACCTGGGCGCGCAGCTCGTTGTTCTCCTCGATCAGACGGGCAAGCTCACGCTCGACCTCGTCCAGGAAGGCGTCGACCTCCTCCTCGTCATACCCCCGCTTGCCGATCGGCGGCTTTTTGAAGGCGACGTTGTGGACGTCGGCCGGGGTCAGCGGCATCGAAACTCCTCGGGTCAGTTGCGGCCGCGTAGCGGGCTGGACCTGCGGGTGTTCACCCCAGGATCAGCCGCTTCAACACGAACTCCATCAGCACGAACAGAATAACCAGGAGCACAAGGGAGGCCAGGTCGATGCTCACGGTACCAATTCGCAGTGGAGGGATCACCCGCCTCAACGCCTTCAGAGGCGGATCAGTGACGCTCCACACGGATTCCAGTCCCGCCGTCGCCGCCCGTCCCGGCTGCCAGCGGCGACCGTACGCGAGGACCGCGCTGAGAACAAACCGGGCCAGGAGAAGGATCAGGAAGACGTACAGAATCAGGTACAGCACTTGCAGCAGGATCGACAACACAGCAGGCGACGTCCCTCGGTCGGGCGGGTCTAACTCAGGCTGAAGAACCCGCCCTCGGCGATCTTGGCCTTGTCCTCCGCGGTGACCTGGACGTTGGCCGGTGAGAGCAGGAACACCCGGTTGGTCACGCGCTCGATCGTACCCCGCAGGCCGAAGGCCAGCCCGGCGGCGAAGTCGACCAGTCGGCGCGCGTCCGCCTCGTCCATCTCGGTGAGGTTGATGATCACGGGAACGCCGTCGCGGAAGTGCTCCCCGATCGTGCGGGCCTCCCGATATGTGGTCGGGTGCAGCGTGGTGATCTGGTAACGCTGCTCCTCCTCGGGCGCGACCGCCCGCTCCCGGGGCTGGGCCTGCGGGGCCAGGGCGAGGTTGTCCCGGGTGTGGTAGGTCAGCGCGCCGGAGGTCTCGCCGGCGGAGCCGCGGGTGATCGACCGGACGCTGGAGCGCTCCGACCGCTCCGACCGCTCCGGCCGCTCGGGCCGCTCGGGCCGGTCGGACTCGGCCCGGTCGGCGTCCAGCGGGCGGCTGGCCGAGCGCTCGGTCAGCCTGCCACGCTCGCCAGCCCGAGGCCGCGGCGCCGGCGGCTCGTCGGCCTCGTCGTCCTCCTCGTCGGCGAACTCCTCGGCGTACCGGCTGCCCTGCCGGTAACGCGAATCGCGGTAGCCACCCTTGTCGTAGCCACCGTCGTCGTACGCCCGCTCGTCGTCCTCCTCGACCAGACCGAGCCAGACCCCCGCCTTGCGCAGTGCGCCCATCCCCGCGCCCTTCCCGTCCGCCGTGCGGCACGCGCCCCCGTCGTGCCGTGTCGCTTCTCGCGAGTGGACATCTGGTGCCCACCGGACCGGAACGGCAATCCCCGGCCCGCGTTTCGCGTCGCGGGCCGCGCCCCCTTGACGTCGGGACGCCGTTCCTGAAACAACACTGATGTAATTTGCTTCTCTCGCGGTCAGGCTACCGCAGCGTGGAACGCATTCCGAGCAACGCGCTGCCGACGCGGACATGTGTCGCGCCGTACGCGATGGCGGTCTCCAGATCCCCACTCATTCCGGCGGAAAGCGCCACGGCTTCCGGATGGGCCGCGCGGAATCCGCCCGCGATCTCGGCCAGCCGGCTGAACGCCCGCTCCGGCTCCCAGCCCAGCGGCGCCACCGCCATCAGCCCGGCGAGCCGCAGCCGCTGGGCGCCGGCCACCGCCTCGGCCACCGGGCCCAGCCCGGCGTCCGGGTCGGCGGAGTCCGGCAGCGCCCCGCCGCGGGCCGGGTCGCCGTCGATGCTCACCTGGACCAGCACGTCCAGCGGCCGGTCCCGGCCGGCGACCGCCGCAGCGTCGAGCGCCCGGGCCAGGCGGACGCTGTCGACCGACTGGACGACGTCGGCGTACCGGACCACCGAACGGCACTTGTTGCGCTGCAACTGGCCGATGAAGTGCCACCGCGGGGTCGCCCCCGCGGCTGCCACCTCGGCGGCCTTGCCCGCCGCCTCCTGGTCGCGGTTCTCCCCCACGTCGGTGACCCCGAGTCCCGCCAGGGCGAGCACGTCGGAGGCCGGGTAGGTCTTGGTCACCGCGATCATGACGACCTCGGAGCGGTCCCGGCCGGCGGCCGAGCAGGCGTCGGCGATCCGGGCCCGGACCCGGGCGAGCCCGGCCGCCAGTTCGGCGCGGCGGTCCGGGCGGACCGTCGGGTGCGCGTCCGTCATCGGTGCGGTCAGGATCCGTTCTTGAGGAAGTCGGGCACGTCCACGTCGTCGAAGAGCACCCGGCGCGGCGACTGCGTCGGCGTCGGCATGGTGGTCTGTGGCGTCACGGTCGGGGTGGGCTGGGCCGGCTGGTTCTGGTTGCTCTTGCGGCCCGGCTCGACCGCCTTGTACGCCGGCGCGCCGCCGTCGAAGCCGGCGGCGATCACGGTGACCCGCACCTCGTCGCCGAGGGCGTCGTCGATGACCGCGCCGAAGATGATGTTGGCGTCCGGGTGGGCCGCGTCGGTGACCAGCTGGGCCGCGTCGTTGATCTCGAACAGGCCGAGGTCGGAGCCGCCGGCGATGGACAGCAGCACGCCGCGGGCGCCGTCCATGCTCTGCTCCAGCAGCGGGCTGGAGATCGCCGCCTCGGCCGCCTCGACCGCGCGGTTCTCGCCCCGGGCGCTGCCGATGCCCATCAGGGCGCTGCCCGCGCCGCTCATCACGCTCTTGACGTCGGCGAAGTCCAGGTTGATCAGACCCGGGGTGGTGATCAGGTCGGTGATGCCCTGGACACCGGAGAGGAGCACCTGGTCGGCCGTGCGGAACGCGTCCATCATGCTGATGTTGCGGTCGCCTAGGGCGAGCAGCCGGTCGTTCGGGATGACAATGAGCGTGTCGCACTGGTTGCGCAGCTCGTCTATCCCGGCCTCCGCCTGCACCTGCCGGCGCTTGCCCTCGAACGAGAACGGCCGGGTGACCACGCCGATGGTCAGCGCGCCGAGCTTGCGGGCGATGTTGGCCACCACCGGCGCGCCGCCGGTGCCCGTGCCGCCGCCCTCGCCGCACGTCACGAAGACCATGTCGGCGCCCTTGAGCACCTCCTCGATCTCGTCGCGGTGGTCCTCGGCGGCGTTCTTGCCCACGTCCGGGTTGGCGCCCGCGCCGAGCCCGCGGGTCAGCTCGCGGCCGACGTCGAGCTTCACGTCGGCGTCGCTCATCAGCAACGCCTGCGCGTCGGTGTTGATCGCGATGAACTCGACGCCCTTGAGCCCAACCTCGATCATCCGGTTGACGGCGTTGACGCCGCCGCCCCCGATGCCGACGACCTTGATGACCGCCAGGTAGTTGTGCGGAGGTGTCATCTCCGGTCCTTTCCCTTCGAGATTGGCATGGGCCGACCCCACACGGCTTGGCCAGACCAGCGCCGGCCGCAGTTCCTCCAATGAGGCCGAGAGCTGAACCCTCACCCTCTACTAGAGGCTTACAGTTATGTCAACCACTGGTCCTCTTCGGGGCAACGTAAGCGGCCCCACGCCCGGAGCCAAGGACCCGCCCGGCGTGTCGCCGCCGGAGAGGGCCACGCCTCATTTCCCAGTCGGCGCACCGCCCACACCCGAGTGTCCGCTGATCCGCGGATCACTTGAACGTGACCACGTCCGGGGCGCTGACGTCGATCGTGTCGGCATTCCGACCAAGCAGGACGGTGGCCACCCGCGCCTTGTCCGCGCCCCGGGTGGCGTCGCCCCAGACCACGGTCCGGCCGCCCTGCAGCCGCAGGCTGATCCGGGCCAGCCCCTCCACGGTGACCTCGACCAGTCGGTCGCGCAGCTGCGGGGTGAGCGCGGCCAGCACCTCCAGCCCCGCCCGGGTGCCCGGGTCCTTCGGGCCCGGCCTGGCCACCCGCACCACCGGCAGGCCGTCCGGCGGCTCCGGCACCGTCCGGAAGACCACCCCGGACCGGTCCACCACGGCGAACCGGTCGCCCTGCGGCACCACCGCCACCGGCGTGCGCTCCACCACCCGTACCACCAGGGCGCCGGGCCAGTCCCGGGACACGGTGACCCGCTCCACGGGGGCGAGCCGGCCGATGCGCCGCGCGGTGGCGGCCAGGTCCACCCGGGCCAGCGGGTGGTCGTCCGGCACCGCGGCGGCCTCCCGGACGTCGACCGGGGTGACCAGCTCCGCGCCCTCCACCCGCACCTCGCGCACCCCGAACAGGCCGGTGCCCAGCAGCGTCCAGGCGACCAGCGCGCCCAGGCCGAGCACCCCGGCCGCCACCGCCCAGGGCAGCGCGGCGCGCACCCGGCGCTGCCGGGCCCGGGCCATGAACCGGCGGGTGGACGGCGGCACGGCGTCCCTGTCGGCCCGGACCAGCTGCCAGCGTCGCGCCGGCCCGCGCCGGCCGCCGGGATCCGCGCCGCCGGTACGGCCGCGCGCCGGGCCGGGGCTCATCCGGCGGTGGCCGCCGTGCCCTCCGCGTCACCGGTGGCGCCGACCCCGGCGGCGTCCCCGGTGCGGGCGAGCAGGGCGTCGAGGAGCTGGTCGCCCATCAGCGAGATCGGCGGGGCGCCCATGGTCACCACCACGTCACCGGGGCGCGCCCGGCGGGCCACCTCGACCGGGGCGTCCTCCCAGGACTCCACGAAGACCTTCCGCTCCGCCGGCAGCGGCACGGCCTCGACCAGCGCGGCCGACCCCTCCCCCGGTGCCCGCAGCTCGCCGGGGCCGAAGACCTCCAGCAGCACCAGCTCGTCGGCGATGCCCAGCGCCGCGGCGATCTCCGCCTGCAGGTCGCGCGTGCGGTAGAGCCGGTACGGCTGGAACACCACGATCAGCCGCCCGTCGCCGGCCACCTCGCGCAGCGTCTGCAGCGCCAGGGTCATGGAGGTGGGGTGGTAGGCGTACTCGTCGTAGACCAGCACCCCGTCCGCGACGCCCTTGCGCTCGAAGCGCCGGCGCACGCCGGGGAAGACCGCCAGCGCGGCCTCGGCCGCCTCCACGGGCAGCCCGAGCAGGTACGCCGCCAGCACCGCCGAGGCGCTGTTGAGCCCCATGTGCCGCCCCGGCACCGGCAGCCGGATCTCACCCAACGACCGGCCGTCGATCTCGGCCAGGTAGCGGACGCCCTGCGCGGAGGAGACCATCTCGGTCAGCCGCAGGTCCGCGTCGGGCGACTCGCCGTACGTGTGCACCCGGCGGCCCTCGGCGCGCAGCGTCGCGGCCAGCCGCCGCCCGCCCGGGTCGTCGGCGCAGGTGATGACGTACCCGTCGGGGTCGGTGAGCCGGGCGAAGTCGGCGAAGGCGGCCTCCAGGTTGGCCAGGTCGCCGTACGTGTTGAGGTGGTCGGCCTCGATGTTGGTGACGATCGAGACGTACGGGCGGTAGATCAGGAACGAGCGGTCGCTCTCGTCCGCCTCGACCACGAAGTGCTCTCCGGTGCCGTGGTGGGCCCCCGAGCCGACCTCGGAGATCTCCCCGCCGATCACGAAGGACGGGTCGACCCCCGCCTGCTGGAGCACCATGGTGACCATCGAGGTGGTGGTGGTCTTGCCGTGGGTGCCGGCGACCGCCACCGTACGGCGGCCGGTCATCGCCGCGGCGAGCGCCTCGGAGCGGTGCAGCACCCGCAGCCCGCGCCGGCGGGCCTCCACCATCTCCAGGTGGTCCTGCGGGATCGCCGAGGAGTAGACAACCGTGTCCACGCCGTCCAGGTTGGCCGCCTCGTGGCTGGAGTGGATGGTGCCGCCCAGGGCGCGCAGGCCGGCCAGCGACGGCCACTCCCGCAGCTCGCTGCCGGAGACCGGCAGGCCCCGGGTGAGGAAGAGCCGGGCCAGCCCGCTCATGCCGACGCCGCCGACCCCGATCAGGTGGATCCGGCCCAGGTCCTCGGCGGTCAGGGTGCCGGCCGGGGTGAACTGCGCGGTGTTCATGACGGGTACCTTCCGGTCTCGACGGCTGCCCCGATCATTGGGCGACCGCCTCGTAGACGAAGTTCAGCAGCGCCTCGTCGCCGTCGCGGCGCCCGTACGCGGCGGCGGCGGCGCCCATCGCGGCGAGCCGGTGCCGGTCGCGGACCAGCGGGACGACCGTCCGCTCCAGCCAGCCCGGGGTCAGCTCGGCGTCGTCGACGAGCAGCCCGCCGCCGGCCTCCACCACGGGCAGCGCGTTTCGCTTCTGCTCCTGGTTGCTGTGCGGGTACGGCACGTAGATGGTGGGCAGCCCGATCGCGGCGACCTCGGCGCAGGTCATCGCCCCGCCCCGGCCGAGCATCAGGTCTGCAGCGGCGTAGCCGATCTCCATCTGCGACAGGTAGGGCAGGGTCACGTACGGCACGGGCAGGTCGGTGGGGATCGGCACCGGCTCGTTGCGGGCGCCCATCACGTGCAGCACCTGCACGCCGTTGCGGGCCAGTTCCTTGGCCGCGCCGGCGACGGCGAGGTTGATCGACCGGGCGCCCTGCGAGCCGCCGGCCACGAAGAGCACCGGCAGGTCGGGGCGCAGCCCGAAGTGGGCCCGGGCGGCGGCGGCGTTGGCGGCCCGGTCCAGCCCGGCGATGCCCCGGCGCAGCGGCACGCCGACGACCCGCGCGTCGCGCAGCGACTCGGCCTGCGCCGGCTGGTGCGGGAAGCCGACCGCGACGTGCTTGGTGAACTTCATCCCGAGCCGGTTGGCCACCCCCGGCGGCACGTTCACCTCGTGGATGACGATCGGCAGCTCTCGCCGCCACGCGGCGAGGTAGCCGGGCACCGAGACGTACCCGCCGAAGCCGACCACGACGTCGGCCCGCACCTCGTCGATCACCTTGCCCGCGGCGCGGGCGGCCTTCCACATCCGGTCCGGGGTGCGGACCAGGCTCATGTTCACCGATCGGGGCAGCTGGTACGCCGGGATCTGCCGCAGGTCGTAGCCGGCCGGCGGGATCAGCTCGTTCTCCAGGCCGCGTGGTGTGCCGAGGCAGGTGATCCGGACGCCGGGGTCGTGTCGGCGCAGGCAGTCGGCGAAGGCGAGCAGCGGGTAGATGTGTCCACCCGTACCCCCTCCGCAGAGCACCACCGAACGCAGCGGACCCATCAGCGTCTCCTCTCGCTCGCCGCCCCGCGCCCGGCCCGACTCGGCCTGGCGCCGCGGGATGCGGCCTGGTCGTCCTCGCGCCGCGACCGAGACCGGGGTACGGACCCACGGTCGACCGGTGGCGCCGCGGCTCGGCGGCGCCGGCCGGGAAGCGGCGGCAACGGGGCCCACACTAGTCGGACCCACCGGGCCGGCGGACGGGCATGCAGGGCTCGGGCCGCGTCCGGCTCCGCCCGGGCGAACGACGCCAGCATCCCGACGGCGGCCAGGGTCACCACCAGGGCGCTGCCGCCGTCGGAGATGAACGGCAGCGGCACGCCGGTCAGCGGGAGCAGGCCGATGACGCCGCCGATGTTGATGATCGCCTGCCCGACCAGCCAGGTCGTCGCGCCGGCCGCGGCGAGCCGGCGGAACGGGTCCTCCACCCGCCGGGCGATCCGCAGCCCGGTGTAGCCGAGCACCGCGAACAGGGTGATCAGCACGACGCAGCCGACGACGCCCAGCTCCTCGGCGAACACCGCGAAGATGAAGTCGTTGTGCGCCTCCGGCAGCCAGCCGAACTTGAAGCTGCTCTTGCCCAGCCCCACCCCGAACCAGCCGCCGTGCTCGATCGCGTTGCGGCCCTGGACCAGCTGGTAGCACCAGCCCTCGAAGCACTTCTCGGGTTCGGGCGGATCGAAGAAGATGGTCAGCCGGGCGAGTCGGTAGTTCTCCTCGCCCTTCGCCCCCGACCCGGCGCCGAGCGAGGCCGCGGCGACCAGCAGGCCGATCCCGATCAGCCCGACCACCGACAGCACGGCGAAGACCCGGGTGCGCACCCCGGCGGCCCAGAGCAGGCCGACCACGAGCGCGAGCATGCAGAGCATGCTGCCCAGGTCGTTGAAGCCGACCAGGACGAACAGCAGCGCCACCACCGGGAACAGCGGGGTGGCCAGCTCCTTCCACCAGCCCAGTCGGGCACCCTTGCGGGCCAGCAGGTCGGCCCCCCACAGCACCAGCGCGAACTTCGCCAGCTCCGAAGGTTGCAGTTGGACGCCGCTGACCTTCAGCCAGAGCAGCTCGGCTTCCAGCGGCCCGACCCGCTCGATCCCGAACAGCGAGTTCAGGGCCACCAGCAGATTCAGCAGGAGCAGCAGCGCCACCGCGACGCCGAGCGCCGTCCGGGCGACCGAGCGGTACGTGCTGGCCGGCAGCCGCTGGCACGCCCAGAACGCCACCACGCCGATCACCGCGAAGATCGCCTGCTGGCTCAGGTCGACGAAGGCGCTGCCCTCCTCGGCGTAGTTCTTCACGCTGGTGGCCGAGAAGACCATGGTCAGGCCGATCACCAGCAGCAGGCCGGCGCTGGAGATCAGCAGGTAGTAGGACGCCAGCGGCCGGGCCAGCAGGCCGCGCAGCGCCGCCAGGCCACCGGCGGCGTCCAAACCGAAGGCCGGCGCGGGCGCCGGCGGGTCGGCCGTACGCCCCCCGCCGCCCGCGGCCCGCCGCGGCGGCGTGCCGGTCGTCGTCGTGCCCGCGTCTCGATCCTCCCCCACCCGCCCATCATGGCGAATGCGAACGGCCTGTTCGCGTCGAACGCCCCCGTCTCGGCGTGTCGCCGGAACGGAAGGACCCCCTGTCGGCGCATTTCGCCCAGCAGGGGGCCCTGTCGACACGCGGAGGCGGCACCGGACGGCACCGGGCCGCCCCGACGAGCCCGGCCGGTCCGACGAACCCGGCCGGTCCGACGAACCCGGCCGGCCCGACGAGAGCGGCCGGTCAGGCCATGGCCGCGCCGGGTCAGGCCGTGGCCGCGCCGGGTCAGGCCATGGCGGCGAGGAAGTCGCTGTAGAACAGCCCGAGCGCGATGGCCACCCCGATCCCGGCGATGATCCAGAACCGGACGACGATGTTGACCTCGCTCCAGCCGGCCAGCTCGAAGTGGTGCTGCAACGGCGACATCCGGAAGACGCGCTTGCCGGTGGTGCGGAACGAGATGATCTGGATGACCACCGACATCGTGATGATCACGAACAGCCCGCCGATGATCGGCAGCAGCAGGATGGTCCGGGTGGACATCGCCATGCCCGCGATCAGGCCGCCGAGGCCCAGCGCGCCGGTGTCGCCCATGAAGATCCGCGCCGGGGAGGTGTTCCACCAGAGGAAGCCCACGCAGGCCCCGGCCGCCGCCCCGGCGATCAGCGCGATCTCCAGCGGGTCCCGAACGGTGTAGCAGTAGTTGTTCGGGTTGGCGGTGTACGTCGGGTCGGCGCACCAGTGCCGGTACTGCCAGAACGCGATCAGCGCGTACGCCGCGAGCACCATCACCGAGGCCCCGGTGGCCAGGCCGTCGAGGCCGTCGGTGAGGTTGACGCCGTTGGTGGCCGCCATCACCACGAAGATGAAGATGACCACGGCACCGATCTTGGTGACGTCCAGCGCGGGGATGTCCCGGATGAAGCTCAGCGTCGTCGCGCCCACGGTCTCGGTGTTGGTCGCCGTGCCGCTGGCGTCGGTCATGCTGCTCGGGAAGTACAGCGCCACGACGCCGAAGATCGCGCCGACCAGGATCTGCCCGGCCAGCTTGCCCCGCTTGTTGAGGCCGCCGCTGTGCCGCTTGCGCACCTTGAGGAAGTCGTCGATGAAGCCGACCGCCCCGGAGAACACCATCAGCCCCAGCAGCACCAGCGCGGTGATGGTCGGCTCGACCTGGGCGATCTGGGCGTCCGGCAGCGTGGTCAGGGCGAGGTGCCCCGCGACGTACGCGATGACCGTGGCCAGGATGAAGACCACGCCGCCCATCGTCGGCGTGCCCTTCTTGCCCTGGTTGCTGGCGAGCCCGAGGGATCGGATCGGCTGGCCGGCCTTGAGCCGGGTGAACACCTTGATCGCGATCGGGGTGCAGAAGAGCGAGACGAGGAAGGCGACCCCGATGGCGACGATCACCGCCCTCACGAGGCGGCCCCGTTCCCGGCGGCCCCGGCACGCAGTGCGTCGGCCACCTCCCAGGTCCGGTACCGGGAGCCCTTCACCAGGACGACGTCGCCCGGTCGTAACTCGCTCCGCAGCACCTCGACGGCTGCCGCCTGATCGGTGAGCAGCACCGACTCTCCTCCCCAGTCCTCTACCGCTGTCGCGCCTTCGTGGATCGGCGCCGCCGGCTCGCCCACCACGAGCAGCCGGTCCACGCCCAGGTCGGCCGCGAGGCGGCCGACCTCAAGGTGCCCCTCCCTCTCGTACGACCCCAGCTCAGCCATGTAGCCGAGCACTGCGACGGTACGCCGCCCGGCGCCGAGCCCGGCGAGGGCCCGCAGCGCGACGCCCGTCGAGGCGGGGTTGGCGTTGTACGAGTCGTCGATGACCGTCACCCCGTCGGGACGGTCGAAGACGTCCATCCGCCGGGTGGAGACCAGCCCCAGCGCGCCCAGCGCGGTGGCCAGCTCGGCCGGCGACATGCCCAGTTCCCGGCCCACCGCCGCGGCGGCGAGGGAGTTGGACACCTGGTGCCGGCCGGTGAGCCCCAGCCGCACCGGCGCGCTGCCCTCCGGCGTCACCAGCGTGTACGACGGCCGCCCCCGCTCGTCCGGCGCGACGTCCACGGCCCGGACGTCGGCGTGCGCCGCCTCGCCGTACCGGACCACGCGGGCGGAGGTGCGGGCGGCCATGGCGTCGACCAGCGGGTCGTCGGCGTTGAGCACGGCCAGCCCGTCGGCCGGCAGCGCCTCCACCAGCTCCCCCTTGGCCAGCGCGATGTTCTCCACCGAGCCGAACTCGCCGATGTGCGCCACCCCGACGTTGAGCACCACGGAGATCCGCGGCGGCACCACCTCGCACAGGTAGCGGATGTGCCCCACCCCCCGGGCGCCCTTCTCCAGCACCAGGAACCGGGTCTCCGGGCCGGCCTGCAACGCCGTCCAGGGGTGGCCCAGCTCGTTGTTGGGCGACCCCGGCGGGGCGACCGTGGGGCCGAGCCGGGCGGTGAGCTGGCCGATCAGGTCCTTGGTGGTGGTCTTGCCGGAGGAGCCGGTCAGCCCGATCACGGTCAGCTCGGGCAGCCGCCGCACCGCCGCCCGGGCCAGCCGGCCCATCGCGTCGAGGGCGTCGGCGACCAGCACCATCGGCACCCCGGGCACCTCCCGGGTGCCGAGCGCGGCCACCGCGCCGGCCTCGACGGCGGCGGCGGCGTAGTCGTGCCCGTCCACCCGCTCGCCGGGGAACGCCACGAAGAGCGACCCCGGGCCGACCTTGCGGGAGTCGTACTCCACGGAACCGGTGACCCGGGCGGCCGGGTCGGCGGCGAGCAGGCGGCCCTCGACGGCGGCGGCCACCTCGGCCAGGGTCAGCGGGATCACCGCAGGCCCACCAGGTCGCCGCCGAAGCGGGCGCGCAGCGCGTCCGCCAACTCCGTCCGGTCGTCGAACGGCAGCACCTCGCCGGCCACCTCCTGCCCGCGCTCGTGCCCCTTGCCGAGCAGCGCGATGGCGTCCCCCGGCGCGGCCAGCCGGACCGCCTCGTCGATCGCGGCCCGCCGGCCGCCGACCTCGACGATCCGGGCCGGCGTGCCCGCCCGGTACGCCCCGGCCAGCACCTCGGCCCGGATCGCGGCCGGGTCCTCGGCGCGCGGGTTGTCGTCGGTGACGATCACGACGTCGGCCCCCTCGGCGGCGGCGGCGCCCATGGCCGGCCGCTTGCCCCGGTCCCGGTCGCCCCCGGCGCCGAGCACGCAGATCAGCCGCCCGCCGCTCAGCTCCCGCAGCGCGGCCAGGGCGGCCACGATCGCGTCCGTCTTGTGCGCATAGTCGACCACCCCGCGCACCGGGCCGGCGGCGACCAGCTCCAGCCGGCCGGGCACCCCACCGCAGGCGGCCACGCCGTCGGCGGCCGTGCGGGCGTCCACCCCGGCGGCGACCAGGGCGGCGATGGCCAGCAGGGCGTTGGCGACGTTGTGCCGCCCGGGCAGCGCCACCCCGGCCCGCACGGTCAGCCCGTCGGGGCCGTGCGCGGTGAACCGCTGGGCGTACCCCTCGCCGTCGACGTCGGTCGCGTACCAGGTGGCGGTGGGGTCGCCGGCGGCCGAGTAGCTGATGGTGGCCGGCGTGAACAGCGGACGCAGCGCGGGGTCGTCGGCGTTGAGCACCTCGGCGTCGCAGCGCCCGTCGAACAGCAGCGCCTTGGCCGCGAAGTAGTCGTCCGCGTCGGCGTGGAAGTCCAGGTGGTCGGAGCCGAAGTTGGTGTACCCGCCGACGGTGAACCGGACGCCGCCCACCCGGCCCAGGGCCAGGGCGTGGCTGGAGACCTCCATGACCACGGCGGTGACCCCCCGCTCGCGGGCGGCGGCGAGCATGGCGTGCAGGTCGGTGGCCTCCGGCGTGGTCCGCACGCTGTCGACCACCAGGTCACCCAGCCGGGTCTCGACCGTGCCGATCAGCCCGGTGACGTGGCCGGCGGCCCGCAGCCCCGATTCGACCAGGTACGCGGTGGAGGTCTTGCCGGCCGTGCCGGTCACCCCGATCACCGTGAGCCCGTCGGTCGGGTCGCCGTAGACGGCGGCGGCGAGCGTGCCGAGCACGGCGCGCGGGTCGGGCACCACCAGCGCCGGCAGGCCCGCCTCGGCCACGGCCGGCGCGCCTGCGGGGTCGGTGAGCGCGGCCACCGCGCCGGCGGCCCGCGCGGCGGCGGCGAACTCCGCGCCGTGCCGGCGGGCGCCGGGCAGGGCGGCGTACAGGTCGCCGGGGTGGACCTCCTGGCTGGCGTGGGTCACGCCGGTCACCGGGATGTCGGCGGCCCCGGGCGGGGCCTCGACGGCGAGCCGGCCGGCGAGGTCGCCGAGCCGGATTCCTGTCACGGTACGGGGACGGAGATTCCCTGGCACGGCGTCAGACCCTACCCGGTCGCCCGGTCCCGACCGCACAGCCGCCCCGGTGGTTCGTCCCCACTCACCGATGATGTCCCTCCGTGCCTGGTCAGCGCGGAAAGACCTCGAACTTCGGGGTTTTGCCGTCCGTGGACGGCGGCACGCGGTAGTGGCTCAGGGTGAAGCCCATGATCTGCCGGAAGGCCGGCGCGGCGACCGCCCCGCCCCCGCCGCCGGGGCTCCACACGAAGACCGCGACCACGTAGCGGGGGTTCTCCGCCGGGGCCATACCGATGAACGAGCCGACCTCGCCGGGCTGCTGTTTGCCGTCGACGTAGCGCAGGCCCGTGCCGGTCTTGCCGGCCACCCGGTAGCCGGGCACCGCGGCGGCGCGCCCGGTGGCCCCCTCGACGGTGGTGACGGCCTCCAGCATGGTGCGCAGCGCGGCGGCGTTCTGCGGGCTGAGCACCGGCCGGGTGACCGGCGGCTCGGCGGGCGTCCGCCTGCCGTCCGTGCCGCTGATCACCTCCTTGACCAGGTGCGGCTGGACGTACGTGCCGTTGTTGGCGATCGCGGCGTACGCGGCGGCCATCTGCAGCGGGGTGGCGTCGACGCTGTGCCCGATCGGCACCGACCCGTGCGACGACTCGCTCCACTGGTCGGCGGGCAGCAGCCGGCCGCTGGCCTCCCCCGGCATGCCCTCCCCGGTGGGTTGGCCCAGCCCGAACCGCTTCTGGTAGTCGATCAGCCGGTCCGGGCCGAGCTTGTCGGCGATCTCGATGGTCCCCACGTTCGACGAGTACGCGAGCATCCCGGCCAGGCTCATCCGCCGCCCGTTGGCGGGGTGGGTGTCCCGGAAGACGGTGTCGCCCTTGCGGATCGAGTTGGGCACCGGCAGGGCCGTGTCCGGGGTGACCACGCCCTCCTGCAGCGCCGCGCCGAACGTGATCGCCTTGTGCACCGAGCCGGGGTCGACGACGAAGCTGGTCGCGGCGTCCTCCCGGGCCGTCGGCTCGCTCTCCTCCGGCTTGGCCGCGTTGTAGCCGGGGTGGCTCGCCTGGACCAGCACCTCCCCGGTGGCCACGTCGAGCACGACGGCCGCCCCGACGCTGCCCCGGACCCGCTCCGTCTGGGCGGTCAGGATGCGCTGGCTCTGGAACTGCAGGTCCCGGTCGATGGTCAGCGTCAGGGAGCTGCCCGGCTTGGCCGGGGTGGTGCGGCTGTAGCCGCCGGGGATGGGAGCGCCCAGGTCGCCCTGGCCGGCCTCGTACACCCGGCGGCCGATCTCGCCGCGCAGCAGGTCGTCGTAGCGGGCCTCCAGCCCCTCCAGGCCGATCATGTCCTGGCTCGTGAAGCCCAGCAGGTTGGCGCCCAGGTCACCGCCGGGCACCTCGCGCCGCTCGTCGCGGTGCACGCCGATGCCGTCCAGGTCCAGGTCCATGATCCGCTTGGCGGTGGGGATCTCCACGCCCCGGGCGAGGTACTCGAACCGGGAGGCCACGCCGCTCTCCAGGGTGCGCGGCTTCATCCGCTCGGCCAGCTCCGACACCGGCAGGCCGAGCAGCGGGGACAGCGCCCGGGCGGTCGCCGTGCGGTCCTTGACCAGGGTGGGGTCGGCGAAGACGTACCGGGCCTCGATGCTGTGGGCCAGCGGGGCGCCGGTGCGGTCGTAGATGGCGCCGCGCGGGGCGGGCAGGTCGACCCGGGTCAGCCGGTCGGGCAGGCCCGCCTCGGCGTACGCGGGGGTGTCGACCGCCTGGAGGAAGACCAGCCGGATGCCGATGGTGGCGAACAGCGCCAGCACGACCAGGGTGCCCAGGCGCAGGCGGCGGCGGGGGTCGGCCAGCCGGGGCGGCTTGCGCGGTTTACGCGGGGACCGCCCGGGGGTGGGCCGGTCCGCGCGGCGCGGGCCCGGCCGGCGGCGCGGCGGCGCCGGCTCGTCGTCCTCGTCCGTCCAGGCGCCGCCCGGTCGGGGCTGGATCGTCCGGACCACCCCTGACCGGCCGCCCGGGGCGGTCCCCCGGCGGCCGGCGCGCGCGGTGCCGGCCCGGCCGCCGTCGAGCACCTGCAACGCCGGCCGGAACGGGTCGCCGGACCGGCTGCTGCGCGGGGTACGCCGCTGCTCGGCGGCGCCGGACCCCGACCGGCCGGCCGCGCCCTGCTCGCGGATCGTGCGCCCCCGAGGGGTGTACGCCCGCGCGCCGGAGATGCCCCCGACGCCCGGCTCGCCGGAGTGCGGCTCGCCCCGCCCGGCGGCGCGTGACGAACCGCGCCGGGAGCCCGTGTTGGCGTCCCGGCGCGGTTCCTCCGACCTCGGTGGCACTGCGGTCAGCCTCCCGTGCCCTGCTGGCTGGTGACCGAGGGCTTGCCGTTGGCCGGCTGCGGCACCCCGATCACGCGCCCGTCCGGCAGCCGGATGTACGCCGGCTCCTCCGCCTCGACCATGCCCAGCCGCTTGGCGGCGGCGGTGAGGTTGCCCGGCGCCTCCGCCTCGGCGATGTCCTTCTCCAGCTGCTGCTGGTCCACGTCGAGCTTGGCCTGCTGCTGCTGGAGCTTCTCCAGTCGGAACGAGTTCTCGTTGATCTTGGTGTTGACCAGCAGGATGCCCAGCACCCCGCCGACCACGAGCACCAGGATCAGCGCCACGAACGGCGCCCGCGGCACCGACACCGGCGGCGGCGGCGCCACCCGCAGGCGCGGCGACGGGGTCGCCGCCGGGCGGGAACGCTCGGCCGGACGCAGGGCGGTGCTGCCGTTGAGCGGGAACTCGCGCGGCCCCCCGGCGCGAGTCTCCGCCTGCCGGTCGAGCCGGCCGGTCCCGGGTACCGGAAGCCCGGCCCGCGTGGTCCGCTGCGCCGCGGTCCGGCCCCCCGACCGCGGTGCGCGCTGCCCGACGCCGGTGTCCCGGACGCCGCGCTTGTTGACGTTCATGTCCCCTCCCCCTCTTCGTCCGTCCCTGCCCCGTCCACCGGAGTCGGCCGAGCCGACCCCGTCCCCGGTTGGTGCATCGCCTTGACCCGGCGGCGGTACCGTTCGCGGTCGGTCCGCCGCCGCTCGGCCTCCGGGTCGATCCGTTCCGCGGCCCGCAGGCGCACCGAGGCGGCGCGCGGGTTCACGGCGACCTCCGCCTCCCCGGGAAGCTCGGCGCCCCGGCTGAGCAGCCGGAACGTCGGGCCCGACCCGGGCAGTTCGACCGGGAGGTCGACCGGGCCCTTGCTGCGGACCCGGTCGGCGAGGGCCGCCTTGGTGAGCCGGTCCTCCAGCGAGTGGTAGGACAGGACCACCATGCGGCCACCCAAGGTGAGCTTGTCGAGAGCGGCCGGCAGCGCCGTCTCCAGCGCCGCCAGCTCCCTGTTTACCTCGATCCGTAAAGCCTGAAACGTTCTCTTCGCCGGGTGTCCCCCGGTTCGACGGGCTGGTGCCGGAATGTTCTCCACGACCAGCTCGGCGAGCCGCGCCGACGAGGTGATCCGGGCTCGCTCGCGCTCCCGGACGATCGCCGAGGCGATCCTGATCGCGAACTTCTCCTCGCCGTACACCCGCAGCACCCGGGCCAGGTCCGGATGGGGGTAGGTGTTCACCACCTCCTCGGCGGTCACCCCCCGGGTCTGGTCCATCCGCATGTCCAGCGCGGTGTCCTGTGAGTAGGCGAAGCCGCGGTCGGGCGCGTCGAGCTGGAGCGAGGAGACGCCCAGGTCGAACAGGACCCCGTCGACCGCCGGGTAGCCCAGCCGGGCGAGCACCTCGGGCAGCTCGTCGTAGACGGCGTGCTCGAGGTGGATCCGGTCGGCGAACCGGGCCAGCCGGACCCGCGCGTGGGCGAGGGCCTCGGTGTCCCGGTCCAAGCCGATCAGGATCGTGTGCGGGTGCGCCTCCAACACCGCCTCGGCGTGACCGCCCAGGCCCAGCGTGGCGTCGACGTGGATCGTCCGGTCACCCCTACCCAGCGCGGGGGCCAGCAACTCGAGACACCGCTCGAGCAGCACCGGCACGTGCGTGCCGCGAAGCTCCCCCATGTCGACCCCCACTGGATTGAACCGTCCGTTCTCTCGCCGCGCCTGCCGCCGGACGACGCCTCCGTCGTACCGCCAGATCCCCATCCGCTCCCGCCCGCCGGAGGCCGCGGCCCTCCGATCAGATCGTGCGCCTGACACCGGGGAAGGGGTGCCAGGAGCTCGAAAGCGGCTGGAGATCTCGCAGTACGTCGGACGTCGTCACGCCCTACAGACCGCCGGGCAGCACCCCCTCCTCGATGTCGGCGAAGTCGTCTTCGCTCTCGGCGAGGTAGGCCTCCCAGGCCGCCTTGTCCCAGATCTCCACCCGCGTGCTCGCCCCGATCACCACCAGGTCCCGGTCGAGCCCGGCGTAGCCCCGCAGGTGGGCCGGGATGGTGACCCGGCCCTGCTTGTCCGGGACCTCGTCGTGCGCGCTGGCGAAGAAGACCCGGCTGTAGGCCCGGGCCGCCTTGTGCGTCATCGGCTGCGCGCGCAACTGGTCGGCGATGCGCTGGAACTCGGGCATCGGAAAGACGTAGAGGCAGCGATCCTGCCCTTTCGTGATCACGACACCCCCCGCCAGCTCATCCCGGAACTTCGCCGGCAGGATCAACCGGCCCTTGTCGTCCAGGCGCGGGGTGTGGGTGCCGAGAAACATCGGCCCAACCCCCTCGCCCTTTCAGCGGCGTTCGCGGCGCCGCCTCCCCCCGGGCCGGTGGACCCTCCCGGCCCCACCATCGCGCCCCACTCTACTCCACTTCCCTCCACCTGCAACCAGAATCGCCCGCGCGGCGCGCCCTTTCCGCGCGCAAAACCGCACGTCAGAAGGGGTGGGGCGGAGTGGAGGGCCGACACGGCCCCCCCACCACGTCCGCTACCCGACATAGATCGACACCATCCGGCCGAGCGCCCGCTGACCGTCCGCGTCGAGCCTCCGCCCGTCCGCGGGGAGCCCCCCGGCCGTCCGCCGGGATCCCCCCGACCGTCCGCGGGGATCCCCCCGACCGTCCGCCGGAGGCCACCGGCCGAACGGTTCGCCGTCGGCGGCGATCTGGCGGGGGCGGCGGTCCGGTAACCTCGCTCGGGTGACGGACGCGAAGATGCCCCTGCGGGCGAAGGTGGCCAGCTCCGTGTCGCGGACCGCTGCGGCGCTGTCGCGAGCCGCGGGCCGCGGCGACGGATCGGTGATCGGCGGGTGGATCGGGCTGAAGATCGACCCCGACCTGCTGGCCCACCTCTCGGCCGGACGCGCCATCGCGCTCGTCTCCGGCACCAACGGCAA
Source organism: Micromonospora sp. NPDC048830 (assembly GCF_043198215.1). Lineage (NCBI taxonomy): Bacteria > Bacillati > Actinomycetota > Actinomycetes > Micromonosporales > Micromonosporaceae > Micromonospora > Micromonospora sp. NPDC048830. The sequence goes on from NZ_JBICUP010000005.1 coordinate 204,480, forward strand.
GACCACCACGACCCGGCTGGCGGCGGCCGCCGTCGGCGTCCTGGGCCGGGTGGCCACCAACTCGTTCGGCGCGAACATGCCCACCGGCCACACCTCGGCGCTGGCCAAGGCCGGCAGTACCCCGTACGCGGTGCTGGAGGTCGACGAGCACTACCTGGCACAGGTCCTGCGGGCCACCGAGCCGCACGTGGTGGCGCTGCTGAACCTCTCGCGCGACCAGCTCGACCGGGCCAAGGAGGTCGCCATGATGGCGCAGCTCTGGCGCGCCGCGCTGGTCGACCATCCCGACGTACGGGTGGTGGCCAACGCCGACGACCCCATGGTGGTGTGGGCGGCCACCCCGCCGGCCGACCCGGCCCGGGGCATGCGGGCGCCGCACGTCACCTGGTTCAGCGCCGGCCAGCGCTGGCACGACGACTCCTGGGTCTGCCCCGAGTGCGGCCACAGCATCCAGCGCTCGGGTGAGCAGTGGTGGTGCAGCGGGTGCCCGCTGCGCCGCCCCGAGCCGCAGTGGACCGTCGAGGACGACGGCGTGCTGGACCCGACCGGCGCGTGGCACAAGGTGAGCCTGCAACTCCCGGGCCGGGTCAACGTGGGCAACGCAGCCACCGCGCTCGCCGTCGCCGCCGAGTTCGGCGTCCGCCCGGTCGACGCGGTCTCCCGGCTGGCCGCCGTCACCTCCGTGGCCGGGCGCTACGCGCAGGTGGAGCGGGACGGGCGCAACATCCGGCTGCTGCTGGCGAAGAACCCGGCCAGCTGGCTGGAGGCGTTCGACATGGCGGACGTGGCGCCGACCCTGCTGTCCATCAACGCCCGGGACCCGGACGGGCTGGACACGTCCTGGCTGTTCGACGTCGACTTCGCCCCGCTGCGCGGCCGGCCGGTGCTGATCACCGGCGACCGGGCGTTCGACCTGGCCGTCCGCCTCGACGTCAACGACGTGCCGTTCCAGCACGTCCGGACGTTCGCCGAGGCGGTCCGGGCGGTCCCGCCCGGCCGTCTGGAGGTCATCGCCAACTACACCGCCTTCCAGGACATCCGAGCGGAGCTGGACCGTGTCAACTGAGAGCCTGCGTATCGTCTGGATCTACCCCGACCTGCTGTCCACCTACGGCGACCGGGGCAACGTGCTGATCCTGGCCCGCCGGGCGCAGCTGCGCGGGATGCCGGTGGAGGTGCTGGAGGTCCGCTCCGACCAGCGGATGCCCTCCACCGCCGACATCTACCTGATCGGCGGCGGCGAGGACGGCCCGCAGGCGCTGGGCGCACAGCGGCTGATCGCCGACGGCGGCCTGCACCGGGCCGTCGCCCAGGGCTCCGTGGTGTTCGGGGTGTGCGCCGGCTACCAACTCCTCGGCACCTCGTTCTTCGCCAAGGGCACGCAGTACCGGGGGCTGGAGCTGCTGGACCTCTCCTCCGACCGGGGCCCCACGCGGGCGGTGGGCGAGCTGGCCGGCGACGTCGACGCCCGGCTCGGCCTGCCGGCGCTGACCGGCTTCGAGAACCACGGCGGCCGCACCCGCCTCGGCCCCAGCGTCTCCCCGCTGGCCCGGGTCACGGCGGGCGTCGGTAACGACGGCACCACCGAGGGGGCGTGGCGGGGCAAGCTGCTCGGCACGTACTCGCACGGTCCGGCCCTGGCCCGCAACCCCGCCCTGGCCGACCTGCTGCTGCGCTGGGCGACCGGCGCGCACCAGCTCTCGCCCCTGGACGACACCTGGGCCGACCGGCTCCGCGCCGAGCGCCGCGCCGCGGTGGCCGCCGCCCGGGCATGATCGGCGCCGTCCGGCGGCTCCTGCGGCAACCGTCGGCGCGCCGGTTCGCCCTGCTGCTGCTCCTGCTCGCGGCGCTCGCCGCGGTGCTGCCGGTGCTGACCCGGCCCGAGGTGGCGCAGCTGCCGCGGCTCGCCGACTCCCTCGGCCCGTACGCCCCGGTCGCGGCCGTGTTCGGCGGCGCGTTGCTGCTGGTCGCCCTGGTGCCCCGCACCTTCGTCACGCTCGCGTCGGGGGCGGCCTTCGGCCCGGTCGAGGGCGCCGCGTACGCCCTCGGCGCCGCGCTGCTGGCCGCGGCGATCGGCTTCGCCGTCGGCCGGACGCTGGGCCGCGAGTTCGTCGCCGAACGGGTACGCGGCCGGCTCGCCCGGCTGGACGGCTGGTTCGCCCGGCAGAGCGTGCTCGGGGTGGTCACCGTCCGGCTGCTGCCGATCGCCGGCTTCGGCCTGGTCAGCTACGGCTACGGCACCACCGGGGCGCGCGTGCTGCCGTTCCTGGTCGGCAGCGTCGTCGCCTCCGTCCCGACCGCGTTCGGCTACGCCGCGATCGGCGCGGCGGTCACCTCGCCCGGCCCCGTCAACTGGTACGCCGCCGCGCCGGCCGCCCTGGGCCTCGTCGCGAGCGCCGTGCTCGCGTACCGCTGGTGGCGGGCGGAACGCCGGCGCCGTGCGGAGGCGGCCCGGTGAGCGCGAGGAGTGCAGCGAAGCGGAGCCCCGCAGCCGCGAACGAAAGAAGGCTCCCGTGAGCGCGAGGAGTGCAGCGAAGCGGAGCCCCGCAGTCGCGAACGAAGGGAGCCTCCGGTGAGCGCGGAGGAGCTGCTGCCGGGCGGGTGGATCTCGGAGGTCGCCCGCGTCGGGGACACCGTGCGGCGTACCCCGCCGGCCAACGCCGCGTACGTCGCCGACCTGCTGCGGCACCTGGAGCGGGTGGGCTGCCCCGTGGCGCCGGCGTACCTGGGCGTCGACGAGCGGGGCCGGCAGGTGCTGGGCTACCTCGACGGGCGGGTGCCGTGCCGGGATCGGGAGGAGTCGGCGTACTTCTCCGACGCCGCGCTCGCGGGGGTGGCCCGGCTGGTCCGGGCGCTGCACGACGCGTGCGCCGGCACCCCGCTGGCGGGCGACGCGGAGACGGTCTGCCACCACGACCTTTCCCCCAAGAACACCGTCTACCGGGACGCGGGGCAGGGGCCGCTGCCGGTGGCCTTCCTGGACTGGGACCTGGCCGGCCCTGGCCGGCGGGTCGAGGACGTGGCCTTCGTCTGCTGGCACTGGGCCGAGCTGGGCCCGGGCGCGGACCCGCAGGAGCTGGCCCGCCGCTGCCGGGTGGTCCGCGACGCGTACGGGCCGCTGCCGGGCGCCGACGAGTTGCTCGACGTGATGCTGGCCCAGGTCGACGGGACCCGGCGGGGCATCGCCGAAGGCGCCGAGCGGGACGCCCCGGGCATGCGCCGCCTGCGCGACGCCGGCGTGGTGGAGGCGGTCCAGGGCTGGCACGCCTGGCTCCAGACCCACCACACGACCCTGACCGCCCTCCTGACCCCCTAGCCCACCCCCGCCCTGCCCGCGACGTGCCCGCGACGTGCCCGCGACGTGCTCGCGACGTGCTCGCAAGATCCGCGCAACTTCGGGGAAACAGTCCCCTCCCGGCGCGGAATGGGAACAACTTCCCTGAAGTTGTCGCCACGGGGCGGGCGGGCGGGCGGGGCGGGCGGGGCGGGGGCGGGGCGGGGCGGGGCGGGGGCGGGGCGGGGGCGGGGGCGGGCGGGCGGGGCGGGGCGGGCGGGGCGGGTGGGGCCCGCACCGCCGGGAGCCGCGTCAGGCCACGATCGAGACCATGCGGCCCTGGACCACGATGACCTTGCGGGGCTCCTTGCCCGCCAGGCTGGCCGCGACCGCCTCCAGGGCCGCCGCGCGCACCGCCTCCTCGGACGCGTCCGCGGGCACCTCGATGCGGCCCCGGACCTTGCCGTTGACCTGCACCGGGTACGTCACCGTCTCCGCCACCAGCAGCGCCGGGTCGGCCGCCGGGAAGCCCGCATACGCCAGCGAGGCGTCGTGGCCCAGCCGCCGCCACAGCTCCTCGGCGATGTGCGGGGCGAACGGCGCCAGCATCAGCACCAGCGGCTCGGCGACCTCGCGCGGCGTGGCCGGCAGCCGGGTCAGCGCGTTGGTCAGCTCGATCAGCTTGGCGATCGCCGTGTTGAACCGCATCCCCTCCATGTCGGAGCGGACCCCGTCGATCACCCGGTGCAGCAGCCGCCGGGTCGCCTCGTCGGCCGGCTCGTCGGCGACCCGCAGCTCGCCGGTCTGCTCGTCGACGACCGCCCGCCAGACCCGCTGCAGGAACCGGTACGACCCGACGACCGCCCGGGTCTCCCACGGGCGGGACACCTCCAGCGGGCCCATCGACATCTCGTACACCCGGAAGGTGTCGGCGCCGTACGCGGCGCACATGTCGTCGGGGGTGACCACGTTCTTCAGCGACTTGCCCATCTTGCCGTACTCGCGGCGCACCTCCTCCTCGCCCAGGAACCAGCGGCCGTCCTGCTCGACGACCTCCTCGGCCTGCACGTAGGAGCCCCGGGCGTCGGTGTACGCGTACGCCTGGATCATGCCCTGGTTGAACAGCTTGCGGAACGGCTCGAACGACGAGACGTGGCCCAGGTCGTACAGCACCTTGTGCCAGAACCGGGCGTACAGCAGGTGCAGCACGGCGTGCTCGGCGCCGCCGACGTACAGGTCGGTGCCCCCGCAGTCGCCCTCGCCGCGCGGGCCCATCCAGTACCGCTCGTTGTCGGCGTCGACGAACCGGTCGGCGTTGGTCGGGTCCAGGTAGCGCAGCTCGTACCAGCAGGAGCCGGCCCACTGCGGCATCACGTTCGTCTCGCGGGTGTACCGCTTCGGGCCGTCGCCCAGGTCCAGCTCCACCTCGACCCAGTCGCGCCGGCGCGACAGCGGGGTCTCCGGGTCGGTGTCGGCGTCGTCCGGGTCGAACGTGCGCGGGGAGAAGTCGTCCACCTCGGGCAGCTCGACCGGCAGCATCTCCTCCGGCAGCGCGATGGCCGCGCCGGAGGAGTCGTACACGATGGGGAAGGGCTCGCCCCAGTAGCGCTGCCGGCTGAACAGCCAGTCCCGCAGCCGGTACGTCACCGCGCCGGAGCCGTGCCCGTTGGCCTCCAGCCACTCGACGATCCGGGCCTTGGCGTCGGCGACCCCCAGGCCGTTCAGGTCCACGCCCCGCTCGGGCGCGGCGCTGTTGATCGCCGGGCCGTCCCCGGTGTACGCCTTGCCGGCGAAGCCCTCGCTGGGCTGCACGGTCCGCACGATCGGCAGGTCGAAGACCTCGGCGAAGTCCCAGTCCCGCTCGTCCTGGGCCGGCACCGCCATGATCGCGCCGGTGCCGTAGCCGGCCAGGACGTAGTCGGCGATGAAGATCGGGATGCGCCCGCCGGTGACCGGGTTGGTCGCGTACGCGCCGACGAAGACGCCGGTCTTCTCCCGGGCCTCCGCCTGCCGCTCCATGTCCGTCTTGGCCGCCGCCGCCTTCCGGTACGCCTCGACGGCCGCGCGCGGGCTGGCGTGCCCGCCCGTCCAGGCGTCCTTCGTGCCCTCGGGCCAGGCGGCCGGCACCAGCGCGTCGACCAGCTCGTGCTCGGGGGCCAGCACCATGTACGTGGCGCCGAAGACGGTGTCCGGGCGGGTCGTGAACACCCGGATCGGCTCGCGGTCGGTGGGGAAGTCGATGTGCGCGCCGGTGGAGCGGCCGATCCAGTTGCGCTGCATCAGCTTGATCGGCTCGGGCCAGTCCAGGGTGTCCAGGTCCTCCAGCAGCCGGTCGCCGTACGCGGTGATCCGCATCATCCACTGCTTCAGGTTCCGCTTGAACACCGGGAAGTTGCCCCGGTCGGAGCGGCCGTCGGCGGTGACCTCCTCGTTGGCCAGCACGGTGCCCAGCCCGGGGCACCAGTTGACCGGGGCCTCCGAGACGTACGCCAGCCGGTGGTCGTCGACGATCGCGCGCCGCTCGGCCACGGACAGCTCCGCCCAGGGGCGGCCGTCCGGGGTGGGGCGGTTGCCCCCCTCGAACTCGGCGATCAGCTCCGCGATCGGGCGGGCTCTGCGCGCCGCGCGGTCGTACCAGGAGTTGAAGATCTGCAGGAAGATCCACTGGGTCCAGCGGTAGAACCCGGTGTCGATGGTCGCCACCGAACGGCGCTCGTCGTGGGCCAGCCCCAGCCGGCGCAGCTGCGCCTTGTACCGCTCGATGTTCGCCTCGGTCGTGGTGCGCGGGTGGGTGCCGGTCTGCACCGCGTACTGCTCGGCGGGCAGGCCGAACGCGTCGAAGCCCATCGCGTGCAGCACGTTGCGCCCGGCCATCCGCTGGTAGCGGGCGAAACAGTCGGTGCCGATGTACCCCAGCGGGTGCCCGACGTGCAGGCCCGCCCCGGACGGGTACGGGAACATGTCCAGCACGTACAGCTTCTCCGCGCCCGCGCGCGGGTGGTCCGCGTCGGCCAGCGGGCCGGTCGGGTTGGGGGCGTGGAACGTCCCCTCCCGCTCCCAGTGGTCCTGCCAGCGGTTCTCGATCTCGTCGGCCAGGGCCGCGGTGTACCGGAACGGGGGGGTGTCCCCCGCCGCTGCTGCCTCACTCATGGCGTCTCCTCGCTTCGCTCGTCGCCGCCGGCCACGCCACGGCCGGGCTGGATGCTGACCTCGCTCGGCGCGGTCATGTCGGTATGGGGAGTGGATCCGCTCGCCGCGTCGCCGCCGCCCCACGGCGGGCGCTGCCGCCGCCGGAGCGGCGAACGCGGTGCCCGCCGCCTGACGGCGAACGCGGTGCCCGCCGCCTGACGGAGGACGCGGTGCCCGCCGCCTGACGCCGGCACGCGGTGCCGCCGCCCGGCGGAGGGCACAAAAAAGCCCCTCGCGCAGGAGGGGCCGCCGTGCTGTCGCGCGTCAGCGCATCAGCACGGCCCGGTAAGAAGCAGGAAGACTCCAGCCATGTCGGGAGTGTACCCCGCCCGCCGCGCCGGCACGTCGCCCACCACCGCCAGGTGGGACGCCCGCCCGCCGTTCTCCCCCGTACCGCCCCGGCCCGGCTCCCCCGTCCGGCAGATATTCCGGGCGTAACCGACCGACTGCCTGCGCGGGTCGGCGGCACCGGCAAACATGGTTAGCCTGAGAGGCCAGTGAGAAATCTGCGGCAGACGAGGCTCTCCCGTCGCGAACCAAGGACGGGGCCAGGTGCTCTAGACAGAGCTGCCGTTACGGCGACGAGGAGGAGGCCCGTGACACAACAGACCTGGGACGAGGTGGGCGGTCTGCTGCCGCACGACGAGTTCCGCGCCGCCAGCGAGGCCATCGTGGCCAACATCGAGCAGGTCATCGAGGGCAAGACCGCGACCGTGCGCCTCGCTCTCGCCGTCCTGCTCGCCGAGGGCCACCTGCTCATCGAGGACGTCCCGGGGGTCGGCAAGACCAAGCTGGCCAAGGCACTGGCCCGGTCCATCGACTGTTCGGTGCGCCGCATCCAGTTCACCCCCGACCTGCTGCCCAGCGACGTCACCGGCGTCAGCGTCTACAACCAGGAGACGCACGACTTCGAGTTCCGCCCCGGCGCGGTCTTCGCCAACCTGGTGGTCGGCGACGAGATCAACCGGGCGTCGCCGAAGACCCAGTCCGCCCTGCTGGAGTGCATGGAGGAGCGGCAGGTCACGGTCGACGGGGTCACCTACCAGCTCCAGACGCCGTTCATGGTGATCGCCACCCAGAACCCGATCGAGATGGAGGGGACGTACCCGCTGCCGGAGGCGCAGCGCGACCGGTTCACCGCCCGGATCGCGATGGGCTACCCGGACGCCGGGGCCGAACTGGCCATGTTGGACGGGCACGGCGCGGCCGACCCGCTGCAGGAGCTGCAGCCGGTCTCCGACGCCGACGTGGTCCGCCGGCTGATCGCCACGGTCCGCGAGGTGCACGTCGCCGACGCGGTCAAGCAGTACGCCGTCGACCTGGTCACCGCCACCCGCGAGGCCCCCGACCTGCGGTTGGGCGCGTCCCCGCGGGCGACCCTGCAACTGCTGCGCACCGCCCGGGCGGTCGCCGCCCTGGAGGGGCGCGACTACGTCCTGCCCGACGACCTCCAGGTGCTCGCGGTGCCGGTGCTCGCCCACCGGATCATCCCGACCGCCGACGCCCAGCTCGCCCGGCGCACCACCGACGCGATCGTCTCCGACCTGGTGCACCGGCTGCCGCTGCCGCACGACCGCAAGCGCTCCCCCTACGACACCCGGCCCGACGACAACGGCCGCGCCCCGTACGAGCCGCGGAGGCGATGACCGTGCGCGACGGGCTCCGGGGCCTGACCACCCGCGGCCGCTCGTTCCTGGCGGCGGCGGTGGCCGCGGCCGTCTCCGCCGCCATCCTCGGCGAGAAGGACCTGCTGCGGGTGGCCGTGCTGCTCGCCGTCCTGCCGCTGCTCGCCGCCGCGTACGTCGGCCGCAGCCGGTACAAGCTGGCCTGCACCCGCTCGCTGGAGCCGCACCGGGTTCCGGTCGGGGCCAGCTCCCGGGTGGTGCTGCGGTTGCAGAACCTGTCCCGGCTGCCCACCGGCACCCTGCTGCTGGAGGATCGGCTGCCGTACGCGCTGGGCAGCCGGCCCCGGGTGGTGCTGGAGCGGCTCGGCGCGCACCAGGCCAGCTCGGTGGCGTACACGGTGCGCGCCGACGTGCGCGGCCGGTACGACGTCGGGCCGCTGGTGGTCCGGCTGACCGACCCGTTCGGGCTGTGCGAGCTGACCCGGGCCTTCCCGAGCGTCGACCACCTCACGGTGATCCCGCAGGTCACCCCCCTGCCATCGGTCCGGCTCCCCGGCGAGTACGCGGGCAGCGGCGACAGCCGGGCCCGTTCGGTGGCGGTGCACGGCGAGGACGACGCGGCGACCCGGGAGTACCGGGTGGGCGACGACCTGCGCCGGGTGCACTGGAAGTCCACGGCGCGCACCGGCGAGCTGATGGTCCGCCGCGAGGAGCAGCCCTGGGAGGCCCGGGCCACGGTGGTGCTGGACACCCGCGCGTACGGCCACCGCGGCGACGGCCCGACCGCCAGTTTCGAGTGGGCGGTCTGCGCGGCGGCGAGCATCGCCGTGCACCTGCGCCAGGCCGGGTACAAGCTGCGCCTGGTCACCGGGAACGGCGCCGACGTCGACGCGACCGAGGGCGCCGGGGACGGGCTGCTGCTCGACCACCTCGCCGAGGTGCGGCTGGACCCGCGTGGCGAGATCACCACGCTGGTCCAACGGGTCCGGCAGCGCGCCGACGGCGGCCTGATCATCGGCCTGTTCGGCACCCTGGGCACGGCCGAGGCGGAGCTGCTGGCCGGGCTGCGGGGCAACGGCGCGACCTGCGTCGGTTTCCTGCTGGACAGTTCCACCTGGCTGAACCTCCCGGCCCGGGCCCGCGCCGAGGCCGAGCACGCGCACGGCGCCGCCGCGCTCGCGCTGGTGCAGAACGGCTGGCGGGTGATCGGCGTGGAGCACGGCGCCCGACTGCCGGCGCTGTGGCCGCAGGCCGGCCGGGGCTCACAGGGGTTCGCCGTACGGGCGGCGCTGGCCGAGACCGTCGCGGGCGGCGTGAAATGAGCCGTGGCGGGCGGCGTGACGTGACCGGAAGGGTGGTCCCGTGACCGCGACACGCAACCTCGGGTTCGTGGCCGCCGCCTCGACCCTGTTGGCCGCGGCCCCGCTGTCGGCCATCTTCGAGCGCTGGACCTGGCTCGTGCAGGCCGCCATCGCGGTCGCGGTGATGGCCGGGGTGGCCGCGCTGACCCGGCTGGTCCGCGCGCCGCTGTGGGGGCAGGCGCTGGGCATGGTCGGCGGGCTGCTGCTCGCCCTGACCTGGCTCTTCCCGGGCGGCACCGAGCTCGTGCCGTTCCTGCCCAGCCCGAGCACGTTCACCCACTTCGGCGAGCTGCTCGGCGCGTCCGTGCAGGACATGCGCACCCAGACCGTCAAGGTCGACGACACCGACCCGCTGCTGTTCGTCGCCGTGCTCGGCGTCGCCGGGGTGGCCGTCGTGGTCGACGTCCTCGCCGTCGGGCTGCGTCGCCCGGCGCTGGCCGGACTGCCGATGCTCGCCATCTACTCGGTGCCGGTCGCGGTCTACGTCGACAGCGTCCCCGCCGTCCCGTTCGTGGTCGGCGCCGCCGGCTACCTCTGGCTGCTGGTCACCGACAACGTCGACCGGGTACGCCGGTTCGGCCGCCGGTTCACCGGCGACGGCCGGGACGTCGACGTGTGGGAATCGTCCCCGCTGGCCGCCGCCGGCCGCCGGCTGGCCGTGGTCGGGGTGGTGCTGGCCGTGGCCCTGCCGCTGGCCGTACCCGGGATGACCGGCGGCATGCTCGACGCGCTCGCCGGCGGGACGGGCAACGGCAACGGCCGCCCCGGCCAGGGCGGCAGCACGGGGCGGATCGACCTGTTCGCCGCGCTGAGCGGTCAGCTCACCCAGTCCGAGGTGACCGACTTCGTGCGGGTCACCACCACGGAGCAGGCCCCGTTCTACCTGCGCTTCGGCGTCGCGGACGAGCTGCGCTCGGACGGTTTCCGGGTGCGCAACCCGACCGGCCAGCCGGTGTCCCGGGGCCTGCCCCAGGCCAGGCCCCTGCCGGGCGTCGAGCAGCGGCAGTACCGGGCCACCGTGGAGGTCACGAAGAACCTCACCATGCGGCTGCTGCCGGTGTACGCCGAGCCGATCCGCACCGAGGGCCTCGACGGCAACTGGCTCTACGACCGGAACCTGCAGGTGGTGTTCTCCAACCGGGAGAGTTCCCGCAGCGCGCGCTACTCGTTCGACTACGTCCGGTCGACGTACACGCCGGACGTGCTGCGCGCGGCCCGGACGTTGCCGGCGGACCACCCACTGCGGGTCCAGCAGACGGACACCCCGCGGGTGGCCGAGGTGGACGCCCTGGTCGCCGACCTCGTCCGCGGCAGGCGCACCGACTACGACAAGGTGCGCGCCATCTACGACCACTTCTCCGCGGACAACGGCTTCACCTACAGCCTGACCACCAAGGGCGGCACGAGCGGCCAGGACATCGTCGACTTCCTCACCAACAAGGCCGGCTTCTGCCAGCAGTACGCCGCCGCGATGGCCTGGCTGGTCCGGGCCGCCGGCATCCCGGCCCGGGTGGCGTTCGGCTTCAGCAACGGCAGCGGCCCGACGGACGGCACGTACGTGCTGACCAACCGGAACCTGCACGCCTGGACGGAGGTCTACCTCGACGGGATGGGCTGGGTGCCCTTCGACGCCACCCCGGCGTACGGGGTGCAGGGCTCGACCCGGTCGGCGTGGGCCCCGGACACGGACGCGCCCGAGCCGTCCGCCCCCGAGCCGGGCAACCCGGCCACGGCGGGCGGGGCCGACCCGTCCGCCGGACCGGAGGGGCCGGACGTCGCCGACCGGGAGACCGACCAGGGCCTGGCCCTCGGGGGTGACACCCCGACCCGACAGGCCCCGACCTGGCCGTGGTGGAGCGCAGGGGTGCTGGCGCTGCTGCTCCTGCTGGCCGTGCCGGCCCTGCGGCGGGCCGCCCTGCGCCGCCGGCGCGGCTCCCGGGTGGCCCCTACCGCGCCGGCCATCGTGGACGGCGACGCCGGCCCGGCCGCTCCGGGGCGGGCGGTGGTCGTCGGGCCGGGCGCCGACCGGGCGCGGGCGGACGCGCACGCCGCCTGGGACGAGTTGCTCGACACGCTGGTGGACTACCGGGTCCGGGTGGACCGGACGGAGACGCCGAGGGCGACCGCGGAGCGCCTGGTCGCCGACGCGCTCACCGAGGACGCCGCCGCCGTCGCTGCGGTCCGGCTACTCGGCCGGGCCGAGGAGCGGGCCCGCTACGCCCGCGCCCCGCTCACCGGCGAGCGGCTGCACCCGGCTCTGCGCGACGTGCGCGCCGCGCTCGCCACGCGGGCTGGCCGGCGGACCCGGGTGCTGGCGGCCGTGCTGCCGCCGTCGGTGCTGCTGCGCTGGCGCGCGGCGGTCACCGACACGTCGTCGCGGGTGGTGGCCCGCACCAGCGACGTGCGGTACCGGCTGCTGCGCTGGGACCCGCGCCGGCTGCTGGCCGCCCGCACCGGCCGCTGATCCGGTCGCAAGGGCGGGGCGACCGGGAGGGATCCCGGGCGCCCCGCCCGCTCCACCTCAGGCGAAGGGGACACCGCCATGCCGGCGACACGGCGGTATCCGGGGCATGCGGACACCGCAATGTCGGCGACATGGCGGTATCCACGGCCTAGGACACCCCCATGTCGGCGACACGGCGATATGCGGGGCATGCGGACACCGCCGGCACGGCGGCGATCGGCGGGGAGGGCGTTGGCGCCGGGCGGCGCGGCAGGCGGGGCGCCGGACGGCGCGGCAGGCGGGGCGCCGGACGGCGCGGCAGGCGGGGCGCCGGACGGCGCGGCAGGCGGGGCGCCGGACGGCGCGGCAAAGGGCCCGCCGCCGGACGGCATGACAAGCCGGGCGGCGCGGCAAAGGGCCCGCCGCCGGACGGGCCGGGACAGACGTGGGCCCGCCAGGCGACGGGACCGGGGGCCAGCAGCGGGACCGAGGCGACCCCGGCAGGCGGGGGACCGGCGATCAGCAGCGGGACCGACGCTGTCCCGCCAGGCGACGGGAACCGGAGATCAGCGGCGGGGCCCGGTCAGCGGTGCCCCTCCGGGCGCTGCCGCCACCGCTCCTCCATGCGGTCGAGGAACGACGACCTGCGGCCCGACCGCCCGCGGGGGCGCCGGCTGGTCGTCCCGCCGACGACGTGCAGGTCGGGTGACTGCGCCCGGCGGTGCGACTGCACCGCGTACGCCGCCGAACCCAGCATGACCACGAAACCCGCCACCGCCAGCGGTGGCGTCTTGATCACCGCACCGTAGACCAGCAGGGCCAGCCCAACGATGATCGCGCCGGCAGCGACGAGCAGGCGACGCCGCGCGTGGAAACGCGGATCGCTGGCGCGCACGGCCGAGGCGAATTTGGGGTCCTCGGCAAGCGACCGCTCGATCTGCTCGAACAGCCGCTGCTCGTGCTCCGAGAGCGGCACGGCACTCCTCCCCGGTCACGCTTGGTCGGCCCGGACGGACCGACAGACCGTGACAGCCAACCGGCTGCTTACCGTCAAGTCTACGAGGGGGGTCGCGCGTCGGAAAGCGGGACGACCTACGGGCGGGGCGGATTTTCGTCTCGCTGCCCATCCCGACGGCCGAGCAGGCTCGCGGGACCTATGATGGACCGCCCGAATCGGGCCGCGGCGGCGTCCACGGCCGCCTCCGCCTCCCGCCAGCCGCGCTCGGGAGCGCCCAGCGTGAGCTGCTGCGGGGTCTCCCCCGTCGGGGCCAGCCCCTCCATCCGCACCCCGACCAGGCGGATCCGCTCGCCCGGATCCAGCGCGGTGTAGAGGGCCCACGCCGTGTCGAACATCTCCCGCGCCGTGTCGGTGGGGACACCGAGGGTGCGGGAGCGGCTGACGGTGCGGAAGTCGGCCATGCGCACCTTGATCGACACCGTCCGCCCCACCTGGCCGGCCCGGCGCAGCCGGACGCCGACCTTCTCGGCGAGGGCGAGCAGGGCCCGGCGGATCTCCAGCGGGTCGGCGACGTCGACGTCGAACGTCACCTCGGCGCCGATCGACTTCTCCGCGTGCTCCGGGGTGACCCGGCGCGGATCCACCCCCCGGGCCAGCGCGTGCAGGTGCCTGGCGGCGGCCTCCCCGAGCGCCTTGCGGAGCATGCCGAACGGCGCCTCGGCCACGTCGCCGACGGTCGCCAGGCCGAGACGGCGCAGCGTCTCGGCGGACCGGTCCCCCACCCCCCACAGCGCGGCGACCGGCAGCGGGTGCAGGAAGTCGAGGACACGGCCGGCGGGCACCACGAGCAGCCCGTCGGGCTTGGCGCGGGTGGACCCGAGCTTGGCCACGAACTTGCTCGGCGCGACCCCGACCGAGCAGGTCAGCCCCTGCTCCCGCGCGACCCGGGCGCGGATACGCCGCGCGATCTCGGCCGGGGGGCCGAACAGCCGGCGGGCGCCGGACACGTCGAGGAACGCCTCGTCGAGCGAGAGCGGCTCGACCAGCGGGGTGACGTCCCGGAAGATCCGCATCACCGCCCGGGAGGCGGCCGAGTACTCCGCGGGGTCGGTCGGCAGGAAGACCGCGTGCGGGCAGAGCGCCCGGGCCCGCGCGGTCGGCATGGCGCTGCGCACGCCGTACCGTCGGGCCTCGTAGCTGGCGGAGCTGACCACGCCGCGCGGGCCGACCCCGCCGACCACGACGGCCCGGCCGCGCAGCTCGGGGCGGCGGCGCACCTCGACCGAGGCGTAGAAGGCGTCCATGTCCACGTGCAGGATCGGCGAGCCGCTGTCGTCGGCGTCCGGCCCGAAGCGCGGGTCGCCACCGCGCGGCAACGACTGACTGCGGCCCATTCCCGCAGGTTAGTCGGCCGGTCCGACAGTCCCGCCGGGTGCCGGGCCGCTCGGGGTGGCGGGGTCAGCCGCGCACGACCAGCAGGGGGACGGTCATCTCGGCGGCCGTGTCGGCCCCGTGGTACGCGACCAGCTGCGACTCGATCGGCTTCTCGGAGCGGGTGGCGACCACGGCGGACGTGCCCCGGCAGACGACCACCACGTCGCCGACCCGGCACAGGTGCTCCTCCGGCACCGGGCCGAACCAGCCGGTGGCCACCGCCTCGTCCCGGTGCAGCACCCGGGCGGCGTCGCCGAGCACCGCCGACCAGGCGGCCACCACGTCGTCGGCGGCGCCGGGCGCGACGTGCAGGTAACGGACCCGCGGCTCGCCGGCGAGCACCCGCACCCCGGCCCGCAGCCGGGGGTCGGCGTCGAAGTCGAGCCGGTCCGCCTGCGGCACGTCGAGCTGGCCGTGGTCGGCGGTGACCAGCAGCGCGGCGTCCGGGGGCAGCCCGTCGACCAGCCGGGCGAGCAGCCCGTCCACCACGGCCGCGGCGAGCCGCCACGGGTCGGAGTCGACGCCGCTGAGGTGGCCGTGCCGGTCGAGGTCGGGGTGGTAGCCGGAGACCAGGGTCGGCCCGTCGCCGGCGGCGAGCGCCGCGAGCATCATGGCGGCCAGCGCGTCGGCGTCGACGGCGCCCCGGTAGTCGCCGCCCCGGTTGGCGGCCAGGGTCAGCCCGCTGCCGCCGTACTCGGGGCGGCTCACCACGGTCACCGCGACCCCGGCGGCCCGGGCCCGCTCCAGCTGGGTGGGGACGGGCTGCCAGCGCAGCGGGTCGGGGTCGCCGGCCCACTGGATGTGAGCGAGCACCCGGTCGGTGCCGGGCACCCGCACCTTGAAGCCCAGCACCCCGTGCGCGCCGGGCGCCGCGCCCGTGCCGAGGGTGACCAGGCTGGTCGGCGTGGTGGACGGGAACCCGGAGGTCAGCGGGCGGCCGACGGCCGCGGTCAGCCCGGCCAGCGTGGGGGCGTACGGGGCGGCGGTGGGGATCTGGTACCAGCCGAGCCCGTCGACGAGCAGCACGGCGATCCGCCGTACCCCGGCCAGCGCGGGGGCGAGCCGGAGCAGGTCGGCGGCACCGGGCACCCCGAGCACCGCCAGTGCGCTGGGCAGCACGTCGGCCAGGCTCCCGCCGCCGTAGCGCGGCGCGACCGGCGTCAACGGCCCCGGGAGCGCGCCCGGGCCGGCCGGGGGCGGGACGGGACCGGTCATGCCGGCCGGCGGGCGAACAGGTGCAGCTGGGCGGCGAGGTCCCGGTAGGGCGGCCGGGCGGCCAGGGCCAGTTCCAGCTCGACCAGCGCGGCCGGCTGGCCGTCCGCGACGGCGGCGGGGAGCAGGTCGGCGAGCACGCGTACCCCGTGGGTCTCCTCCACCACCAGGCCGGCGGCGGTGAGCAGGGCCGCCGCGCGGCCGGCGTCGTACCGCCGGCGCAGGGTGTCCCGGGGGCCGGCGGCGCCGGCCGGGTCGGCGGCCAGGGCGGCCGCCTGGTCCAGGTGGCCGTTCACCGCCCGGGCGAGCACGGCGGCGGCCTGCCCGGCGACCAGGACGCTCGCCGCGCCGCCCGGGCGCAGCGCCGCGGCCAGGGCGGCCACCACCGGCGCGGGGTCGTCCACCACCTCCAGCACGGAGTGGCAGAGCACCAGGTCGACGCCGGCCGGCTCGACCAGCCCGGCGAGCGCGTCCCCGTCGCCCTGCAGCGCGCGTACCCGGGCGGCGACGCCGGCCTCGGCGGCCCGGCGGGTCAGCGCGGCGAGCGCGTCGGGGCTGGCGTCGACCACGGTGACCCGGTGGCCGGCCTGGGCGAGGGGGACGGCGAAGCCGCCGGTGCCGCCGCCGACGTCGAGCACGGTCAGCTCGTCGCCGTCGCGGCGCTCCAGCTCGGTCCGCAGCACCGACCAGATGACGGCGGTGCGGGGGGTCAACGGCGGGCCGGCGAGCCGGCCTCGGGTCTGCTCCACCCCGTCGAGCCTAGTCACCCGGTCCAGTCGCCCGGCGGGTCCGGTGACCGGAAGGAAGCCGGACCCACCGGCGCTGGTCAGGACTCCCCGCCGCCCGCGGGGTCCTCCTCGGCGCGGGACCGGTGGCTGTTGGCCACCGGCCCGTCGGTCACCGGATACTCCCGGGCCTCCGGGTGCGCCGCCACCCAGTTCGCGCCGAGCCGGGTGCGTCGGGCGTTCGCCACACCGATGTGCGCGCCGTGTCCCATCACTGGTTCATTCCCCCTCGCCACGGGCGGGCCGCTCTGCCCGCCCCTCTCCATCTTTCCCGCACGCCCCACGGACGAGCAGTGACAATGATCACCGGAAGTCGCGGGAGGGCGGGCTGACCGGCGGCTCGATGGCGTCCAGCCGGTCGGCGGCGAGGTTGACCACCCCCTCGTGCCGCTCCAGCCGCCCCCGGACCACCAGGGCGGCGCTGGTCCGGGCCACCCGCCGGTACCGCTGCCACAGCCCCGGCGAACAGGTGACGTTGAGCATGCCGGTCTCGTCCTCCAGGTTGAGGAAGGTGACGCCGCCGGCGGTGCCCGGCCGCTGCCGGTGGGTGACGAGCCCGCCGACCCGGATCCGCCGACCCGGCTCCACCGCGCCGAGCCGGGCGATCGGCACCGCCCCGAGCGCGTCGAGCCGGTCGCGGAGGAACCGCACCGGGTGGCTCTCCGGGGACAGGCCGGTGGCCCAGACGTCGGCGACGAGGCGGTCCACCGCCTCCATGCCGGGCAGCATCGGCGCGGTCGCGCCGGTCACCGTCCCGGGCAACCGGTCCGGCCGGTCCTGGGCCGCCGCCCCGGCGGCCCAGAGGGCCTGCCGCCGGGTCAGCCCGAAGCAGGCGAAGGCGTCCGCGGTGGCCAGCGCCTCCAGCTGCGCGGCGGTGAGGCCGACCCGCCGGGCCAGGTCCGGCATGTCCCGGTACGGCCCGTACGCCGCCCGCTCGGCCTCGATCCGCTCGGCCACGCCCTCGCCGAGGGTACGCACGCCGCCCAGCCCGAGCCGGACCGCCGGCCCGCCCAGCCCCCAGGCGTGCGGCGGCTCGCCCGGCTCGCTGCCCCACCGGGTGGCCGGGGTCGACTCCAGCACCGCCCTGGCGCCGCTGGCGTTGACGTCCGGCCGGCGCACCTCGACGCCGTGCCGGCGGGCGTCGTCGACCAGGGTCTGCGGCGAGTAGAAGCCCATCGGCTGGGCGTTGAGCAGGGCCGCCAGGAACGGGCCCGGGTGGTAGCGCTTGAGCCAGGAGCTGGCGTACACCAGGTACGCGAAGCTCATCGCGTGGCTCTCCGGGAAGCCGTAGCTGGCGAACGCGGAGAGCTTGCGGTAGACGTCGTCGGCCAGCTCGCCGGTGATGCCCCGCTCGGCCATCCCCGCGTAGAGCCGGTCGGCGATCTGCGCCATCCGCTCCGCCGACCGCTTCGACCCCATCGCCCGGCGCAGCTGGTCGGCGCCGGCCGCGTCGAAGCCGGCCAGGTCGATGGCGAGCTGCATCAGCTGCTCCTGGAACAGCGGCACCCCGAGGGTCTTCTCCAGCGCGTTGCGCATCAACGGGTGCGGGAAGGTCACCGGCTCCTGGCCGCTCTTGCGCCGGATGTACGGGTGCACCGAGCCGCCCTGGATCGGGCCGGGCCGGATCAGCGCCACCTCGACCACCAGGTCGTAGAAGCAGTCGGGCTTGAGCCGGGGCAGGGTGGCCATCTGGGCGCGGCTCTCCACCTGGAACACCCCGACCGAGTCGGCCCGGCAGAGCATGTCGTAGACCTCGGGGTCGTCCAGGCCCATGTCGCCCAGGTCCAGGCTCATGCCGATCATGTCGTAGCCGTAGTGCAGGGCGGAGAGCATGCCGAGGCCGAGCAGGTCGAACTTGACCAGGCCGACGGCGGCGCAGTCGTCCTTGTCCCACTGGAGCACGCTGCGCCCGGGCATCCGCCCCCACTCCACCGGGCAGACCTCGATCACCGGGCGGTCGCAGATCACCATGCCGCCGGAGTGGATGCCCAGGTGCCGGGGGAACGTCTGCAGCTCGTTGGCGTACGCGACCACCTGCTCGGGGATGTCCTCGACGTCCACGGCCGCGACCGCACCCCAGCGGTCGATCTGCTTGCTCCAGGCGTCCTGCTGCCCCGGCGAGAAGCCGAACGCCCGGGCCACGTCCCGCACCGCCGACCGGGGCCGGTACGAGATGACGTTGGCGACCTGAGCGGTGTGCTCCCGGCCGTACCGGGCGTAGACGTGCTGGATGACCTCCTCCCGGCGGTCGGACTCGATGTCGACGTCGATGTCCGGCGGGCCGTCGCGTTCGGGGGCGAGGAAGCGCTCGAACAGCAGCCGGTGCCGGACGGCGTCCACGTTGGTGATCCGCAGCGCGTAGCAGACCGCCGAGTTCGCCGCCGAGCCCCGCCCCTGGCAGTAGATGTCCTGCTGCCGGCAGAACGCGACGATGTCGTACACCACCAGGAAGTAGCCGGGGAAGCCCAGCTCCTCGATCATCCGCAGCTCGTGGTCGAGCTGCGCGTACGCCTCCGGGTGCGCCTCGGGCGGCCCGTAGCGCTCCCGCGCGCCGTCCATGGTGAGCTCGCGCAGCCAGCTCATCTCGGTGTGCCCCGGCGGCACCGGGTACGCCGGCAGCTTCGGCGCCACCAGTTGCAGGTCGAACGCCAGCTCCGCGCCGAACTCGGCGGCCCGGGCCACCGCTCCCGGGTACGCGGCGAACCGGGCGGCCATCTCCGCGCCGCCGCGCAGGTGGGCGGTGGCGGCGGCGGGCAGCCAGCCGTCGATCTCGTCGAGGCTGCGCCGGGCCCGGACCGCGGCCAGCGTGGTGGCCAGCCGGCGCCGCCCCGGGGTGGCGTAGTGCACGTTGTTGGTGGCCACCGTGGGCAGCCCGGCGGCGGCGGCCAGCTCGGCGAGGGCGTCGTTGCGGTCGGCGTCGACCGGGTGCCCGTGGTCGGTCAGCTCCACCGCCACCGTCTCGGCGCCGAACAGGTCGGTCAGCCGGTCCAGCTCCCGGGCCGCCGCGTCCACCCCCTCGGTGAGCAGCGCGGCCGGCACGTGGCCCTTGCGGCAGCCGGTGAGGATCAGCACGTGGTCGCGCAGTTCCTCCGCGACCTCCTCCAGCCCGCCGTAGTCCGGGCGGCCCTTCTCGCCGCCGCGCAGCTGGGCGCGGGCGATGGTCCGGGCCAGCCGGGCGTACCCCTCGGGGCCGTGGGCCAGGGCGAGCAGGTGGGCGCCGCGCGGGTCGGGCTCGCCGCCCCGGGGAAGTGCTCCGCGTTTCCCCGGGGGCCCGGGCAGGCCCAGCGACAGCTCCGCGCCGACCACGGTGGGCAGCCCCAGCCCACGGGCCGCCTCGGCGAAGCGCACCACGCCGTAGAAACCGTCGTGGTCGGTGACGGCGAGCGCGGTGAGCCCCAGCCGGGCGGCCTCCTCGGCCAACTCCTCCGGGTGGCTGGCCCCGTCGAGGAAGCTGAAGTTGCTGTGCGTGTGCAGTTCCGCGTAGGGCACCGCGTCGTCGGGGCGGGACAGCTCGGGCGGCCGGTACGGCTCCCGCCGGTGCGCCCAGGCCGGGGCGTCGCCCCCGTCGCCGTCGACGGCGAGCGGGTCCACCACGTGCAGGTGCCGCCCGCCGCCGAAGCCGTCCCCGCCGTCCCCGGTCGAGCCGGGGCGGCCGTCGGCCCGCCCGGAGAGCACCCGTTCCAGCTCCCCCCACGGCAGCCTCGGATTGTGGAAGCTCACCGGGCACCGACTCCCGCTCCGCTGGAGATCTTGGTAGGTTTCGGCCCCTGGAGGGGTCGAAACCTACCAAGATCCGCGCAGGCCCGGACCGCGTGGTCAGTCATAGATGGCCTCCACCAGCCACTGACCGGCCTCGACCGCCAGCAGCAGGGCGGCGCCGTCGGCGAGGCAGACCTGGAACCGCGCCCGACGGCGCGCCTCGGCCGGCGCCCACCAGCGTTCGTCGACCGGCCACGGGCCGGCCCAGCCGACGATCTCCACGGGTCGGGCCGTACCGACGGCCAGCCGGACGGGTGGGGCGCTCACCTGAAGCCGCGCGCTGACCACGACCGGCTCGCCGGCGGCGTCGTGCACGGCCGCGGCGAGCGGGCTGGGTAGCACCACGGCAGGGGCGGGCGGCGGCAGCCGCCCCGGCCACGGTGGCATCGGCGCCGCCCGGCCCGACCGCGCCGCCCGGCCCGACCGCACCGGCCCGCCGGCCGGGCCGGCCGACAGGGTTGGCTCGCCGGGACGCGCCGGCAGGGGTGGCTCGCCGGGACGCGCCGGCAGAGGTGGCTCGCCGGGACGCGCCGGCAGAGGTGGCTCGCCGGGACGCGCCGGCAGAGGTGGCCCGCCGGGTCGCGCCGGCAGCCGCTCGTCGCCCCAGGGCACCAGCCGCACCTGGTCGGCCGGGGACCGCCCGCCGCCGAGTACCGCGGTGACCACCGCCTCGGGGCCGAGGATGCCCTGGACCCGGCTCAACGCCCGGTGCGCCCGCTCCCGTTCCTCGCCCGTCTCCCCCCACAGCCCGGGTTGCAGGCCGGCCCGGGCGAGCACCCCGTCGGGTACGAGCCGCAGCCGGATGATCCCGGACGTCGGGCGGGCCGGGCGGGCGTCGGAGCGGCCGGTGCCGCCGGAGAGCCAGCCGTCCAACTGCCAGCGCACCCGGTCGGCGATGGCCGCGGCGGTGAGCAGCCCGTCGTGCCGCCAGACCCGGTGCAGCTCCTGGCCGTGCGCGGTGACCGCCTCGATGCCGAGCCGGGTGCAGGCCAGCCCGTGCGCGGCCAGCCGCTCGTGCAGTCGTTCGGCCAGCGCGCGGGCGGCGAACGCGGCGGCGTCGACCCGGTCGATCGGCTCGTCGTGCTCGGCGGTCACCGCCAGGTCGGCCGGGGGCCGGCGGACGGCCAGCGCCCGGTGGTCCCGGCCGGCGGCGAGCCGGTGGGCCAGTGCCCCGTCGAAGCCGAACCGGGCCAGTACGTCCCCGGCCGGCAGCGCGGCGAAGTCCCCCAGGGTGCGTACGCCGAGCCGGCGCAGCAGGTCGGTCAGGGCCGGGCGGCCCAGCGCCTCCACCGGCAGGGCCGCCAGGAACGCCGGCGTGCCGCCGGGGGGCACCACCCGTCCCGCGCGGGCGGCCAGACCGGCGGCGAACACCCCGTCGGCGATGCCGGCCTGGCTCTCCACCGCGCAGTTCTGGGCGACGTGCTCGATGATCCGCTCGGCGGCGGCCTCCTCCCCGCCGAAGTAGCGGCTCGGGCCCCGGGCGGCCAGCGCGCAGGCGCCGGGACGGACCACCTCGACCCCGGCGGCCAGTTCCTCGACGGCGGCGACCACCGGCTCGAACGCCCGGGCGTCCCGCCCCGGATCGTGGTCGACGACGGTCAGCCGCGGGCAGCGCCCCTGCGCCTCCCGCTTGCGCAGGCCCCGGCGGACCCCCTCAGCGCGGGCCCGCTCGGAGCAGGCGACCACCCGGTTGGCGTGCAGCACGGCCACCGGACCGGTGGCGGGCACCCCCTCGACGATCTCGGCGGCGAGCACCGGCCAGTCCGGGCACCAGAGCAGCAGCGTGCGCACCGGTGCCCCGGTCACGCGGGACCGACCCGGGCGAGCCCGCCGATCGGGCCGGACCGGCCGGGGCGAGCGCGCCGGCCCGGGCAGGCCCCTCCCGTGCCGGTCACACCGGCCCCGACAGGGCGAGCCCGCTGCGGCGGGGCACGGCGGCGAGGGCGGGCAGGCCGGCCGGGGGCACCGGCCGGAGCCGGCCGGCGGCGGCACGGCCGGTGACGGAGGCGACGGGGACGGCGGCCGGGCGGGGAATGACCCGGGTGAGCCCGTCGCCGGGGAGCCAGACCTTGATCTCCTTGGGACGGGCGGCCGCGCCCCGGCCCCGGGCGGAGACGGTGACCTCGCGGCGCCGCAGCCGACCCCGACCCTGCCCCAGCCCCTCCCAGACGCCCTTGATCACCTGCAACGTGACGTCCGCGCCGTCCCAGCGGCCGTACGGGACGAGCACGCTCCCGCGCTGGCGGGCGCGGGCGGCCAGCCGGTTGGCGACCGAGGCGGAGACGGTGGCCGGCACGGCGGCGACCACCACGTCCACCCCGTCGATCAGCGCGGCGACGACGGTGGGCCAGTCCGGCCCGGGCTGCGGCACCAGGGCGAGCCGGTCCAGGGCGATCCCGGCCTCGGCGGCCGCGCCCGCGCCGAAGGTGGGCAACCCCACCACGGCGCACCACGAGCCGGCCCGGGACGCCTCCGCGAGCAGCGCCAGCACCAGGGAGGTGCCGCCGCTGCGCCGGGGCTGGCCGGTGGCGACGGCGATCGTGCTGCCCCGGCGCAGCCCCCGGTTGGGCAGCAGGCCGGTCAGCTCGGGGGCGACCGGCAGCACCCGGTGACCGCCGGCCGGGTCCGGTGCGCTGGCCGGGCGCACCAGACCGGCCAGCGCGGCGGAACCGACCACCATGCGGCCCGCCATCGGACCTACCCCCCGTCGCGCCTCGTGTCGTGCTGGGATCGTGCGTGCAGTGAATGCAGTGCGTGCAGTGAATGCAGTGCGTATGGGACGGGCGCGTCGCCGGGGCGGCCGGCGCGGGCCCGTTCGTGGCGCCGCAGGGGCTCAGGCGGCGCGGCCGTCGAGCGTCGGCTGGTGGGCCAGCCCGAGGGTGGTCTCCACCACCGTCACGAACTGCTCGGCGGCCCGGAGCAGGTCGTCGGCCTCGCGGGCGGTGACCACCCGGGGGATGCCGGCCTCGGCTGCGGCGCGCTTGCCGGCGGCGGCCGCGAAGAACGCCGCCCACTCGTCGAACTCGGGGGCCACGGCGCGGAGCAGGACCCAGGCGCTGGTGACCCGGTTGCGCCGGGCCGGGGCGGGGCGCGCGCGGGCGGCGAGCAGGGCGGCGGCGGCGCGGAGCGCGGCCAGGTGGGCGGCGGCGTAGCGCAGGCCGTCGGGGCGGGTCTGGGCGGCCTCGACCAGCCCGCGACGGGCCACCGTGAGGAGCTGGGCCGGGGTGCGGTGCGGCAGCACGTGCGCCGGCACCGTCGGTGCCTGGGCCGGGTTGGTCGGCATGGGGCTGTCTCCTCCACGTGGCCGGGGGCCGGGCGCGGCGACCGGTGCGGCTCGGCCGGCGGGGCCGAGCCGTGGGGTGTCGCCGGCGCAGGCCGGTCGGGTGGTGCGGAGGAAGGCGCACCGGGTGGGGCCGGCCGGGTGTGGACGCTTCCCCACACCACACCCGGCCGGCGTACCGGCGGGTTCGCCGCCCGCCGCCCGGGGGTCGTGGGCGGCGGGCGGCGCTCCTGCCTGACGGGACCCGGGCTCGCGACTGCCCGGCACCCAGGTGCGGCCCGCGGAGCCGCACCACCCGGGACCGGAGCCGCGAAACACCGGCCCGGGTTGGTTGGAACGGACGTTCGATAGAATCGAACATCCGTTCTAACGCCCCTGACAGTACACCCTCCCACCGACGAAAACGCAACGTGTGGCGTACGGCGTGGTGCGGCGACACCGGTGGGTAACGAGCGCCCCGCCCGGCGCCCCTGACGACGGCGGCACTGATCTCTGCTCGTGACGACCCCCGCCCCGCCCTCGGTGTCGCCATGGTGCTCGGCTCGGGGGTCCTCTTCGCCGTCAACGGCACGGTCTCCAAGCTGGTGCTCCGGGCCGGCCTGAACGCCCAGCAGCTGACCCTGCTACGCGCGCTCGGCGCCGTCGCCGGCCTGCTCCTGCTGAGCCTGGTGCTGCGCCCGGGCGTCCGCCGGCTGCGGGTCACCCCCGGCAGCTG
The DNA here is from genome assembly GCF_043198215.1 of Micromonospora sp. NPDC048830. Taxonomy (NCBI): domain Bacteria; kingdom Bacillati; phylum Actinomycetota; class Actinomycetes; order Micromonosporales; family Micromonosporaceae; genus Micromonospora; species Micromonospora sp. NPDC048830. The sequence goes on from NZ_JBICUP010000005.1 coordinate 228,515, forward strand.
CCGCTGCTGGTCGCGTACGGCCTGACCGGCTTCTTCCTGGTGCCGGTGCTCTACTTCGTGGCCATCTCCCGGCTGCCGGTCGGGATCGGCCTGCTGTTCGAGTACTCCGCCCCGCTGCTGGTCGCCCTCTGGGCGCGGTTCGGCCAGCGGCACCGGGTGCGCCCCCGGCTCTGGGCGGGCCTGGCGCTGAGCCTGGCCGGGCTGGGCTCGATCGTGCCGTACCTGCTGGTGGCGGCCGCGATGCGGCACCTCCCGGCGACCAGCGTCGGGATCGTCGGCATGGTGGAGCCGGTGCTCGCCGCGGCGGTCGCCTGGCTGGTCATCGGCGACGGGGAGGCGCTCAACCCGGCCCAGTTCGGCGGCGGGGCGCTGGTGCTGCTCGGCGTGGCGCTGGCCGAGACGGCCCGGGTGGCCACCCCCGGTACGACCGCGCCGCCCGCGCCCGACACCGCGCCCGCGCCGGTGGCCGCCCCGCGCTGACCCGGCGGCACCCCGGCGTGACGCCGGTTCGTCCGGGTCCGGCCCGGCAGGCGAGTGTCTCCGCCGCCGCTGTGGAGCTGCCCCGTCCCTGCTGTCGCTCCCACCCCGCGTCCGGGCCCGGCCCCGGCCCCGGGCGGCCGGTAGCGTGGGCGGGGCAGCTCCACAGGAGCCGCACCGCACCGCGTGCAGGGGACCGGCGGCAAGCCCACCGGCGAAGGCGAGCACCTGGCCGATCTACCGGTGCCCACGCCCTGGTCACCGGGCCACCGACCCGCCGCGCCAGCCCTCCGACGGGATTCTCAGCACGGTCACAGCTTCGCAATAGGCGCCGCAGAGGTCCCCGCCGGAGGGTGAGGGGCATGACCGAGAGCCGTACCGACAGGACCGTCGGATGACCGCCGTCGCCGCCGGGCGACGGCCCGCCCCGCGCGCCCTTCCCGTGGCCCCCGGCTGGTGGGCCGACGCGGCCGCTGGCACCGGCTGGTCGGCTTCGCCTCGTTCCACCTGCTGCTCGCCCACGTCACGCTGACCACCCTCGGGTACGCCGGCACGGCCCGGGAGGGCGTCGTCGCCCAGTTCTGGCTGCTGGTCAGCGGGTACCCGGGGATGCTGCTGGCCACCGCCGCGCTGGCGCTGCTGACGCTGGTGGTGGTCACCTCGATCCGGGCGGCCCGCCGCCGGCTGCGCTACGAGTCGTGGCACCTGCTGCACCTGTACGCGTACCTGGGCGTCGGGCTCGCGCTGCCGCACCAGCTCTGGACGGGCATCGACTTCGTCTCCTCGCCCGCCGCCCGGGCGTACTGGTGGACCGTGTACCTGCTGGCGCTGGGCAGCGTGCTGGCGTTCCGGCTGGGGCTGCCGGCCTGGCGCAGCCTGCGGCACCGGGTCGAGGTGGCCGCGGTGGTGCCCGAGGCGCCCGGGGTGACCTCCGTCTGGCTGCGCGGCCGGCACCTGCACCGGCTGCCGGCGCGGGCGGGACAGTTCTTCCTCTGGCGGTTCCTGGACGGCCCCGGCTGGTCCCGGGCCCACCCGTACTCGCTGTCCGCGCCGCCGTCGGAGGACCTGATGCGGATCACCGTGAAGGACCTCGGGGACGGCAGCGCGCGGGTGGCCGCCCTGCGCCCCGGCACCCGGGTCCTGATCGAGGGGCCGTACGGGCGGCTGACCGGGGAGCACTGGCGCGGCGGCGGGGTGACCATGCTCGCCTGCGGGGTCGGGATCACCCCGCTGCTGGCCCTGCTCTGGGAGCTGCCGTACGCCCCGGGCCGGGCGGTGCTGCTCTACCGCGCGCGTACCCCGCAGGAGCTGGCCTTCCGCGCGGAACTGGACCGGCTCGCGGCCGAGCGCGGGGTGGTCGTGCACCACCTGGTCGGCCCCCGGGCCGACCGGTCGTCCTGGCTGCCCCGGCACGCCGCCGGGCTGACCGACGTCGAGGCCCTGCGCCGGCTCTCGCCCGACATCGCCGGGCACGACGTCTTCCTCTGCGGCCCGGACGGCTGGGTCGACGCGGCGCAGGCCGCGACCCGGGCCGCCGGGGTGCCCGACGAGCACATCCACCACGAACGTTTCGCCTGGTAACAGGTGCGAGGAGGAGTACGGATGCGACGCATCACGCTCTGGCTGCTGTCCACCGTGGCGGCGCTGGTGCTGCTGTTCGGCTACCGGACCAGCACGATGGGGGCGGGCGGCGGGGCCGGCACGTTCGCCGCCGGGACGGGCTCCGGCGGCGGAATCACCGAGGTCACCGCCGTCCAGGTGCCGGACGGCAACGTCCGGGACCAGCAGATCAACGGGTACGCGGTGCCGATCCTGCGGCAGCAGGCCCTCGCGGCGCAGAGCGCCCGGATCGACACCGTCTCCGGGGCCACCGTCACCAGCGACGGCTACCGGGAGTCCCTCCAGGCCGCCATCGACGCGGCGCACCTGGGCTGAGCGGAGGTGGGCACGATGAGCATGACGACGCCGACCGGCGAGCTGGACCGGCGGGCCTGGGTGGTGCAGGTGATGGGCTGGGCGGTCGAGCGGGCCGCGCGGCGGCTGACCGGCCTGGCCGAGCACGACGTCTGCCTCAACGCCGGCGGGGACGTGCTGCTGCGGGCCGCCCCGGGCCGGCCCGCCTGGCGGGTCGGGGTGGAAAACCCGGGCCGCCCGGGCGAGTTGCTCGACGTGCTGGAGCGCGTCGACGGCGCGGTGGCCACCTCGGGCACCGCCCGGCGCGGCGCGCACATCGTGGACCCGTACGCCCGGCGGCCCGCCGAGGCCGTCCGGTCGGTCACCGTGGTCGGCCCCGAGCTGCTCTGGGCCGACGTGTACGCCACCGCGGCGGTCGCCCGGGGCGCGGACGCGCTCGACTGGCTGGCCGCCCTCGACGGGTACGCCGCCCTGCTGGTGGACGCCGCCGGCCGGGTCCGGGCCACCGCGGGCTGGCCCGGAACCCGCCACCGCGGGCGGGTCGGCGCCGGCCGGTGATTCGGGAGCGGCCAGAATGGCGGCATGCAGCCACACCCGAACGTACGGGCGGTGCAGGAGGCCCTCGCCGCCGCGGGCGCGCGGGACGGCTCCGGCCGGCCCGCCGAGGTCCGCCTGCTGCCCGAGGCGGTGCACACCGCCGCCGCGGCGGCCGCGGCGCTCGGCGTGCCCGTCGGCGCCATCGCGAACTCGCTCGTCTTCGCCGCCGACGACGCGCCGCTGCTGGTGCTCACCTCCGGCGCGCACCGGGTGGACACCGCCGGCCTGGCCGCGTCCCTCGGGGTCACCCGGCTGCGCCGGGCCACCCCGGAGTTCGTCCGCGCGCACACCGGTCAGGTGATCGGCGGGGTCGCCCCGCTGGGCCACCCGCGGCCGCTGCGCACCGTCGTCGACACCGCCCTCGACGAGTACGACGAGGTGTGGGCGGCCGGCGGGGTGCCGCAGGCGGTCTTCCCCAGCACGTACGCGGAGCTGCTCCGGATCACCGCCGGCGCCCCGGCCGACGTGGCGTGACCGGCGTACCCGAGCTGGTCACCCTGCACGCCTGGCGGATCCCCCGGGCCGCCCTGCCCCGGGCGCTGGCCCGGATGGCGACGCACCCGGCGCGGCTGCGCCGCACGCCCGGGGTCCGGTTCGGCAAGCTGCTCGGCACCGGGACGGGGACCGGCTTCGGCCCCGGCGACGCCGACCTGACCCGCTGGGCGGCGCTGGTCGTCTGGGAGTCCCCGGCCGCCGCCGCCGGCTTCGCCGCGTCGCCGGTGGGCCGCTCCTGGGCCCGGATCGCCCGCTCGTCCGTCCGCATGGACCTGCGGCCGCTGGCCAGCCGGGGCGAGTGGTCCGGGCGGCGCCCGTTCGGCGAGCCGTCCGGCGGCCGGGTCGCCGGGCCGGTGCTGGCGCTGACCCGGGCCCGGCTGCGCGCCCGCCGGGCGGTGACCTTCTGGCGGGCCGTCCCGCCGGTGGCCGCCGCCCTGCCCACCGCACCCGGCCTGCTCGCCCGGTTCGGCGTCGGGGAGGCCCCGCTGGGCTGGCAGGGCACGGTCAGCGTGTGGCGGGACCCCGCGGACCTCGTCGCGTTCGCGTACCGTCACCCCGAGCACCGGGCCGCGATCGCGCGCACCCCCACCGAGCGGTGGTACGCGGAGGAACTCTTCGCACGGTTCGAGGTGCGCGGGGTGGCCGGCGACCGGTCGGTGCTCGACTGGGTCGCCGACGGCGACGCGGGGCTCGATTCGGTCGCCGACGGCGACGCGGGGCTCGATTCGGTCGCCGACGGCGACGCGGGAACGGCGAAGGGTGGACGGGGATGAGGTTGGTGCGCTGGACGCCGGACGACCTGGTCCGGCGGCTGGATGACGTGGTGGCCGTCTACGGCGAGGCGATGAACTACCGCACGGACCTGCTGGACGCCCGCCGCGGCTACATCGCCACCCACGTCCGCCGCCCCGGCTTCCGCGCCGTCGCCGCCCTCACCACCGAGGGCCACCTGGCCGGCTTCGGGTACGGCTACCTGGGCACCCCGGGGCAGTGGTGGCACGACCAGGTGCACCGGGCGCTGGACGGCGAGGCCCGGCGGCGCTGGCTGACCGACTGCTTCGAGGTGGTCGAGCTGCACGTCCGGCCGCCCGCGCAGGGGCACGGCCTGGGCACCCGGCAGCTCACCGCCCTGCTCACCATGGCGCCGGGCAGCACCACCCTGCTGTCCACGCCCGAGGCCGACGAGCAGCGGTCCCGCGCCTGGCGGCTGTACCGCCGGTTCGGCTTCGTCGACGTGCTGCGCCACTTCCACTTCCCCGGCGACGAGCGCCCCTTCGGCATCCTCGGCCGGGACCTGCCGCTCGCCCCGGCCACCCCGGCGGCGTCCGCTGCGGGGCACCGGCCCGGCCTGGCACCGGGCGGGCCGCCGGGGGCGCCGTGATCCGGCGCGGGCTGCCCTGGGCGCTGCTGGGCGTGCTGGTCCTCGCCCAGATCTGCTACCCGCTCACCGCCGGCGCCACCCGGGCCCGGCTGACCGTGGCCACCGTGCTGCTGGGGTACGTGCTGTCGGTGGGCCACGCGCTGCTGACCCGGGGCGTACGGCCGGCCGGGGCGCTGGTCGCGGTGGCCACCGGCGGCGGCTTCGCGATCGAGGCGCTCGGGGTGGCCAGCGGCTTCCCGTTCGGCGGCTACGACTACTCCGGCGAGCTGGGACCGAAGCTCGCCGGGGTACCGCTGGCCATCCCCCTGGCCTGGACGTGGATGGCCTGGCCGGCGTGGCTCGTCGCGGCCCGGCTCGCCCCGCCCGGGCCGCACCGGGTGGCGCTGGCCGCGGTCGGGCTGGCCGCCTGGGACCTCTTCCTCGACCCGCAGATGGTCGCCGAGGGCTACTGGGCCTGGCGGGACGCCACCCCGGCGCTGCCCGGGCTGCCCGGCGTCCCGGTCAGCAACTACCTGGGCTGGCTGCTGTTCGCGGTGCTGCTGGCGGCGGCGCTGCGCCCCCTCGCGGGGCCGGCCGTCGACCGCGCCGACGGGCGGGACGCCCCGATGTTCGCGCTCTACCTGTGGACGTACGCCTCCAGCGTGCTGGCCCACGCGGTCTTCCTCGACCTGCCCGCCTCGGCGGCCTGGGGCGCGGCCGGCATGGCCGTGGCCGCCGTGCCGCTGGCCCTGTCCCTGGGCCGCGGGCGGCAGCGGCGGCGCCCGGCCGACGCCACGGCATGACCGGGGTCCTGTTCCTGCTGGCGGCGGTCGCCGCGCTCACCGCCCACACCTGGGTCAACGCCACCCGGTGGCTGCGCCGGCCGGCCGCCGGCCCGGTCGAGGTCGCCGAGGCCGTCGCGGTGCTGCTGCCGCTGCGCGACGAGGCCGCCCGGGTCACCCCGTGCCTGCGGGCGCTGCTCGCCCAGCGGGGCGTGCGGCGGCTGCGGATCGTGGTGCTCGACGACGGCTCGACCGACGGCACCGCCGCCGTGGTCCGCGCGGTGGCCGGCGACGACCCCCGGGTCACCCTGTTCACCGGGGCCGCCCCGCCGCCGGGCTGGCTGGGCAAGCCGTACGCCTGCCACCAGCTCGCCGCCCGGGCCGACCCGGCGGCGACCGCGCTGGTGTTCGTCGACGCCGACGTGGTGCTCGCCCCGTACGCGGTGGCGGCGGCGGTGGCCGAGCTGCGCGCCGCGCGGGTGGCGCTGCTGTCGCCGTACCCCAGGATCGTGGTGGCGACGGCGGCCGAGCGGCTGGTGCAGCCGCTGCTGCAGTGGCTGTGGCTGACCTTCCTCCCGCTGCGGGCGATGGAGCGCTCGCGGCGGCCGTCGCTGGCCGCGGCGGGCGGGCAGTTCCTGGTGGCGGACCGGGCCGGCTACGCCGCGGCGGGCGGGCACGCGGCCGTGCGCGGGAGGATCCTGGAGGACGTCGAGCTGGCCCGGGCCGTCAAGCGAGCGGGCGGCCGGATCGCCCTGGCCGACGCCTCGCGGCTGGCCGCCTGCCGGATGTACGCGGACTGGCCGGCGCTGCGCGACGGCTACGCGAAGTCGCTGTGGGCGACCTTCGGCCACCCGGGCGCGGCGGCGGCCGTGGTGGCGCTGCTGCTCCTGCTGTACGCCGCTCCCCCGCTGCTGGCCACGGTCGCCCTGCTGGCCGGCGCCCCGGCGGTGGCCGCGACGGCGTGCGGCGGCTACCTGCTCGGGGTGGCCGGGCGGGTCGTCACCGCCCGGGCGACCGGCGGCCGGTGGTGGCCCGACGCGCTCGCCCACCCCGTGTCGGTCGCGGTCCTCGGCTGGTTGACCCTGCGGTCGTACCATCTGCGGAAGCGGCACCGCCTGTCCTGGCGGGGCCGTCCGGTCGGCTAGGAGGGGCGGGCAATGGCGCGGATCGTGGTCGTCGGCGCCGGGGTGGGTGGCCTGGCCGCCGCCGCCCGGTTGGCCGCCACCGGGCACGAGGTGACCGTCTTCGAGCGGGCCGACACCGTCGGCGGCAAGCTCGGCCGGTACGAACGCGACACCCCCGCCGGGACGTTCCGGTTCGACACCGGGCCGAGCCTGCTCACCCTGCCCGAGGTCTTCCACGAGCTGTTCGAGGCCACCGGGGCGAAGCTCGACGAGTACCTCGACCTGGCGCCGCTGGACCCGATCGTCCGGCACGTCTTCCCCGGCGGCGGCCCCGCCCTGGACTCCTGCGCCGATCCGGCCGAGTTCGCCGCCCGGATCGGCGCCGCGTTCGGCGACCGCGCGGCGGCGGACTGGCAGCGGCTGTGGCGCCGCGCCGCCCGGGTCTGGGACGCCTCCCACTCCGACGTGCTGCGCCGCCCCGTCGGCTCCCCGCTGGACCTGGCCGCGCTGGCCTGGCGGCTGGGCGACCTGGCCGCGATCGCCCCCGGCCGGACGCTGCGCGGGGTGGGCCGCCGGCACCTGTCCGACCCCCGGCTGCGGATGCTGCTGGACCGGTACGCCACGTACACCGGCGCCGATCCGCGCCGCGCCCCCGCCGCGCTGGTCGCCGTCCCGTACGCCGAGCTGGCCTTCGGCGGCTGGTACCTGCGCGGCGGGCTGGGCACCCTCGCCGACGCGTTGCTGACCCGCTGCCTCGACCTGGGCGTGGTCGTGCGGACCGGCGCCGAGGTGACGCGGATCGACGCCGCGGGCGGCCGGGTCCACGGGGTACGCCTCGCCGGCGCCGCCGCGCCCGTCCCCGCCGACGTGGTGGTGGCCAACGCGGACGCGCTGACCGTCTACCGGGACCTGCTGCCCAGCCCGCGCCGGCTGGCCGCGCTCACCGACCGCAGCCTCGCCGGCTTCGTGCTGCTGCTCGGCGTGTCCGGCGACTCCGGGCTGGCCCACCACAACGTGTTCTTCCCGGGCGGCACCGACGCCGAGTTCGACGCGGTCTTCGGCGACCCGGGGCGCGGGGTGCGGGCCCGCCCGGCGGCCGACCCGACCGTGTTCGTCACCGTCGCCGACGACCCGGCGGTCCGCCCCGACGGGCACGAGGCGTGGTTCGTGCTGGTCAACGCCGCCCGCCACGGCACCGCCGCCGGGGCGGTGGACTGGCGCCGGCCGGGGCTGGCGGAGGCGTACGCCGACCGGATCCTCGACGTGCTCGCCGAGCGGGGCGTGGACGTGCGGGACCGGCTGCTGTTCCGCGAGGTCCGTACGCCGGCCGACCTGCACGCCGACGCCGGCGCGCCCGGCGGGGCGATCCACGGCACGGCGGGCGGCCTGCTCCGCCCCGCCAACCGGGGGCCGGCGGCGGGGCTGTGGCTGGTCGGCGGGTCCACCCACCCGGGCGGCGGCCTGCCGATGGTCGCCCTGTCGGCCCAGATCGTCGCCGACGAGATCGGCCCGGCCTGGGAGTAAGGGCAGTCAGGGCCCGGGCCGTCGGGCGCATCTGGCGGCGGCGCGTTGGCGGCGGGGCCAGCCGACGGCGGCGCGTTGGCGGCGGGGCCAGCCGGCAGCGGTGCCTTGGCGGCGGGCCAGCCGGCAGCGACGCGTTGGCGACGGGGTCAGCCGGCGGCGAGCAGGGCGCGGCGGACGGCGGAGAGGAGCTGCCCCAGGCCGAAGCCGGCCAGCAGCACCCACACGGCGGTGGCCATGGTGATGGTGCCGGCGGCCAGGTCCGGGTTGATCAGCCCGGTCAGCCCCGCCAGCAGCAGCCCGACCAGGGCCACGCAGACCCGGGTCGGGCGCTCCCCCACGGTCACCGCCCCGATCTCCCGCATCCCCGCCGACACCGCCCGGGCCCGGACGTACTCGTGCAGCCAGGACAGCCCGCCCGCGGCGGCGACCAGCGCGCCCGGCGCGCCCACCAGCCAGAACGCGACCAGCCAGGCGGCCTCGCCGAGCCGGTCCGCCAGGGAGTCGTAGACGTAGCCGAGCCGCGTGGTGCGGTTGGTGGCCACCGCCAGCGCCCCGTCGACGCTGTCGGCCACCGCGGCGACCAGCACGAACAGCGCCGCGATCACCGGCCCGTTTCCCGGCCGCACGGCGAACAGCGGCACGCAGAGGCAGAGCAGCACGCCCGCCACGGTGACCGCCGTGGGGGTGACCCGCAGCCGGCCCAGCACGTACCCGACGTGGTAGGCGAAGCGCAGCCAGGCGCGCACCACGGGGGCCGCCGCCCGGGGATCGAAGCCCCCGTGCAGTCGCGCCCACACCGCCGCGTACTGGTCCCAGTTCAGCTGAGTGCCCACCACGGATCAACCGTCGCACCGGCCGGCAGGTGTCGCGCCGGGGGGTCACACCCGCACGCCGACCTCCAGCTGCTGCCAGACCTCGCGGGTGGCGGTGGACCGGTTGAGGGTGATGAAGTGGATCCCGGGCACGCCCTCGTCCAGCAGCCGTCGGCACATCTGGGCGGCCTGCTCGATGCCGAGCCGGCGGACGGCCTCCGGGTCGTCGGCGACCGCCTCGAACCGCGCGGCCAGGGCCGGCGGGAAGGGCGCCCCGGACAGCTGCACGGACCGCTCGATGGTGCCCAGCTGCGTCACCGGCATGACGCCGGCCAGGATCGGGGTGTCGCAGCCGGCGGCCGCCACCCGGTCCCGCAGCCGCAGGTAGTCGTCGGCGTCGAAGAACATCTGGGTGATCGCGAAGTCGGCGCCCGCCCGGCACTTGCGGACGAAGTGCGCCGTGTCGCTGGCCACGTCGGGCGAACGCGGGTGCTTGTACGGGAAGGCGGCCACCCCGACGCTGAAGTCACCGGCCTCGCGGACCAGCCGGACCAACTCGTCGGCGTGGAGCACGCCCTCGGGATGGCGGACCCACTCCCCGCCCGGGTCGCCCGGAGGGTCGCCGCGCACCGCCAGCACGTTGCGCACCCCGACGCCGGCCAGCCGGCCGATGACGTTGCGCAGCTCGGCGACGGAGTGGTTGACCGCGGTGAGGTGCGCCATGGGCAGCAGCGTCGTCTCGGTGGCGACCCGCTCGGTCACCGCGACCGTGGTGTCCCGGGTCGACCCGCCGGCGCCGTAGGTGATCGAGACGAACGACGGGCGCAGCGGCTCCAACTCGCGGATCGACTGCCAGAGCAGCCGCTCGCCCTGGGGCGTCTTCGGGGGGAAGAACTCGAACGAGAAGGTCGGCTGGCGGTCGCGCACCAGCTCCCCGATCGCGGGCTGCGAGTTGGGGAGGACCGAGGGAAGACCGAGCGCCACGGAAGAACTCTAGCGGCCGGCGGGCCCCATACCCAGAACCTTCCCACCTGTCGCGACCGCCTCTCCACCGCCCCCACGGTTGGTCGTGGATTCCCATAGGTCGCCCAACCGCGGGTTGAAGTTCAGGTCAGGTCGATCATGTAGTCCAGACTCACCCTGTCGGCCGGAATGACGATGTCGGCTACCTCCACCACCCGATCTCCGACGAACGTCTGCCGGGTGATGACCACAACGGGAACGCCGCCGGGCACATGCAGAGTCGTCACCTCCTCGGGTACCGGCATCCGTGCCCGCACCTGCTCGCGTACGCCGGTGATGGTGTAGCCGAGCGAGTGCAGCTGCGAGGTGTTACCTCCGGGCCAGGGCTCGTTGGCAGGGTCGGCCACCGGCGTGCCAGCGACCATGTCCAGCAGCAGGTATGAGACGGACATCTGCTGCGGCACGTTGTGTGTGCGGAAGACGAACCGCCGTTCCAGCAGCATCGTGCCCGGCGTTACACCGAACAACTCGGCCAGTGCGTCCACGGCCGGAGCTTCCCTGAATTCCTTGTCGAGGCTGTAGGCGCTCCACGGCACCTGCTGATCGGTGGTGAACGACGTACTCAGCTCACCGCTGCGGACCTGCTCAAGCTCTGCCCGGTACCGGTCCGAAGCAAGCCGCCGTACGGGCATCACCGGACGGACGTAGCTGCCCCTTCCCTTCTCGGAGGCGATCAGGCCCTCTGCCCGCAGCAGTGCCAGGGCTTCGCGCACGGTGCCCCTGGCGACGGAGAACTCGGCCATCAGCGCCGATTCGCTGGGCAGCAGGGAACCAGCTGGAATCACGCCGGACATGATCCGACGACGTAGCTCTTCTGCAACCTGCCTGTAGCGGACTGCTCCTGAGTGCGGGGTAGGCACGTCGGCCACGCTACTCCCGATCTTCCTGATGCTCCTGATTCCCATGCACGCTCGACCGGGTAGGGCCGGCCACCCGCTACCACAACAGGGATGGTCAGCCGGAATGGAACGCGCCTACGCGGCCTCTACCGCAGGACCGACCACTGATGACCCGGGCCGGGCTGTGGCGGTCAAGCCGGGCGATGAAGTGCCTCAACCCGCGACCGGAGCGCTACCGATGATCTCAGAGATAGCAGACCTGCCGGTGATTCCAGTCGATGAGGTTCCCGTCGCCCTGGTCTTGGCGAACGGCCCCGAGTTGGTCGGATGGGCGTTCGTATTCCCAGACGGGTCCGCCTGGATCGTGAAGGCGGACGCGCGCAGCGTGATCCATTCAGGCAGCGTCAGAACCCTCGTGAACTTCTGGTCGCAAGTGTTCGGCTGCGAGGTAGGAATTCCGCAGACAAGATCGGCCGAACGGAGATTGCCATTTCACCCTACCGATGACGTCGTACCCCCGGGGTAGACAGGTGTCAGCGCGGGTGGGGCCGGCCGAGCCGGTCCCCGGGGGCACGCGCGGGGGTCAGCACCGACCGGCGGCGCACCGGTCCGCCCGTCGGGCGGGCGGCGCCGCCACCGCCCGAATCCCGTCGGAGGAGCGATGACCCCGTCCCCGCCACCCGGCCCGCAGCCGCTCGGGCCGTTGCTGGCCCGGCTCCGGCTGGCGCTCGGCTGGAGCCAGCAGCGCCTCGCCGCGCGGCTGTGCGCCGCGTCCGGCGTGCCCACCCTCACCCGGCACGAGGTCTCCCGCTGGGAGCGGCAGCTCCGGGTGCCCGGCGACTTCTGGCTGGGCTGGCTGGCCGTCGTCCTCGACGTGCCGGCCGAGCTGCTGTCCGGGGCCGCCGCGCGCGGCCGCCGGGAGTCCCCGCCGGTCGTCCGTCCCGGCTCGCGATCCCGCTCGGCGCTGCTCGCCCTGGCGCGGCGCTGGCTGGCCGACCCGCGCGGGTCGCTGCTGATCGTCCCGCCGTCGGACGGACAGCCGCCGGATGAGTCGGCCGGCCCGACCGGGGCCGCGCCCACGCTGGCGGAGCTGCGCCGGCTCGACGACCTGACCGGGGGCGCCGACCTGGTCGGGTACGGGGCGTACCGGCTGGGGCGGGCGGTGCGGGAGCTGTCCGGGGCCGGCCCGTCCGCCCGCCGCCGGCTGCTGCCGGTGCTGGCCGAGTCGGCCCAGCTGGCGGGCTGGCTGGCCGCCGACGCCGGTCACCCGGCAGGCGGCCTCGACGCGTACCGGCTGGGGTTGCGGGCCGCGGCGGCGGCGGGCGACCCGGCGTTCGGCGCGCACGTCCTCGGCACGGCGAGTCATCTGCTGGCCGGCGCGGGCGACCCGTACGGCGCCCTGGTGCTGGCCCGGACCGGCTACGCCGGCGCCCGCCGGACGGCCAGCCCCGGCCTGCGGGCGCTGCTGCTGCACCGGGTGGCGCTGGCGGCGGCCCTCGACGGCCGCGCCGAGGCGGCCGGGCGGGCGCTGGCCGCGGCCGACCGGGTCGCCGAGGCCGTCGAGCCGGCCCGGGAGCCGTCCTGGCTGTACTGGCTCGACAGGCCGGAGCTGGCCGCGATGACCGGGCGGACGCTGGTCGCGCTGGGCCGACCCCGGGCGGCCGAGCCGCTGCTGGCCGCCGCCCGCCGGCCCGGCCGGCCGCGCGGCGCCGCGCTCTACGGCGCCTGGCTGGCCCGCGGCCACCTTCAGCTCGGGGACGTGGAACAGGCGTGCGCGGTGGCCGAGGCCGCGCTGCTGGACGCGGTCCGCGCCGGCTCGCCCCGGGCCGCCGGCCAGCTCGCCGAGGTACGCCGCCGGCTGGCCCGGCACGCCGACGAGCCCGCGGTACGCCGGCACGCCGCCCTGGCCGCCGCCGCGGCCCGCTACCTGCCCCGGCCCGCCGGAACGCCCCGCCCGACGCGTCCCGCCCGCCACCGGACGACCCGCCGTTCACCGCCCCCGGCCACGCACTGACCAGCGGTCGCGCCCAGGGCCCCCTCGGGCGGGCGGGGCGACGGCACGCCCGGGACCGCTGCTGCCGCCCCCACCGGCGATTCGCTAGCGTCGTGGCGTGACCCACGCTGCTCCCGTATCCCCCGTCGACCGTGCCGGCCTCCGGCAGCGGGTCGACAAGGCCCTCACCGACTTCCTGGCCGGCCAGCGAACCTGGATGGCGGACGTCGACGACGCGCTGGTGCCCGTGGCGGAGGCCATCGAGGCGTTCGTGCTGCGGGGCGGCAAGCGGCTGCGGCCGGCCTTCGCGTACTGGGGATACCGGGGCGCGGGCGGGATCGACTCGGACCAGGTGGTCAGCGCCCTCGCCGCGCTGGAGTTCGTGCAGGCCAGCGCGCTGATGCACGACGACCTGATGGACCGCTCGGACACCCGGCGGGGCGCGCCGGCGGTGCACCGGCGGTTCGCCGCCCGGCACCGGGGGGCCGGCTGGTGCGGTGACGCCGACGGGTTCGGGGACGCGGCGGCGATCCTGCTCGGCGACCTCTGCCTGGTCTGGTCCGACGAGCTGCTGCACTCGACCGGGCTGGACCCGCGCACCGTGGCGCGGGCCCGGCCGGTCTTCGACGAGATGCGCACCGAGGTCACCGTCGGGCAGTACCTCGACGTGCTCACCCAGGTCACCGGCGACACCTCGGTCGAGCGCGCCGGCAAGGTGGCCCGCTACAAGTCGGCCAAGTACACCGTCGAGCGCCCGCTGCTGCTCGGCGCGGCGCTGGCCGACGCGCCCCTGGAGATCCGGGCCGCCTACTCGGCGTACGGGCTGCCGCTGGGCGAGGCGTTCCAGCTGCGGGACGACGTGCTGGGGGTGTTCGGCGACCCGGCCCAGACCGGCAAGCCGGCCGGTGACGACCTGCGCGAGGGGAAGCGGACGTACCTGGTCGCGGCGGCCGTGGAGGCGAGCGACGACGCGGGCCGGGAACTGCTGCTGGGGCGGCTCGGCGACCAGGGGCTGGACGAGGACGGGGTGACCCGGCTGCGGGAGCTGATCGCCTCGACCGGGGCGCTGGCCCGTACCGAGGAGCGGATCGCCACGCTGACCGACACGGCGCTGGCCGCCCTGGCCGCCGTGGACCTGGAGACCGAGGCCCGCCAAGCCCTGGTCGACCTCGCCATCGCCGCCACCCGCCGCACGGACTGACCCCCAGGCGCACCCCACCGGGCGCCTCCCCACCCTGCCCCGCCTCCCCGGGCGCCTCCCCGCTCTGCCGCACCGGGCGCCTCCCCGCTCTGCCGCAGTGATCATGGGGTTGGCGGCGCCCGCCACGGCATGTCGCACCGCCAACTCCATGATCACCGCGGCCTGGCGGGGGCGCGGGTCAGGCCGGCGGGGCGGGCGCGCGGGTTGGTGGAGTGGGCGGGTGGGTGGGGTGGAGGGGGTGGAGGGGTGGGTGTCAGAAGCCGAGGGCCTGGGCGCGGCGCTTGACCTCGCGGGCCTGGTCGCCGCCGAGCGCGGCGGCCGGGGTGCCCGGCAGGGTGTCGTCCGGCTCGTAGAGCCAGCGCAGCGCGGCCTCGTCGTCGTAGCCGGCGTCGGCGAGCAGGTTGAGCACGCCGGGCAGGTGCTTGAGCACGGTGCGGTTGGCCACCAGGTCGGCGGGGATCCGGCGGACGCCGTCGCGCCGGACGGCGAGCAGCTCGCGGTCCCGGATCATCTGGTGGACCTTGCTGATCGACAGGTCGAGGCGCTCGGCGACGTCCGGCAGGGTCAGCCAACCGGCGGGGTCGGCCGGACCGGGCAGCGCGGGGCCGGAGGCGGCCGGGTCGGAGGGTGTCTCGGCGCCGGAGGCGGCCTGGGAGGGTGACTCGGCGCCGGAGGCGGCCTGATCGGGTACGGATTCGGTCACCCGATCACCCTGCCACGCCGCCGACGGGAACGGCGACCGCACCCCCGGCGGTGAGCGCCGGCGCGGCGTCCCTGCTCGCCCCGTACGCCCGCCCGGCGGCGCCCCCGACTCGGCGCCGGCACGCCCGCCCGGCGGCGCCCCGTCCCGGCTCGGCGTCGGCACGCCGGGACCCCGGCGGAGCGCGGTGTCAGGGCTGCCGGAGCCGCGCCTGTAGCATCCTGTTCAACCCTCACCCTACCGACACATAGACTGCCTGCCGATGGACACACAGGTCGCCGACACGTTGCTGGGCTCGCTGATCGACGGGCGCTACCGCATTCGCGGTCGCGTGGCCCGCGGCGGCATGGCGACCGTGTACACCGCCACCGACGAGCGCCTGGAGCGCACCGTCGCGGTCAAGATCATTCATCCGACCCAGGCGCCGGAGGCGCAGGCCCGGACGGCCGGGTTCCTGGAGCGGTTCACCGACGAGGCGAAGACGATCGCCCGGCTGACCCACCCGAACGTGGTAACGGTCTACGACCAGGGCACGCACGCGGGCCTGCCGTACCTGGTGATGGAGTACGTGCGCGGCCGGACGCTGCGCGACGTGCTGACCGAGCGGCGCCGGCTGAACCCGGACGAGGCGCTGGCCATCGCCGAGCAGATGCTCGCCGCGATCGCCGCCGCGCACCGGTCCGGCCTGGTGCACCGGGATGTCAAGCCGGAGAACGTGCTGGTCGCCGAGGCGCCCACCGGCGGCGTCGCCAACCTGGTCGACAGCGTGGTCAAGGTGGCCGACTTCGGGCTGGCCCGGGCGGTGGAGGCGAGCGCCGAGGACGAGTCGGGCAACCAGCTCATGGCCACCGTGGCGTACGTCGCGCCGGAGCTGGTCACCGACGGGCACGCCGACCCGCGCAGCGACGTCTACTCGGCCGGCATCGTGCTGTTCGAGATGCTCACGGGCCGGGTCCCGTACGACGAGGGCCGGCCGGTGGACATCGCCTGGCAGCACGTCGACCGGGACGTGCCGGCCCCCTCGACGCTGGTGCCCGGGCTGCCCCGGATGCTCGACGACCTCGTCGCCCGGGCCACCCGGCGCGACGCGGGCGCCCGGCCCACCGACGCCGGCGCCCTGCTGGCCGAGGTGCAGGTGGCCCGGGACGACCTGGGCAACCAGAACACCCACACCGCCGTGCTGCGCCCCGTGGCCGACGAGGTCGCCCCGATGGCGCAGCCGACCATGGTGGTCGCCGCGGTCCGCCCGGCCGAGCGGCCCGCCTGGGCCCGGCTGCCCGAGCAGGGCCAGCAGCCGCACCGCCGCCGGGCCGCGCCGCGGGGCGCCGACCTCGTCGAACGGCTCGCCGCGCTGCGTACGCTGATCACGGCGGGCACGCAGGGCCGCACGGGCGTGATCGCCGCCGGGGTGGTCCTCGCCCTGGTCGTCGCGCTCGCCGGCTGGTGGTTCGGGGTGGGCCGGTACACCGTCGCCCCGGAGCTGGTCACCCTGACCAAGGCGGAGGCGCAGGCGCAGGCCACCCGGGGCGGGTTCACCCTCCGGTACGCCGAGCCCCGCTACGACGAGAAGATCTCCCGCGACGGCGTGGTGGCGCAGGACCCGAAGCCCGCCGGCCGGATCCTCAAGGGCGGCGAGATCACCCTCACCCTCTCGCTCGGCCCCGAGCGGTTCCCGCTGCCCGACGTGGTCGGCAAGGAGTTCGCGCTGGCCGAGGCCGATCTGGTCGACCTCAAGCTGGTGGTGGCCAAGGGCAGCCCGCGCTACGACGACAACCTGCCCGAGGGCGTGGTGGTGGACACCGACCCGAAGGCCGGGGCCGAGGTACGGCCGGGCACGAAGGTCACGGTCATCCTCAGCAAGGGCAAGGCCCCGATCACCGTGCCGAGCCTGGTCGGCAGGAACGTCAACGAGGCGCGGGCGATCCTGGGCCAACTCGGCCTGGTGCCGGTGGAGACGTACAAGGACTCCGACAAGCCGAAGGACGAGGTGCTCGCGCAGAGCCCGGCGGACGGGGCCGGCGTGGAGAAGGGCGCCCAGGTCAAGCTGGACGTCAGCAAGGGCCCGCCGCAGGTGGTCGTGCCCCGGGTGGTGGACCTGCCGTGCCCGCAGGCCAAGCAGCAACTGGAGGCGCAGGGCTTCCCGGTGACCGTGCAGTTCAACCCCAACGGCATCGTCCGGTTCCAGAGCCCCGGGGAGAACACCTCGGTGCCGCCGGGCACCGCCGTCACCATCGGGTGCCTCTGACATGCCGGTTTCCGCACCGCAGCACCGGCCCGTCGGGTCGCACACCCCCACCTCGGGTGGGCTGGCGAAGGCCGCCCTGCCGTACGTCGACGCCGCCGCCTCCGAGGTGGTCCAGGTCTACGTCTCCAACTCGCGCGGCTGGGCGCTGCCGCCCGGCGACCCGGCGCAGGACCTGCTGTTCCGCGACGGCTGCGCCGAGCGCGGGGTGCCCGTGTTCATCCACGCGTCGCTGCTGGTGAACCTCGGCTCCCCCACTCCCGCCACGGTCGAGCGGTCGGCGCAGACGCTGGCGCACGCGCTGCGCCGGGGCGCGGCGATCGGCGCGCAGGGGGTGGTGTTCCACGCCGGCAGCGCCGTCGACGCCGGCCACGCCGAGGCGGCCATGCGTCAGGTACGCGAGACCCTGCTGCCGCTGCTGGACAGCGCCGCGGCGACGGACGGCCCGATGCTGCTGGTGGAGCCGAGCGCGGGCGGCGGCCGGTCGCTGGCCTCCAGGGTGGAGCACCTCGGCCCGTACCTGGACGCCGTGGACCGCCACCCGGGGCTCGGGGTGTGCTTCGACACCTGCCACGCCTGGGCCGCCGGGCACGACCTCGCCGCCGAGGGCGGCATGACGGCCTGCCTGGACGCGTTGGTCGCCACCGTGGGCGAGGGCCGGCTGCGGCTGGTGCACGCCAACGACTCGAAGGACCTGTGCGGCTCGACCCGGGACCGGCACGAGAACATCGGCAAGGGCCTGATCGGGGAGCCCGCGTTCGCCGAGCTGATGGCCCACCCGGCCACGGCGGGCGTCCCGGTCGTCGTGGAGACGCCGACGGAGAAGCACGAGGGTCACGCCGAGGACATCGCCACCCTCCGCCGCCTGCGCCCCTGACCCCGCTGCCCACCTGCCCCGCGCCCCCGGGCCGGGCCAGCCCCGGTGATCAAGAGAGTTGCGTCGTCGCGGCCGGCGAATCGTGACGCAAACCTCTTGGTCAACGGCAGCTGGGGGCGGGCGGGGTCAGCCGCCAACGGGCGGGTGGGGTCAGCCGCGCAGGATGCGGGCCAGGGCGGTCGCCGCGCGGTCCACGGCCGCGTCCTCGACGTCCATGTGCGTGACCAGGCGGGCGGTACGCGGGCCGAGCACCGAGATCAGCACCCCCTCCTCCCGCGCGGCGGCGGCCAGGGCACGTGCGTCCAGCGGGCACTTGGTCAGGTCCAGCGGCACCACGTTCGTGCGCACGACGGTGGCGAGCACCCCGTACGGGGCGACCGCCTCGGCCAGCCGGGCCGCCTTCGCGTGGTCCTCGGCGAGCCGCTCGACGTGGTGCGCGAGGGCGTACCGGCCGGCGGCGGCGAGGACACCGGCCTGGCGCATCCCGCCGCCCAACCGCTTGCGGATCATGCGCGCGCGGGCGACCTTCTCCGTGCTGCCCACCACGAGCGACCCGACCGGCGCGCCCAGACCCTTGGACAGGCAGACCGACAGGGTGTCGAACAGCCGGCCGTACTCGGCCAGCGGCACCCCGTCGGCGACGTGCGCGTGCCAGATCCGGGCGCCGTCGCAGTGCACCGCCAGCCCGGCGTCGTCGGCGACGCGCCGCAGCTCGCGGAGGGTGGACAGGGGGATCACCCCGCCGCCGCCCCGGTTGTGGGTCTGCTCGACGGCGATCGCCCGGGTGGGCACCGCGAAGTAGCCGTCCGGGCGGATCATCCCGGCGACCACGTCGGGGTCGATGTCCGCGCCGACCGCCGGCCACGTCCGCGACGAGATGCCGCCGTACGCCGCCGCCGCGCCGATCTCGTACGTGACGACGTGCGCGTCGGCGTCGCAGAGCAGCTCGTCGCCGGGCGGCACCACCAGCTGCAGGGCGATCTGGTTGGCCATCGAGCCGGTCGGGGCGAACAGCGCCGCCTCGTGCCCGAACAGCGCGGCGACCTCGGCCTCGAGGGCGTTGACCGTCGGGTCCTCGCCGTAGACGTCGTCGCCGACCTCGGCCGTGGCCATCGCCTCGCGCATCCCGGCCGTGGGCCTGGTCACGGTGTCCGAACGAAGATCGACGAACTCAGCCACAGTTGTCCCTTCGGCCGCCGACTGCGGGGCTCGCAAGCTCACTCCTCGCGTCAGCCACGGAGCATCTCCGCCACCAGGAAGGCCAGCTCCAGCGACTGCTGGGTGTTCAGCCGCGGGTCGCAGGCGGTCTCGTACCGGTCGGGCAGGTCCAGGTCCTCGATGCCCTGGGCGCCGCCGAGGCACTCGGTGACGTCCTCACCGGTCAGCTCGACGTGCAGGCCGCCCGGGTGGGTCTCCAGCGCGCGGTGCACCTCGAAGTAGCCGAGCACCTCGTCGACGATCCGGTCGAAGTGCCGGGTCTTGTAGCCGTTGGAGGACTCGTGGGTGTTGCCGTGCATCGGGTCGCACTGCCACACCACCTTCGCCCCGGCGGCGGTGACCTTGGCCACGATCGGCGGCAACGTGTCGCGGACCCGGTGGTTGCCCATCCGGCTGATCAGGGTGAGCCGGCCGGGGACGTTGTCCGGGTTGAGCTTCTCGCACAGCTCGATCGCCTCGTCCGGGGTGGTGGTCGGGCCGAGCTTCACCCCGATCGGGTTGGCGATGCGGGAGATGAAGTCGATGTGCGCCCCGTCGATCTGCCGGGTCCGCTCGCCGATCCAGAGGAAGTGCCCGGACAGCCCGTACGCCCGGTTGGCGGAGACCCGGGTGAGCGCCCGGTCGTACTCCAGGGCGAGGGCCTCGTGGGAGCAGTAGAGGGTGACGGTGCGCAGCGCCTCGTCCTGGGTCATGCCGCAGGCCCGGATGAACGCCATCGCCCGGTCGATCTCCCGAGCAATGGCCTCGTACCGCTCGCCGGCCGGGGAGTTCTTGACGAAGCCCTTGTTCCAGTCGTGCACCGCGTGCAGGTCGGCGAGTCCACCGGCCAGGTACGCCCGGAGCATGTTCATCGCGGCGGCCGAGTTGGCGTACGCGCGGATCATGCGCTGCGGGTCGGCGAGCCGGGCCTCCGGCGTGGCCTCCAGCGAATTGATCATGTCGCCGCGGTAGGCCGGCAGCCCGCGCGCGTCGGTCGGCAGCGACCGGGGCTTGGTGTACTGCCCGGCCACCCGGGCGACCTTGACCACCGGCAGGGACGCGCCGTACGTCAGCACGATGGCCATCTGGAGCAGGGTGCGGGCGTTGGCGAGCAGGTGACTCTCGGTGTTGTCGGCGAAGGTCTCCGCGCAGTCGCCGCCCTGGAGCAGGAACGCCTTGCCCTCGCAGACCAGCGCGAGCCGCTCGCGGAGCTGGTCGACCTCGTAGGGGGCCACCACCGACGGCACGGTGTCGAGCACCTTGCAGACCTCGGCGACGACGGCCGGGTCCGGCCACGGCGGGGTCTGCGCGCGGGGCAGCTCCCGCCAGCGGTCCAGGCCGAGGGCGGCGTCCTCGGCGGAGTCGACGGTCGGCCGGCTGGTCTGCAGCGTGCGGCTGCCCACCGCCGGATGGCTCAGCTGGTGCCACTCTTGGCGCATGACAGAAAGCGTACGGCGACAGCGGACCGACCCGACCGGCGAGGGGGACGGTTCCGGCAGTTGGGAGATACCTGGTGTGACCACGGCCACGGGCGGGCCACCCCGCGTCAGGGGGTGACCGACGGCTCCGGGGTGGGGGTGTGGCCGCCCGGCGCCTCCGCGGAGACGCACCAGTCGGCGCCGCTGCGGGTGACGGTGAACAGCAGCGGTCGGGTTGCCTCGCGCGAGCCGGCGGTGACGGTGATCGAGGTGCTGACCTCCTGCCCCCGCTGCCCGGGGCGGACGTCGGTGATCGTGGCGCCCGACACGGTGAAGTGGTCGGCGAAGTCGCCGTTCGGGCCGGTGGCGGCGGCGTCGAACGCCTCCTGCAGCGGGGCGCAGAGCTGGCTCCGCCCCGCGGCGACGTCCTTGGCGATCATCGCGTCGAGGTACGCCTGCACCCGCTCCCGGGACTTCGCGGCGGCCTCCTCGGCGGGCGCCCGTCCCGGCGGGATCTCCTCCTCGCCGCCGCCGACGATCCCGCAGCCGAACAGGGCGAACGGCAGGATCGCGAGCGTCGCGGCGAGCGCCGTCCTGGAGTGCGTCACGCCCATCGGTCCCTCCCCTCGACTCCGGCAGCATCACGTGCCGATCCGCGAGTCTGTCACATCGCCCCGGCCGGGCCGCGCACCCGGGCCGGCCGTGCGCCGCGCGGGTCGGGGCGGCGCCAACAGGGCCTCCTCGCACGAGGGTGCGGGGAGGGACCACGCCCCGGTCCCTCCCCGCGCCCCGAGGACTCAGCCGAGGCCGCCCTTGATGGCGCCGATGAGCTCGCCGTTGCTCGTGTCACCGGAGAGTTCCCAGAAGAACGCGCCGCCGAGGCCCTGGTTCTTCGCGTACGTCATCTTGCCGCCGATGGTGGCGGGGGTGTCGTAGCTCCACCAGTTGCTGCCGCACTTGGCGTACGCGGTACCGGCGACGGTGCCGGTGGCCGGGCACGTGTTCTTGAGCACCTTGTAGTCCTCGATCCCGGCCTCGTAGGTGCCCGGGGCCGGGCCGGTGGCGGTGCCACCCGGTGCGGTCTGGGTCACGCCGGTCCAGCCCCGGCCGTAGAAGCCGATGCCGAGCAGCAGCTTGCTCGCCGGGATGCCCTTGCCCTTGAGCTTCTGGATCGCCGCGTCCGCCCAGAAGCCCTGCTGCGGGATGCCGGCGTACGAGGTGAGCGGCGAGTGCGGGGCGGTCGGGCCCTGCGGGTTGAAGGCGCCGAAGTAGTCGTACGCCATGACCATGAACCAGTTCAGGTTCGCCGCGGCGCCGGCGTAGTCGGTGGCGTCGATCTTGCCGCCGCTGCTGCCGTCGGCGGTGATCGCCGCGGTGACCAGCGCCGAGGAGCCGAACCGGGAGCGCAGCGCGCTGACAACGTTCTTGAACGCGTTCGGGCCGCTGCCGTCGCACTGCAGGCCGCAGGCGTTGGGGTACTCCCAGTCGATGTCGATGCCGTCGAAGACGTCCGCCCAGCGCGGGTCCTCGACCAGCCGGTAGCAGCTGTCGGCGAACGCGGCCGGGTTCTGCGCGGCCTGGGTGAAGCCGCTGGACCAGGTCCAGCCGCCGAAGGACCAGACGACCTTCAGGTGCGGGTACATCCGCTTGAGCTTGCGCAGCTGGTTGAAGCTGCCGCGCAGCGGCTGGTCCCAGGTGTCCGCGACGCCGTCGACGCTGTCCGCCGCCGTGTACGCCTTCTCGTAGTCCGCGTAGCTGTCGCCGATGGCGCACCGGCCGCCCGTGGTGTTGCCGAAGGCGTACATGATGTGGGTCAGCTTGGCCGCCGAGCCGCTGGTGTGGATGTTCTTGACGTGGTAGTTGCGGGCGTAGACGCCCCACTCGGCGAAGTAGCCGACGACCTTCTTGTCGCCGCTGGGCGGCGGGCTCGTGGGGGGCGGGGTGGTCGTGGGCGGCGGGGTCGTGGTGGGCGGCGGGGTGCCGCCGCCGCACGGCGCGCCGTTGATCGTGCAGTTCAGCGGCGCCTTGTACGCCCCGGTGCCGTTGTAGCCCCAGCTGAACGTCGCCCCGGGGGCGAGCGGGCCGGCCCAGCTCTTCTTGACCGCGACGTAGTGGTTGCCGCTGCTGGTGACGTCGGCATCCCAGAAACTGGCGATGGTGGTGCCGGCCGGCAGGTCGAACTCGATGCGCCAGGTGTCGACGCTGGCGCTGGAGCCGTTGGCGACGGTCACCCGCGTCTCGTGGCCGGTCCCCCAGTCCTGCACCTTGGTGAACGCGGCGGTCACACTTCCGGCGCCGAACGCCGAGGCCATCGGGACCGCCGCGACGGTCACGGCGACCACGGCGCCGGCCCAGAGGGCCCGGCGGAGCGATCTCTTCATGTGGCACCTCCCCCAATAGTTAGGAAACTTTCCAAAAGGATTGCTGAGACGCTACTCACGTCGTCACCACTTCGTCAAGATGTACATGCGTCGATCTTTGTGAACGCTCGGATCCGGCCGCTGGCCGGCGCCGGTGGGTAGCCTCGGCCCA
This sequence comes from Micromonospora sp. NPDC048830, assembly GCF_043198215.1. Taxonomy (NCBI): domain Bacteria; kingdom Bacillati; phylum Actinomycetota; class Actinomycetes; order Micromonosporales; family Micromonosporaceae; genus Micromonospora; species Micromonospora sp. NPDC048830. The sequence continues at coordinate 251,622 of NZ_JBICUP010000005.1, forward strand.
TGACCGTCTTCGACATCGAGATCGACGCCCTGACCGGTGGTCCGGCGGACCTCGGCGCGTACCGGGGCAGGGCACTGCTGGTGGTGAACGTGGCCTCCCGGTGCGTCCTCACCCGGCAGTACGCCGGCCTCCAGGCCCTGCACGACGCGTACGCCGACCGGGGCCTGGTGGTGCTCGGCGTGCCGTGCAACCAGTTCGCCGGCCAGGAGCCGGGCACCCCCGCCGAGATCGGCGAGTTCTGCCAGGTCAACTACGGTGTGACCTTCCCGCTGACGGAGAAGGTCGACGTCAACGGCCCGAACCGGCACCCGCTCTACGTGGAGCTGGTGTCCACCCCGGACGCCGAGGGCCACACCGGCAACGTGCGGTGGAACTTCGAGAAGTTCCTGGTCGCCCCGGACGGCACGGTGGCGGCCCGGTTCGCCCCGCCCGTACCGCCGGAGGACCCGGAGCTGCGCGCGGCGGTCGAGAAGGCCCTGCCGGCCTGAGCCCGGCGGCGCGCCCCCGGCCGCGCCCTGGGAACACGCGCGACGGGGTCGCGCGTCCACCCGGCGGGTGGGCGCGCGACCCCGGAGGTCACCGGCGCGAGGCCGGCCCGGTCAGCCCGCGACGGAGCGGAAGACCGGGTAGTACCCGCCGGCCTGACCGGCCGCGGTCGGGTGGTACGAGATGCCGATGTTCAGGTAGTTCAGGGCGTGCAGCCACTTCTCGCCGTAGCTGCACAGCTGGTGGCCGACGAAGATCGACCGGACGTCGGCGAACGTGAAGCCGGCCGAGGTGGCGGCGGTCCGGATGATGTCGTCCACCAGGTTGATGCCCTCGTTGATCTTCGCGCGGGAGGTGGCGCTGAGCCCGACGCAGAAGGTGCCGAGCTGGTAGAAGACCGGGTAGCCGACGACGACGACGCGCGCGGACGGGGCCCGGCTCTTGATTCCGTTGTAGACGTTGGCGAGCTTGCCGGGCAGCTCGGCGCGGGCCTTGTTCTCCGCGGCCTGCACCGCGGCGACGCACTCGGTCTCGCCGTACAGGACGCAGGTGGTCATGATGTTGGCGAAGCCGACGTCGTTGCCGCCGACGGTGACGCTGACCAGCGTGGTGGTCGACGACAGGGCGGAGAGCTGGTTGTTGATCACGTCCGTGGTGGTCGCGCCGGAGCAGGCGACCGAGCGGTACGAGGCGGGCCTGATGTTGGTGTTGTACAGCGCCGGGTACGCGTTGTTGCTGCGCTGACAGGCGCCGCTCTCGGAGGTGTAGTTGTCGGCGCCGACGCCGGAGGCGTACGAGTCGCCAAGCGCGACGTAGCGGTCGGTGGCGGCCGCCTGGGCGGGAACGGCCAGCGTGAACGTGGCGCCGATGGAGGCCGCGAGGCTCACGGCGAGGGTAACGAGACGGGATTTCCGCACGTCGCACTCCTGGGGGTGGGAAGTGTTGGTGCGAGATAGATATCACTACATACGTCCCCCATGGAAGATCACCGATATTCGGTAGGGGCGGATACGGGTGCATCGGCGCCTATCCGTCCAGAGTCACGAAGGCGAACGGCGCCTGAGGAGGGGGTGGTGACGGGACACTGTGGAGCTGCCCCGGATGCGCGCCCACTGCCGGCGGAGCTCGCCACGTACGACGCGACGGCGGCTGTGCGCCAGTGCGCCGACCTGCTTCCCGTCGCCGTCCCGGCGGTAGCACGGGGAGCGCAGGCCGTGGTGGCCCTTCAGGGGGTCGCTCGTCAGGTTCGACGGGTGACACCGGTCGAGATGGTCGCCGCCGCGTTGGAGCCGGAGTCAGTCGGCCGGCGGAAGGGTCAGGCGCATCGTCGGGCCGGAGGTGGCCACGAAGCCGAGCGACCGGTACAGCGGCTCCCCCTCCGCCGACGCCCGCAGGTCGATCTTCCGCACCCCGCGCGCGGCGAACCAGCCCAGCAGCGCCTCCAGGCACGCCCGCGAGTATCCCCGCCGCCGGTACCCCGCCTCGGTGACCACGTTTTGACTTCCTCTGCCCCCTGAAGAGGGCAGGTTCCTGGCGGCGCTCATGCGGCGCGCCGGGTGGTTGACGCTTCGCAGCCCACAGGTGCCGGGCTCCACGTCCGTACACGACCAAGCCCGGCCGCGTTGAGAATGTTCAGGGCCGCGTT
>NZ_JBICUP010000006.1:0-238209 GCF_043198215.1 Micromonospora sp. NPDC048830
GCTCGACCAGCGCGGGGGTAAATCATAATTGGCACTGGCTTATCAAGCACCCTGTTGAGTTCTCAAAGAACAACCACACACCAACCAGAAACCCCGACTCACGGGGCCCCGCTTGGGGCAACCTCTCTAACTTACTCAACTTCTCGCCCGTGTCAATCTCGTGCCCGAGATCTCTCACGTCGATTCAGTCGAGACCCACGGCGACGCACGCCGAAGACCGGCGGTCGTTTCTGTCGTGGGAAGCCGCAGACCGGCCGATCGCCGCTTCGCGGCCACCCGCCCGGCTCCTGCCGGCTCCAGAACTCTACCTGGTCGGCTTCGCGATCGCAACTCCGTCTTACCGGAGTGTCCCGCACCGCCCAAGTTCCCAACCTCGCTCGGCGTCTCCGCCGCGAGCCTGGCGCCCGCTCTCGGCCGGCTTGTCCGGCCTCCCGCGTGCAGAGAGAAAGTTACGCGGACGTTCCGCAGAAGGCAAATCGGCGCTCGTCACTGCGGCCGCTCGCCGGCGCCGCGCCACGGTCCGATGGCTCGCCCACACGGCGACGGCGACCGTGTCACAGTGTCTGGCATGGCTGACACCTCCCCGATCCCGGCGGCCCCGCTCGCCGAGGAAGCGCTGCTCGGACTACTGCTGCCGTTCTGGCAGTTGGTCATCGGCGCCGTCGTGCTGGTCGTCATCCTGGTCTCGCTCCGCCGGCTGGCCCGTCGTGGACGGTCCCGGATGACCACGGCTCTGCTCGTCACAGCCGCCGCAATCGCCGGGCTGACCGTGCTCGGGGTGCTGTTGCAGGGATGACCACCCCGCCGAGGCGGGCGGCGCCGAGGCGTCAGAGGCGGCGGTTGGCCAGGCTGGGCAGCTCGGCGCGGATGGTCCGGAGCCGCTCCAGGTCGAGGTCGACGACGGTCAGGCCGGTGCCGTCCGGCACCTGGCCGAGCACCGTCCCCCACGGGTCGACCACCATGCTGCGCCCGAAGCAGGTACGCGAGGGCTCGTGGTCGCCCGTCTGGCCGGCCGCGGCCACGAAGCACTGGTTCTCGATGGCCCGTGCCCGTAGCAGGACCTCCCAGTGGTCGCGCCCGGTGTGCAGCATGAACGCCGCCGGCACCACCAGCAGTTGCGCTCCCCCGTCGGTCGCCAGTTGGCGGTACAGCTCCGGGAAGCGGAGGTCGTAGCAGATCGAGAGACCGACCCGGACGCCCTCGACGTCGACCACCACCGGCTTCTCACCGGGGGCGACCGTCGCCGACTCGAGGTACGACACCCGGCCGGGGATCTCCACGTCGTACAGATGGATCTTGCGGTAGCTGGCGGCGAGCGCGCCGGAACGGTCGAAGACCAGCGACGTGTTCCAGGTGTGCTCCGGGTCCGGACCCAGCTCGTGGAACGACCCCGCGATCACCCAGATGCCGAGCCGGCGGGCGACCTCGGCGAAGAACCGGCCGACCGTGCCGTCGACGGGCTCCGGCGCCGGCATCCCGCCGGCGAGGCCGAGGTAGTCGACGTACTCCGGGAGGACCGCCAGGTCGGCCCCGGCCGCCGCGGCGCGGACCAGCAGGGCCTCGGCGGCCGCGAGGTTGGCGGCCCGGTCGTCGCGGGCGTTGAGCTGACAGACAGCGACGCGCATGAGATCAGCGTACGGGCGAAAGCGGCGCGGCGACACTGTCGGCGGCCCGGACGGAACGGAAGCCCGCGGCGTTTCCCCGCCGGCGAACTCCGCCGGTCGGCGGGTCAGGCGGACTTCTCCTCGCGCTCCCGACGCGCCCGGCGGCCGGTGAACTCCCGCGGCACGATGGTCGGGTTGACGTTCTCCAGGACGACCTCTCGGGTGATCAGCACCCGGGCGGCGTCGGGGTTGCTCGGCACCTCGTACATCACGGAGAGCAGGACCTCTTCCATGATCGCCCGGAGGCCCCGGGCGCCCGTGCCGCGCAGCATGGCCTGGTCGGCGATGGCCTCCAGCGCCGCCTGCTCGAACTCCAGCTCGACCCCGTCCAGCTCGAAGAGGCGCTGGTACTGCTTGACCAGTGCGTTGCGCGGCTCGGTGAGGATCCGCACCAGCGCCGTCCGGTCGAGGCTGCGGACGTTGGTGATCACAGGGAGCCGGCCGATGAACTCGGGGATCAGCCCGAACTTGAGCATGTCCTCCGGCATGACCTGGCTGAAGATGTCGTCGGTCGACCGCTCGGACACCGACCGGAGCCGCGCGCCGAAGCCGGTGCCGCCGTGCCCCGTGCGGGCCTCGATGATCTGGTCGAGCCCCGCGAAGGCGCCGCCGCAGATGAACAGCACGTTCGTGGTGTCGATCTGGATGAACTCCTGGTGCGGGTGTTTACGCCCGCCCTGCGGCGGCACGTTGGCCACCGTGCCTTCCAGCATCTTGAGCAGCGCCTGCTGGACGCCCTCGCCGGAGACGTCCCGGGTGATCGACGGATTCTCCGACTTGCGGGCGATCTTGTCGACCTCGTCGATGTAGATGATGCCGGTCTCGGCGCGCTTGATGTCGTAGTCGGCGGCCTGGATGAGCTTGAGGAGGATGTTCTCCACGTCCTCGCCCACGTAGCCGGCCTCGGTGAGCGCGGTGGCGTCGGCGATCGCGAACGGGACGTTCAGCATCCGCGCCAGGGTCTGCGCCAGGTGCGTCTTGCCGCAGCCCGTCGGGCCGAGCAGCAGGATGTTGGACTTGGCCAGCTCGACGGCGTCGCTGCCGGAGCCCGGCGCGCCGGCCGCCTCGGCCTGGATCCGCTTGTAGTGGTTGTAGACCGCGACGGCGAGGGCCTTCTTGGCCTGGTCCTGGCCCACGACGTAGTTGTCGAGGAACTGGCAGATCTCCATCGGCTTGGGAAGCTCTTCCCACTTCACCTCGCCGGACTCGGCCAGCTCCTCCTCGATGATCTCGTTGCACAGATCGATGCACTCGTCGCAGATGTAGACGCCGGGCCCCGCGATGAGTTTCTTGACCTGCTTCTGCGACTTGCCGCAGAAGGAGCACTTCAGTAGGTCGCCGCCGTCACCGATCCGTGCCACCTACGTTCTCCCTGCACTCATCGGCCGGGATTCCGGCCATGACCTGCGGACGCTGTGCCCCGTCCGTCTCCGTTCACCCCGTCGGGCCGACCCGGCGCGGCAGTGCTAGACCCGACGTTACCCGCTGGCGGAGCTTTCTCCGACCCCCAAAACGGGTGTGTCAGAGGCCGGCCGGGAGCGACGCCCCGGCCGACCTCCGACCCGGTACGCCTCAGCTGGCGGCGCTGGCCGCCAGCAGGCCCTTCTTGCGGCTGGTGAGGATGGTGTCGACCAGCCCGTACTCGCGGGACTCCTCCGCCGTCATGATCTTGTCCCGGTCGATATCTTTGCGGACCTGCTCGATCGGGCGGTTGCAGTGCCGGGAGAGCATGTCCTCCAGCTGGGTGCGCATCCGCAGGATCTCGCGGGCCTGGATCTCGATGTCCGACCCCTGCCCGTAGCCGCCCTCGGTGGCCGGCTGGTGGATGATGATCCGCGAGTTCGGCAGCGCCATCCGCTTGCCGGGGGTGCCGGCGGCGAGCAGCACGGCGGCGGCGCTGGCCGCCTGGCCCAGGCAGACCGTCATGATGTCCGGCCGGACGTACTGCATGGTGTCGTAGATCGCCGTCATGGCCGTGAACGAGCCACCCGGCGAGTTGATGTACATGATGATGTCGCGGTCCGGGTCGGTGCCCTCAAGCGTCAGCAGCTGCGCCATCACGTCGTTGGCGGAGGCGTCGTCCACCTGGACGCCGAGGAAGATGATCCGGTCCTCGAAGAGCTTGTTGTACGGGTTGGACTCCTTCACCCCGTACGACGTGCGCTCTACGAACGACGGCAGGACGTAGCGGTTGTGCACGGCCCCGAACTGGGGCGGCAGGCTCAGGTCGGTCATCGTCAGCTCCTCGGTCAGCTCAGGGTCCCGGCGCCCGCCGGAACCTGCGCGGCTCCGGTGATCACCTTGTCGATGAAGCCATACTCGACGGCCTCCTGGGCGGCAAACCAGCGGTCGCGATCCGAGTCCGCCTCGATCTGGGCCTGGCTCTGGCCGGTGTGGAAGGCCACCCGATCCTGGAACATCCGCTTCGTGTACAGCATCTGCTCCGCCTGGATGGCGATGTCGGCCGCGGTGCCGCCCATGCCGCCCGACGGCTGGTGCATCATGATCCGCGCGTGCGGCAGGGCGTACCGCTTGCCCTTGGTGCCCGCGCAGAGCAGCAGCTGGCCCATGGAGGCCGCCATGCCCATCGCCACCGTGGAGACGTCGTTGTCGATGTACTGCATCGTGTCGTAGATCGCCATGCCCGAGTAGACCGAACCACCCGGCGAGTTGATCCAGAGGAAGATGTCCCGGTCCGGGTCCTCCGCCGCGAGCAGCAGCAGCTGCGCGCAGATGCGGTTGGCCACCTGGTCGTTGACCTCGCTGCCCAGGAAGATGATCCGTTCCTTGAGCAACCGGTTGTAGACCGAGTCGTCGAGGTTGCCAATGTTGTCGCCACCCCGGGCGTCAATCGCCCGGAGCGGCTTCGATGTGTTGTGCATGTCGGTCATGGCAGCCCTTCGCTCTCCGTGCCGTCCTACCCGACACTAACCGCTCAGGCGGGTCGCAGAGTCCCGGTCGGTGCACTGTTCGCTGACAGCGCACCCACGGAAGACGTACCCGGAAAAGGGATTCGGCCGCCGCCACCGGGACCGGCGGCGGCGGCCTCACCCGAGGCGTCAGTGCTCGTGGTCGTGGTCGTGCTCGTCGCCGCTCTCCGCGCGGATCGCGTCGAGGCTCACCTCGTTGCCGGCCGTGTCCTTGATTTTGATGCGCTCCATCACCGAGGCCAGCGCCTTGCCACGCCGCACGTCGCCGAAGACGGCGGCCGCTGCGCCGGAGCGGACGAGCTGGTCGTAGTACTGCTGCGGGGCCATGCCGGCGCGCTGCGCGCGGTGGACGATCTCGTGGCCGAACTCGTCGTCGGAGACCTGGACGTCCTCGGCGTCGGCCAGGGTGTCCAGCAGCAGCTGGATCTTGACGCCCTCCGTCGCCGCCTCGCTCAGCTCGGCGTCGATCTGCTCCTCGGTCTTCTCCTCGGCGGCGAGGTACTCCTCCAGGGAGGCGCCGATCCGCTCGAGCTGGTCGACCATGGCCTGCTTGCGGCTGGAGACCTCCTCGCGGACGACGCCCTCGGGCGCCGGCACCGCCGCGGCCTCGACGAGCTGCTCGAGGGCCTTGTCGCGGGCGGCGTAGATCTGCTCGACCCGCTTGCCCCGGGTGACCCGCTCGCGCAGGTCGTTACGGAGCTCCTCCATCGTGTCGAACTCGCTCGCCATCTGGGCGAAGTCGTCGTCGAGCTCCGGCAGCTCCTTCTCCTTGACCGTGCGGACGGTCACCGCCACCTCGGCGTCCCGGCCGGCAAAGTCGCCGCCCACGAGCTGGGTGGTGAAGGTGGTGCTCTCGCCGGCGGCGAGGCCGACCACGGCCTCGTCGAGCCCCGGCAGGAGCTGCTTGCTGCCGACCTCGTGCGAGATGTTGGCCGCCGAGCCGCCCGGAACGTCCTCGCCGTCGACCGTGGCGTTCAGGTCGATCTGGACGTAGTCGCCCTCCTGGGCCGCCCGCTCGACGGTCTTCAGGGTGGCGAACCGCTCGCGCAGGTTCTTCACCTGCTCGTCGATCTCGCTGTCGTCGACCTGGAGCTCGTCGACGGTGACCTCGACGCTGCTCAGGTCGGGCAGGGTGAGCTCCGGCCGGACGTCGACCTCGGCGGTGAAGTTCAGCGAGTCGCCGTCGGCGAACTCGGTGATCTCGACCTCGGGACGGCCGAGGGTCTTCAGGTCGTGCTCGCGGACCGCGGCGAGGATGTTCTGCGGGATGGCCTCCTGCACCGCCTCGTTCAGGACGGTGCCCCGACCGACGCGCTGGTCGATGACCGCGGCCGGCACCTTGCCCCGGCGGAAGCCGGGAACCTGGACCTGCTGGCCGATCTCCCGGTACGCCTTCTTGAGGCTCGGCTCGAGCTCGACGAACGGCACCTCGATGGCGAGCCGCACGCGCGTCGGGCTCAGAGTCTCGACGGTGCTCTTCACAGGCGTACTCCTTGACGGATCTCAGTTGAGTCTGGGCGTGATTCAGCCCATCGAGTGTAGGCGAGCCGGCGCGAGGCCCCGGCAGCGCCCGGGGGCCGCGCGGAAACGGCGGCAACCCCGGGGCGACCCGGCCGCGGACGACAGTCGGGGTGGCGGGATTTGAACCCACGGCCCCTCGCTCCCAAAGCGAGTGCGCTACCAAGCTGCGCCACACCCCGTGGCGACCAGAAGTGTATGCCGTCGCGCTCCACCAGGAGTGCCGGGGCGTCCCACAACGCGCCGCCTCGGACAAAACGCCCACCCGACGCCGTTGCCCCGCGCCGTTGCCCCGCGCGGATGCCCCGCGCGGATGCCCCGACGTCGGCGACATGGCGGTGTCCGAGCCACGCGGATGCGGCGATGTCGGCGACATGGAGCCGGTCGCGGCGCCGCGCGGCATGGGGGCTGCGCGTCCGGGCCGGACACCGGGTAGGCTGTGCGGCGCGCCCCGTATGGCGGGGCGCATGCGGGCGTAGCTCAATGGCAGAGCTTCAGTCTTCCAAACTGACGGTGCGGGTTCGATTCCCGTCGCCCGCTCCAACCGACGAAGGCCCAGGTGAACCGCATGATCGCGGCACCCGGGCCTGCCACCTCTCCCCCATGTTCGATCTCCCGTGCCGTCCGCGTGCCACGACGAGACCGGTCTGTCGCGCTTCCGAACCGAGGTCCAGCGGCGGGCGCACGGGCATACCTCCGGCAGGGGCCAGCCGACTCCAGGATGGATCCGGACGGTTGCGGTGGGTGGTTGGCAGAGGTGGGATGCCATCCGCCGGCCACAGACCCGGGCAAGCCGAGCGGGCCGGGGCCAGGGTGTGCGGGTCGGCGGCAGATTGGATGGCAACAGGCGGGGCCACGGCGGACCGGACGGCGGCGAGCCCGGCGCAGGTACGATGGGGGCCTCATCCTGTGACCAGCCGATCGGAAGCACGGCCACGATGACAGGGACACCTCCCGCCGCACTGGTGTCGATCCTCGTCCTGCTCGTGGTGCTTGCCACTGACGTATGGGTCTACGCGGACGCCAAGGGACGAGTGAGGCGCGGGAACCCCGCCTTCGTCTCGCTCGGGTCCCTCCGGGTGGAGACTCCGGGGGCATGGTTCCTGGGCTGTCTGATCATGTGGGTGGTGTTCTTCCCGCTCTACCTGACGGCCACCAGGCGGAACCCGTTCGGTCACCGCAGCGGCTGACAACGGATGCCGAGTGCCTCATCGCTGTTGGACCCCGCGAGGTGCAGTTGGTCCCGGCCCAGTCGACGACTCGTTGCCGGCTCGTTCCCTCACCACCGTCCGCCGATCCTGACAGACAGCCACTTCCCGCCGGGTAGTGAGGGCGGCTACTCCGCGACGAGAACGGCGTACTCGACCGGAACGCCGTCCTGTTCGCACACGTGCTTGCCGACCTCGACGAACCCGAGCGAGCGCGTCAGCCGCAGGCTGCGCTCGTTCCACGACTGCACCACCGCCCGTAGCCGGCGCACGCCGGTGAGGGACCGGTAGTGGTCCAGCACCACGGCGGCGAAGCGCGCCCCGTTCCCCTGCCCCGACCAGGGCCGGATTCATGCCCACGCCCACGTCGAGCACGCCCTCCTCCGGCTCCAGGCCCGGCACCCGGGCCTCGGCCCCGGAGCAGCAGAACCCGACCAGCGGACCGCCACCGGCACCGGCGACCGCGAGGTAGGCAGCGTTGTCGCTCAGCAACCCGTCTTCGGGCCGCGAGTCGTAGATCCGCCACGGGCCGCCGTACCTCCATCCGGCCACGTGCTCCGCGTCCTCCCGGGCCAGCGGACGGACAACGAGCTGCGTCGGCCATGCCACGGTCGTCATCGGCCCATTCTCCGCGATCGAGGATGTCCCCGGGGCCCGGGGCCACCGGCGACCGCCAGGCCGACCGGCCGAGACGGGCCGACCCGCCGAGACGACCGGCCGAGACGGGCCGACCCGCCGAGACGACCGGCCGAGACGGGCCGACCCGCCGAGACGGGCCGACCCGCCGCGCGCGGGGGACGACGGGGCCTTGCCCCACGTCGGCGGGTCTAGGGTCGGGGAATGGTCGACCGACGGCAGGTGATGAGCTTCCGGGTCCGGGCCCAGCAACTGGACCGCGCTCGGGGCGGACTGGACGACACCGCCGTCCTGGACATCGGCGTGCAGGACACCGGCCCCGACGGGGCCAGGTGGGCGCTCGCCCTGCGTGGCGTCGACGTGGCGGCCCCGCCGGCCGAGGCGTTCCTCCTGCTGTGGACGGTGCGTGGGGCGCCCCACCTGTACCGGCGGACGGACGCGGGAGCCGTGGCAGCCGCGGTGGAGCCCTACTCCGACGCGGACGCGGGCAAGCGCATCTACGACGCCGCCAAGCCGTTGAAGGCCGCCGGCATCGGCAACCTGGCCGCCCTGGACGAGGTGGCGTCCCGGATGCGCGCCGTCGTCACCCGGCCCACCGTCAAGGGGAAGGTCTCCGGCCGGCTGGCCGAGGTGCTGCCCGAGCCGTACCTGCGGGCCTGCCGGCCGTGCGGCGCCACCCACCTCTACGAGATGCCGTTCCGGCTCGCCGCGGTGCGGGCCGGGCTGGAACTGCGGCTCGGCACCTCCCCGCCGGTGCTGCAACGCATCCCCGGTTTCCGGAAGGCGGCGGCGCCGGACGACCGGTTCGACCTCGTCCGGGCGTACCTGCGCCTGCTCGGTCCGGCCACGCCCAGACACGTCGCCGACTATCTCGACGCGCCGGTGAGGGACGTGAAGGCGCGTTGGCCCTCCGACGTGGTGGAGGTGACCGTCGACGGGGAACGGCGCTGGTTGCTGGCCGGCGACGAGCGGGCCCTCGCCTCCGCCGACGCCAGAGGCTGCCGACTGCTCGGCCCGTTCGACCTGTTCCTCCAGGCCAGGGACCGGTCCACGCTGGTGCCGGACGCGGCCCGCGCCAAGGAGCTGTGGCCGGTGCTGGGCCGCCCCGGCGCGGTGCTGGTCGACGGGGAACTGGTCGGCACCTGGCGGCCCCGCAGGTCCGGGCGCACGTTCACCGTCGCCGTCCGGCCCTGGCGCGCTCTCGACCCGGCAACCCGGGACGCCGTCGTCGAGCAGGCCGAGCGCCTCGCCGCGTACCGCGCCGTGAACCTCACCGGCGTCGACTTCGACAGTTAGCGGACGACCGCCAGGCCGGGCCCCGCAGCCTCCGGGTGGCGGCCGGCGACGGCCGCCACCAGCGCCCGAGGGCCACGCCGAACAGGATCAGGGTCGGGATCCGGGTAGGCCCGCTCCGTCCACCGTACGCCGGAAGAGGGAGACCGCCGTCATGACGGCGAGCGCGGCCAGCCCGGCGACGGGGGCGAGCACGAAGCCGTACCGGAACTGGGCGACCGGGCCGGTGAGGGCGGCCCCGGCGGCGCTGCCGACCGTGAAGGCGGTGATCACCCAGGCGAACGCCTCGGCGATGGTGCCGGGCGGGGCGAGCCGGTCGGCGGCGGTGAACACGGCGGTCAGCACCGGGGGCAACGCCAGGCCGGCGACGGCCAGCAGCAGGGCCATCCACGCCGGGCCGGGCAGCGCCAGCAGCGGCAGGAAACCGGCGGCGAAGGCCGCGGTGAGCAGCGGGAGCCGCCCCCGGCCACCGGCGCCGGCCCGGGTGTAGAGCAGGCCGCCGACCAGGGCGCCGCCGGCCTGCGCCGCGAGCAGCCAGCCGCTGAGCGAGCGGGCGCCGGCCGCCTCGGCGTACGCGGTGACGGCCACCGGGAGGCTGCCGATCGCCGCCCCGGCGCAGACGACCCCGGCGAGCATCGCGGTGAACCGGACCGCGCGCAGCGGGCCCGCCCAGTGCCGGGGCGCGGGCTCCCCCCGCCAGGCGCGTACGGCCGGGGCCAGGGCGAAGACGGCAGTGCCGGCGAGTTGGAGCACGGCGGCGGCGACCAGGCCGGCCGCCGGGCCGGCGAGGGCCACCGTGGCGAGCGTGATGAGCGGGCCCGCCACGAAGATCACCTCCTGCAGCGCGACGTCCAGCGCGTACGCGGCGGGGACGGCGGCCCGGGGCAGCAGGTCCGGCCAGAGGGCCCGCAGGCACGCCTCCAGCGGCGGGGTGCCGAACCCGGCCGCGGCGGCCGCGGGTACGGCGAGGGCGAGTTCGCCGCCGCTGACCGCGACGGTCAGAAAGCCGAGGCCCGACAGCACGGCGGAGCCCCACAGCACGGGCGGCTGACGCCAGCGGTCCACGGTGCGGGCGAGCACCGGCGCGCCCACGGCTATCGCCGCGGTGTACGCGGCGACCAGCAGGCCGGCGGCGGTGAGGCTGAGGGACTGCCGGCCGAACAGCAGCAACGCGAGCGGCCCGGAGGCCAGCGGCAGCCGGCCGACCTGGCTGGCCACGAGCACCCGCGAAACCTGCGGCGCCCGCAGCACGGTCGAGGCGCCGACGGAGGAACTGACAGCGGACATGGGTCATCGCTCCCGAGTGCGACAGGGATGGACGGGGACGCGTCGGTGCGCGTGCCCGTCAGGGAGCGAAGTCGGCCCGCTCGTGGTCGTCGCCGTACAGCGGCAGCGGGGGCGTGGCCCAGCGGGCGTACGCCGCATCCGTCCCGGCGCCACCTCTCGGTGGACGACCCGCGACCGCCTCCACACCGACCACGCGCCGACCGTACCGCGCGCCCCGCCGGTGCGCCGCCCCGCGTCCGGGCGAAGGACGGTGATCAGCGTTTCGGACGGCCTGCGTACGATGCGGGTCCGGGATCCCCTCGTACCCGGCGGAGGTAGCGGCAGATGGCAGGCCAGCACGAGGGGTACGCCCTCAGCGTCGACCTCGGTACGTCGAACACGGTGGCGGTGCTGCGCTGGCCTGACGGGCGGACCCGCCCGCTGCTGGTCGACGGTCAGCCCGTGCTTCCCTCCGGCGTCTACGCCGACGCCGACGGCCGGCTGCACGTGGGCCGGGACGCCCGGCGGCTGGCGCAGGCCGACCCGGGCCGGTACGAGCCGAACCCGAAGCGCCGCATCGACGACCCGGTCGTACGGCTGGGCGACCGCGAGTACGTGCTCGCCGACCTGCTGGCCGCGATCCTGCACGTGGTGGGGCAGGCCGCCGTCGCGGCGGTCGGGTTCCTGCCCCCGGCGGTGGTGACCTGCCCGGCGTCCTGGGACGACGCCCAGCGCCAGGTCCTCTTCGACGCGCTGCTGCGGGCGGGCTGGCCGCAGGCCGCGGAGCACACCCTCTCCGGCCCCACCCCGCCCGGCACCCGGCTGCTGCGCGAGCCGGTCGCCGCCGCCCGCTACTACACGCAGGTGCTGCGCCGGCCGGTGCCCGTCGGCGGCTCGATCGCCGTGTTCGACCTCGGTGGCGGCACGCTGGATGTGGCGGTGCTGCGCAACGAGGGCGCGGACCCGTGGGGTGACTCGGGCTTCACGGTGACCGCCGCCGGCGGCGCACCGGACCTGGGCGGCCTGGACCTGGACGCGGCGCTGGTCGGGCGGCTCGGCGAGCTGGTGGCCGGGACGCACCCGGCCGACTGGCAGCGCCTGGACCGACCCGCCGACGCGACACAGTGGCGGGATCGGCACCAGCTCTGGGAGAGCGTCCGCGAGGCCCGGGAGATGCTGTCGCGGGCGACGGTGGCGCCCCTGGTCGTGCCGGGGTCGCAGGCGGTGGTCCGGCTGACCCGGGAGGACCTGGATCGGGTGGCCGCGCCGCTGCTGCGCCGGGCGGTGGAGGAGACCCGGAAGGTCGTCGCCGGCGCCGGCCTCACCCCCGAGCGGTTGGCGGGCCTGTTCCTGGTCGGCGGACCGACCCGGATGCCGCTGGTGGCCCGGCTGCTGCACGCCGAGCTGGGCGTCGCGCCGACCGTGCTGGAGCAGCCTGAGCTGCCCGTGGCCGAGGGGGCGCTCACGGACCTGCCGACGCCCCGCCCGTCCGCCACCCCGCCGCCCGCGCCGATCGCGCCGGCCGGCCCGGGAACGCCGCCGCCACCCACCGGGCCCGCCGGCCCGCCCCCCACCGCGTGGGGCCCGCCCGTCTCCGGGTCCCCGATCTCGGGCCCGCCGATTTCCGGCTCACCCAGCCCCGGTACCCCGGCCACGCCGCCGACCGGAGCGCGGCACCGGCGCGCGCTCTGGATCACCGTCGCCGCGGTCGCCGCCCTCCTCGGGATCGGCGGCGGGGCCGCACTGTGGCTGACCCGGGACCCCTATCCGGCCCTGGAGTTCGACCTCGCCGAGGTCAAGCGCGTCCCGGCCGGCGACGAACGCCCGACGGAGGCGTTCACGGCGGTGCTCGGCAACGCCGGCTACGTGGCGTACCCGCTGCCCGACGACCGCCTGGAGATCGTGGCGGTCGACGCGGAGACCGGCGCGCAGCGGTGGCGGAGGCAGACCGCCCGGCCGGCGGAGCAGTGGGACCGGATCGTCGCCGTGCCCGGCGGCCTGGCGGTGTTCGCCGACGCGATCGGCTCCGACACCCCGCGCGACCTGGAGCTGCGCGACGCCGGCTCCGGGGAGCTGCGGTGGCGGTGGTCGATCGGCGACGACGACGAGGTGATCTTCGGCCGGGACGTGGCGGTGTTGGTGGACCAGGCCGTCGACCGGCTGGTCGGGCTGCGTATGCGCGACGGCACGGAGGCGTGGTCGCGGCCCAACCCGCGGACCGAGTCCGGCGACGGCAGCAGCACCGTGCTGCGGGTGGGCAGCGCGGAGGGGGCGGGCGGCCCGGCGTACGCGAACGGGGCGCCCCGCGACCCCTGGCGGGGCGAGGCGGACCGACTGGTGCAGCTCGGCGCGGACCGCTCGGCCCGGCTGATCGACGTGACCAGCGGCTCGGTCGTGCGCACCTGGACCTCCGTCGCCGACCGCGACGACCTCGTCGCCGCCCGCGACGACCGGCTCTACGTGGTCGACGACTCCGGCGGCCGGTACCGGCTGCTCGGGTACGACCTCACCCGGGTGGGCGAGCCCATGGTGCTGCACACCGCGCCGGACGACCGGCGGCGGGCCGAGACGCTGGTGGCCTGCGGCGAGCACCGGGCGTGCCTGCTGGAGGTGCCGTCCGGCGAGGCGGACCGGACCGAGGTGGTGGCGGCCACCGAGGGCGACAAGGCGAAGCGCTGGCGGGCTCCGGGGGCGAAGGAACTGGTCCCGGTGGGCGAGCACCTGCTCGCCCTGCGGACGTACCCGGAGTCGGCGGCGACGCTGTTCGACCCGGACGGGCGGGCGGTGCTGGCCGACCGCCCCGGGATGGCGGTGCGGCTCGACGGGGGCAACCTGCTCGTCTTCGCCGATCCGCTGAGCGGCAGCGAGGCCGACCGCAGCGTCGCCGGGGTGGCCGTCGACGCCCCCAAGCCGGACGAGCTGGGCGAGCTCATGGACGTCCGCGGCGACTCCTGCTCGTGGAACACCGGCGTGATCCTCTGCGCGGCGCAGAAGGACTTCGTCCTGTACCGCTTCGCGCAGTCGTGACGCCACCCGGGCGGACGCCGAGGGGCACGGCGGGACCCACTGACCCGGTCGCCGGCCCTGGCGCCCGGCGCGGATGAACTCCCCTACGCGGGGTAAGCCGGCGCCGACCGGCGGGAGGACGATCCGGTGTCGCGGCGGACCGCGACGCGACGAGCGGGGGCCGGGCGTGGCCCGGCCCCCGCTCTGCGACCAGCACGGAGCCGGCCCGGCCACGGGCGAGGTCAGCCGCCGGTGACCCAGTTCCAGGCGGACATCACCCACTCGGTCTGCCGCAGGTAGGCCACCCCCAGGCCCACCAGGAAGACCGCCGTCACGAGGTGGGCGCCGCGGGCGCTGCGTCGGATGCGCCCCAACTGCCGCTCCAGGATCACCCGGCCGAGCAGCCGGGACAGCCCGAACAACCCGACGGCGACCAGCAGGCTCAGCACGAACGTGAGCACGGGCGCGCCGAGGTTGCCCCGGCCGGAGATGGCCCAGATGCCCCAGCAGACGAACGCGAAGAGCCCGGCGGCGGCGCTCCACTCGCCGCCGACCCGTAGCTGCCCCAGGTGCCAGCTCAGGGGGCGGCGGGGCTGCGGCGCGTCGGACCAGTGCACCTCGCCGTGCCCGTCCGGGTGGACGGCGGAGAACTGCTCGGTACGCGGGGTGCGCGGCTGCCCCACGGAGGCCACGCCCCGGCGGAAGGCGTCGCGCTGGGGCGGCACCCCGACACCCGGCTGCGGTGGCACCTCCACGGTCCGCTCCGCCCACGGCTGTGTCTGGTCTGCCATCTCGCGCCCCTCCCCCTGACCGGTGCCGGCGTCGGCCCGCCCGCCATGTTCGAGGGTAGCCAGCCGGCAAATCGGTCGCCGACCCCGTACGGGTCGGGGCGGCCACAGGCGACGACGTATCGCCTGCCCCCCGATTCGGGGTGCCCGGTCGGGGCGGGCGCGGCAGTGGCGCGGGCGGTACTGTCGGCTGATGGGGGACGCGGAGCGACGGCGACGCCGGCTGAGGCACCACTCCGACGCCGAGCGGCGGGACGCCGAGGGACCCGACGCCACGACGGCCGGGGTGCACGACCCGGTGGAGCCGCCCCGACGCCGGGGCGGACCCGCCGCCGAGGACAGGGACGGCGAGCGGGGCCTGCGGGGCCTGGTCGGGCCCGGCTCCTCCCAGGTGGGGCCCAGCGCCGCGCTGCGGGCCCGCGACGCCGCCCGACCCACCGCGGAGGACCTGGCGGAGGCGGAGGCCCGGGTGGTGCTCGTCCGGCGCAACTGGGTGCCCCGCGAGGATCTGCCACGCCCCAACCGCTGACCGGCCGGGGCGGTCCGGTGGGCCGCCCCGGCGGGCCCGGTCAGGGCAGCTCGGGCAGTTCCCGGGTCTGCTCGTACGCGGCGACCTGCGCGATCCGGCGGGAGTGCCGCAGATTGCCGGAGAACGGCGTGGCGAGGAACGCCTCCACGATGGCGGTCGCCTCGTCGAGGGTGTGCTGGCGGGCGCCGACGGCCACGACGTTGGCGTCGTTGTGCTCCCGGCCCAGCTGGGCGGTGTCCAGGTTCCAGGCCAGGGCCGCCCGGACCCCGGCGACCTTGTTCGCGGCGATCTGCTCGCCGTTGCCCGAACCGCCGATGACCACCCCGAGGCTGCCCGGGTCAGCCACCACCCGGGCGCCGGTGTGCAGGCAGAACGCCGGGTAGTCGTCGTCCGGGTCGAAGACGTGCGGGCCGACGTCGACCACCTCGTACCCCTGCTTGGCCAGGTGGTTGACCAGGTGCACCTTCAGCTCGAAACCGGCGTGGTCGGATCCCAGGTAGACGCGCATACCGGGCAGTCTGTCAGGCCGTCCTCCGCGACGCCGCGCGGGCGGCGTCGCGGAGGCGGATTCGTCACAGGGTCAGCGGATCTCGGCCGCCACCAGGCCCGCCCGGGCCTTCGGGGTGAACCAGGTGCTCTTGCGCGGCATCTTCTCCCGGGCCAGGTTCACCGCGACGAAGTCGTCCACGGTCACCGGGGCGACCAGCACCGCCAGCTCGGCCCGGCCCGCCTCGACCTCCCCGGTCAGCCAGCTCGCCGGGTAGTCGCCGCCGACGTAGGTGATCCGCTTGTCGCCCGGGTCGAGGCCGAGCGCGTCGCGCAGCAGCACCCGCTCCACCAGCGCGTGGTCGAGGTTCTCCAGCCGGCCACCGTCGACGTGCGGCAGCCGTACGGCGTACCCGCGGTCGGGGAGCCGCAGGTGGACGGTGCCGCCGGCCGCCGGAACCTCGACCGGCCCGTCGATCGGGGTCACCTCGGCGCCCGCGGCGCGGAGCCGGTCGAGCAGCTCGGCCGGGGACACGGTCAGCTCGCTGACCAGCCGGTTGTACGGCTGGATGGCCACGGAGGGCGGGGTGGTGACCACGGCCAGGAAGCGCGGCAGGTGGCCGGTCTGGGCGGCCAGGCTGCGGTGGTTGCCGTCGGCCACCACCAGCTCGCCGCCGCCGGCCAGCGCGGTCAGCTCGTCCTGCCGCGGGCCGGGGCCGACCAGCCAGATCGCGTGGGTGCGCCCGGCCTGGTCGACGTCGGTGGCGGCGGGCGCGCCGGCCGCCTCCGTCGCCGCGGCGAGCGCGGCGTGCAGCTCGTCGCCCCGGCCGGTCTGCAGCAGCAGGACGGGCGAGAGCAGGTGCCCGAGCGCGTCGGCGAGGGCGACCCGCTCCCGCACCTTGGCGATGAAGACGTCCTCGTTGCGGATGACCAGCCCGGGCTCGTCCGCGCTGGTGGAGATCTGGTCGGTGTCGACCATGGCCCACAGCCCGTACGCCGGCTCCTCCCCGGGCGCGGTGATCCGGTACAGGACCACGACCTGCTCGGCCGGCGTGTAGCTGCCGTCGGCCTTGGCCTCGGCCAGCCGGGCCACCGCGTCGGGCAGCGCGTCGAGGAACGACCTGCCGAGGCTCCCGGGTGCCCGGTGCGGCATCTCGATACCGAGGGCACTGTGCGGGTTGGCCTCGATGATCGCGGTGATCTCCGCGTCGTCGGCGAACTCGTCGTAGTTCTGCGCGCCGGTGCCGCCAGTGGTGATCCAGGCCCGGGTGATCGGATGCACGACCGTCATGGCGACGACGCTACCGGCGGGCGGTGGTCCCGCGCGGCTGACCCCGCACCCGTCCACCAGATGAAAGGGCCGCTCGCCAACGCCTGGGATACAGGGGAGCCCCGCTCACTCGTCGCTGCGGTGCCGCCCGCGGGCGACGGCCGCGGCGGCGCGTACCGGGTCCGGCGCAGGCGTGCGTACCGGGATCGTCGCGGCGACCGGGTCGGCGGGCGGGGTCATCCGGGAGCTCGCCACCACCCGGGCCACGCCGACCACGATCGGGGGCGCCAGCAGGTCGACCATCTCGGCCGGCAGCGTCGGCCGTACGGACGGCCAGCGCTCCTCGGACACGGACCAGTACGTCGCGCCGGAGTCCCCGGTCGCCGCCCCGGCGGACGGGTGGTCGGACGTGCGACGGTGCTTGCTCATCGGTCTGCCTCCACGGCTGCCACTACGGCCCGGCGGGGCCACTGGCTGGGACATCCGGTGAAACGAGCCCCTCGCCGCCCCGGTGACGCCGCCCCGGCGCGCCACGTCCGGTCACCCGCCGCCCCCGCCACACTCGGACGGGGACGGCGGCGAGGTGGCGAGAAGGGCATCCTCTCCACCCAGGCATCGGCAGGGGCCCTCAGTCGAAGATGGGGCCCAGCTCGCGGGAGCGCTTGAGCTCGTAGAAGCCGGGGGTCCCGGCCACCAGCAGAACGCCGTCCCAGAGCCGGCCGGCCGCCTCGCCCCTGGGGCGCGGGGTGACCACCGGGCCGAAGAAGGCGACCTTTCCGCCGTCGGGGCCCGGCGCGTGGATGACCGGTGTCCCCACGTCGGTGCCGACCGGCCGCATGCCGGCCTCGTGGCTGGCGCGCAGCGCCTCGTCGTACCCGGTGCTCTCGGCGGCGTCGGCCAGGTCGGGGGCGAGCCCGGCGTCGTTCAGCGCCGCCACGAGCACCTCCCGGCCCACCGGCTCCTTGCCGAGGTGGATCCGGGTGCCCAGCGCCGTGTACAACTCGCGGACGGCGTCCTGACCGTGCTTCTGCTCGACCGCGACGCAGACCCGCACCGGGCCCCAGCCCGTACGCATCAGGTCCTGGTACTTCTCGGGCAGGTCACGCCCCTCGTTGAGCACGGACAGGCTCATCACGTGGAAGCGGACGTCCACGTCCCGGACCTGTTCCACCTCCAGCAGCCAGCGGGAGGTGATCCACGCCCAGGGACAGATCGGGTCGAACCACATGTCGACGGTGACGCGGTCGGTCACGGTGAGGTCCCTTTCGTCACGGGAGCGCCGGAGGGCGGCGCCTTTCCCTGAATCCTCACCCCGGCGCGGATCGACTGATACCCGATTGAGAGCGTGACCTCGACCACCGTGAAGCGTCCTCGCGTGGAAGGATCGGAGCCGACCGGCCGCCACGAGCGGGCGGCGGGCTGACGCCGCGGCGGCGTATGGCGAGAGTGGGATGGAGACGAACAGTGCCGGGAGTGCGCAACCTGACCCAGGTCGAGGCCACCGAGCGGGCCCGCCTGCTTGAGGTGACCGGGTACGACATCAGCCTGGACCTGTCGACCGCCGTCCTGGCGGCCGACGGTCACACCTTCCGGTCCGTGACCGAGGTCCGGTTCCGCTGCACCGAGCCGGGGGCCACGACCTTCATCGAGGCGGCCGCCGAGTCGGTGCGCTCGGCGACGCTGAACGGCGCCCCGGTGGACGTGTCCGGCTGGTCGGCCGAGAAGGGCCTGACCCTGACCGACCTGGCCGCCGAGAACGTCCTCGTGGTGGACGCGGACTTCGCGTACTCCAACAGCGGGCAGGGGCTGCACCGCACCGTCGACCCGGTCGACGGGGAGACCTACCTCTACAGCCAGTTCGAGACGGCGGACGCGCAGCGGGTGTACGCCTGCTTCGACCAGCCCGACCTGAAGAGCGTCTACACCTGGCACGCCACCGTCCCCGACCACTGGCGGGTCGTGTCGAACATGCCGGTCGAGCGCGAGGAACCGGCCGGCGAGGGGCTCAAGACGCTGCACTTCCGCGAGTCGGTACGGATGAGCACGTACATCACCGCGCTCTGCGCCGGGCCGTACCACGAGGTGCGGGACAGCCACGACGGCGTCGACCTGGGGGTGTACTGCCGGGCCTCGATGGCGCAGTACCTGGACTCCGACGACCTGTTCCTCATCACCAAGCAGGGCTTCGACTTCTTCCACGAGCAGTTCGAGGTGCGCTACCCGCTGCCCAAGTACGACCAGCTCTGGGTGCCGGACTTCAACGCCGGCGCGATGGAGAACTTCGGCTGCGTCACGCACGCCGAGTCGCACTACATCTTCCGCTCGCAGGTCACCGACTTCGAGTACGAGCAGCGGGCCAACACGATCCTGCACGAGCTGGCCCACATGTGGTTCGGCGACCTGGTCACCATGCGCTGGTGGAACGACCTGTGGCTGAACGAGTCGTTCGCCGAGTGGGCCAGCCACTGGTGCAACGCCAACGCCACCCGGTTCACCGACGCCTGGACGACGTTCCTGTCGATCCGCAAGAACTGGGGCTACCGGCAGGACCAGCTTTCCTCCACCCACCCGGTCTACTGCGAGATGCCGGACCTGGAGGCGGTCGAGGTCAACTTCGACGGCATCACGTACGCCAAGGGCGCGAGCGTGCTCAAGCAGCTCGTCGCGTACGTCGGCGAGGAGCCGTTCCTGGCCGGGCTGCGGGCGTACTTCGGCAAGCACGCGTGGGGCAACGCCACCTTCGACGACCTGCTGTCCGAGCTGGAGGCCGCCTCGGGCCGGGAACTGCGCAAGTTCGCCGCGCAGTGGCTGGAGACGGCCCAGGTCAACACGCTGCGCCCCGAGGCCGCGATCGGCGCCGACGGCGGCTACGAGCGGGTGGTGGTCCGCCAGGAGGCGCCCGCCGGGCACCCGACGCTGCGTACCCACCGCATCGGCGTGGGCCTGTACGACCTGGTCGACGGCCGGTTGGTCCGCCGGGAACGGATCGAGGCGGACGTGACCGGCGAGCACACCGAGCTGACCGCGCTGCGCGGCGTGCGCGCGGCGGACGTGCTGCTGCTCAACGACGACGACCTGACGTACACCAAGCTGCGGCTGGACGAGCGGTCGATGGCCGCGGTGGTGCAGCACATCGCCGGTTTCGAGTCGTCGCTGGCCCGCGCGCTGTGCTGGACGGCCGCGTGGGACATGCTCCGCGACGCCGAACTGGCGGCCCGGGACTTCGTCGCGCTGGTGCTGGCCGGGCTGCCCGCCGAGTCCGACATCAACCTGGTCACCGCCATCCTGCGGCAGCAGGTGCCCGTCGCCCTCAACCTGTACGCCGACCGGGCCTGGGCGCCGACCGGCTGGGCCGAGGTGGCGCGTACGGCCAGGGCCACCCTCGCCGCCGCCGAGCCGGGCAGCGGGCTGCAGCTGGCGTGGGCGCGGGCGTACGTGTCGGCGGCCCGCTCGGCGGAGGACCTGGCCGCCGTGCGGGGCTGGCTCGACGGCGTCGACGTGCCGGCCGGGCTGGCCATCGACACGGAGCTGCGCTGGTCGATCGTCCAGTCGCTGGTGGCGAACGGAGCCGCCGGCCCGGCCGAGATCGAGGCCGAGCTGGCCGCCGACCGCACGGCCAGCGGCGAGCGGGAGGCCGCGTACGCCCACGCGCTGGTGCCGACGCCGGAGAACAAGGCCGCCGTGTGGGCGCAGCTCACCGGACCCGAGGCGCTGCCGAACTGGCGCAACCGGGCGCTGCTGCAGGGCTTCGGCCCGTCGATGCAGGCCGAGCTGGTCGCCCCGTACCGGGAGCGGTACTTCGCGGTGGTGGACCAGGTGTGGGCGCAGCGGGACAGCGAGCCGGCGCAGGAGTTCGTGCAGCTGGCGTACCCGACGCAGCAGGTCTCGGAGGAGACCGTCGGGATGACCGACGCCTGGCTGGCCGCCGAGGGTCACCCGGCGCCGCTGCGCCGGCTGGTCGCCGAGGGCCGCGACGGCGTCGTCCGCGCGCTGAAGGCGCGCGCGAGGGACGCCCGGGGCGCCTGACCCGGGAGTACGCGGCGCGGGGTCGGCGCGGGCGAAAGCCCGGGCCGACCCCGCGCCGTTATGGTTGCCGAAGGAGGTCGCTCTCGCTACGAGCTGGCAAAGGGCGACCACTACCAACTGCTCGGCACCGTCGGGCCGGACGACGCGGCGCGGGTCACCGAGCCCTGGCCGACGACGCTCGACCCGGGCGCCTGGCCCCGCTGACCGGACGACGACACCCGGCCCGCCGTGGCGAACCGGGTGTCGTGTGGTCGTCCGCTGAGTTCGCTGAAAGGGGGCGCCTTTTCCACCGCGGGCGTTGAGAAGGGGCCCTTCCCTACACCTCAGCCCTTGCCGGCGTGGCTGGCGAGCTGGTCGAGGCCGTTGATGATGCCGCCGGCCAGGTCGCCGCCGCCGAAGGCGGCCACCATGGACAGTGCCGCCAGCCGGGCGTACGTGTCCGGGATGCGCTTGCGGGCGTGCCGGCCGGTAACGATCTCCAGCTGACGCTGGTTGGGCGACACGGCGATCAGCACCGACCGGTCGGGGTCGGCGAGCTGGCGGTGCAGCCGCTGGGCGTGGTCGCGGATCGGCTCGTCGAGCCCGCCGACGTAGACCGAGAAGACCAGCCCGGTCCCCTGGTCGGCCAGGCGGAGCGCCTCGTCGATGCGCAGCAGCTGACGGGTCGAGAACGGCCCGTCGAGCACCTCGGGCGGGGTTTCCGGCCCGGCCTGCTTCTCACCAACGGTCACTTGCGCCTCCGGTTCCACCCGCCGGCGCCTCGACGCCGGCCTTCTCAAGCTTGTGGCTGGTCAACGCCGGCGCCTGCGCGCCGGCGGCCAGCGCGCAGCCGGTCGTGTCGGCCAGCTGCTCCGGGCGGCCGAGGAACCAGACCGGAGCGAAGTCGAAGGGCCGGCCCGGCCGGTAGCGCTTGGCGCCGGTGCCCTTGCCCCGGCTACCGGCGAACGCCAGCGCGGTGATCACCAGCACCGTGGCGGCCGGGATGCCGACGTAGATCAGCAGCGTGTCGGTAACAGACAATCCCAACGCCCCCAGGCGGAAAGAGAGACCAGGAATCCCCGGGTCGAGTGGACGATCATGAGGCCCTCCGCCCGACTCCGCTCGTATTCACGTTAGCGGAGCCGACGGCCCGCCAGATTGCGGGGTGGTGATCCCACCCGTCACTCGCGTGCTCAAGCTGCGCGGCGACGGCGATCAGGGACGCGTCGTCACCGTAGGAACCGGTGAGCAGGACACCGACGGGCAGGCCCTCGGCGGTACGCCCGAGCGGCAGGGAAACGGACGGCTGGCCGGTCACGTTGAACACCGCGCAGTACGGCGAGAACCGGCGCTGCCGGTCGAAGTCACGCTCCGGGTCGCCGTCGGCGGTGAACCACCCGACGGGCGCCTGCGGCGCGGCGAGCGTCGGGCAGAGCAGCAGGTCGCAGCCCGCGGTGCGGCGGGCGGCGAGACGTACCTGCGCCTGGAGCTCACCCAGCGTGCCCATCAGCGCGCCGGCCGAGATCGACGCGCCCCGGGACCGCAGGTACCGGGTCAGCGGCAGCAGCCGGCTCTCCCGCTCGGCCGCGACCGGGGTGAGCGCCAGGACGTACCAGACGGTCTCGAACAGCGGCCACACCTCGGGGCCGAGCGGCGCGGACACCTCGACCACCTCGTGGCCGGCCGCGGCGAGCAGCGCGGCGGCGTGGTCGACGGCGGCGACGCAGTCGGGGTGCACCGGCTCGTCGGCGAGCATCGGGGCGGTGAACCGGCCGACCCGCAGCCGGCCGGGCGCGGCCCGCCGCGCCACGCCCAGGTAGCCGCCGTCGGGCGCGGCCGGCGGCAGGTAGGGCTCGCCGGGCACCGGCACCGCCATCACGTCCAGCAGCGCGGCGACGTCGGCGACGGTACGGCCCAGCGGCCCGTTGATCGGCAGGCCGAACGCCCCGGAGCCGAGCGGCCCGCCGGAGACCACGCCCCGGCTCGGCTTGTAGCCGACCAGGCCGCACAGGGAGGCGGGAATGCGCAGCGACCCGCCGCCGTCGGAGCCCTGGGCCAGCGGCACCAGCCCCGCCGCCACCGCCGCCGCGGCCCCGCCGCTGGACCCGCCCGCCGTGTAGACGAGGTGCCACGGGTTGCGGGCCGGCGGCGCGACCAGCCCCTCGGAGTACAGCGAGCAGCCCAGCTCGGAGGTGGTGGTCTTGCCGAGGCTGACCAGCCCGGCGGCGCGCATCAACCGGACGACGTCGGCGTCGATCGGGGGCACCAGGTCGGCGAAGGCCGCCGAGCCGAACGTGGTGCGCACCCCGGCGGTGAGGGTGAGGTCCTTGATCGCGGTCGGCACGCCGTGCAGCGGGCCGCGCCCCTCGGCGGGCGCCGCGTCGGCGGCCCGCGCCGCGTCGAGGGCCAGCTCCGGGGTGACCGTGACGAACGCCCCCACGGTGTCGGCGAGCGCGTCGACCCGGGCGAGGTGATGCGCGACCAGCTCCACGCTGGACAGTTCGCCCCGCGCGATCGCGGCGGCCTGCTCCAGCGCGGTCAGGTCGTGCGGCTCACCCACCCCGCCATCCTGCCCCGTACGCCGGCTCTGATCACCGTGCGACACGACAGGTGAAGCGGTTACGTGAGGGTGCCAGCCGGCGCCACCCACTCGGATCGAGGGCCGCCCACGTCCTCGATGAGATCGAAGTCGCGGTCGTAATGCAGGACGACGGCAGAGTATTCGGCGGCGGCTGCTGCCACTGTGAGGTCCACCGGACTCGCGGCACGATGGTATCCGCGGGCTGCCAGGGCCAGTTGCAGATCTCGCGCGCGCGTAGCCACCGCCGCCGTGACCGGTAGATCGATCATGAGCTGGGCGCGCCGGGTACGGATCGCTACCGCGTCGCGAAAGTCACGCGCGCTTCGCCCGTCCTCCAGATCGAGCGGGATGCATGTGGCGGCGAGCCCTTCCGTGAGGATCGCCACGATTCGCTTCTTCACGATCGGCTGGCGGAGGCGACCCCACGCGGAGGTGTCTATGAGGTAAAGGCCGGCGGGAGGATTCACGCCGCGTCCTGTCGGCCCTCGGGGGTCTTGTCACTCTCCAGAAGGCCGGTCCAGTCCCGGTCGATCGACAGCAGCTCGTGAATCGCTTCCAGCCGCTCACCACGTTCCGCCACCAGCCGCAGGGCGGCATGGATGGTGTCCTTCTTGCTCTTGGTGCCCAGCTCACGTCGAGCTCGCTCGAGCAGCTCATCATCAAGATCGATAACAGTCTTCACGAGCCAACTATATACTCAACGGCGGCTCGTATACATTGACGCGCCGAGGAAGTGGAGGGCGTTGGCGGACAGCAGCTTGTCGCGCTGCCCGTCGGTGAGGAAGTCGGACCGGCGGACCACGTCGCCGACCGGCCGTTCCCCCAGCGGGTACGGGTAGTCGCTGCCGACCAGCACCCGGTCCTCCCCCATCGTCTCGACCAGCAGCCGCAGCGCCGCCGGGTCGAACACCACGGAGTCGACGCAGAACCGGTCGACGTAGGCGCTGGGCGGGGCGCTGGAGGCACCGCGTACCAGGTCGCCCCGGCGGTGCCAGGCGTTGTCGGCCCGGCCCAGCCAGAACGGGAAGCTGCCCCCGCCATGCGCGAAGCAGATCCGCAGCGAGCGCGGCACCCGGTCGAACACGCCACCGAGGATCAGGGCCAGCACCGACAGATGCGTCTCGGCAGGCATCCCGGTCAGCCAGCGGGCCATCCAGCGGTCCAGCCGGGGGCCGCCCGGCATGTCCCACGGGTGCACGAAGACCGGCGCGCCCACCTCGGCGCAGTGCTGGAGGAACGTGACGATGCCCGCGTCGTCGAGGTCGCGGTCGCCGACGTGGTTGCCGATCTCCACCCCGGCGTGCCCGGCCGCCAGGCAGCGGTCCAGCTCGGCGCAGGCCGCGTCCGGATCCTGCAACGGCACCTGGCAGAACGGCACGAGCCGGCCGGTGCCGCCCGCGGTGACCTCCAGGGTCAGGTCGTTGAAGATGCGGGCCACCTTGACGGCCTGGTCGGCCGGACGGTCGTAGGAGAAGAACACCGGTGTCGGGGAGACCACCTGCACGTCGACGCCGTCGTCGGCCATGTCGGCGAGCCGGACCGCCGGGTCCCAGCACTGCGCCCCCACCGGGCGGAACTCGGTCTCCCCCACCATGATCATGGCGGCCCGCTCCGAGTCGATGCGCAGCCAGGGCCAGCCGGACCCGCCGCACGCCGCGCCGAGGTCCGGCCACCCCTTCGGTACGACGTGCGTGTGCACGTCCACCACCGGATGCCGCGCCTGCCCGGGCAGGCCCCGAACGGGCCCGGCCATCAGCCCTTGCCCGGGTGCAACGCGCCGCACCCGTCACAGGTGCGCGCCTTCTCGTCGGCGTAGAACGCGCCGAAGACCGGGGGCAGGTCGGCGGCGATGTCGCGGACCTGCAACTCCACCTCGTGCACCTTGTGCCCGCACTCCGGGCAGTACCACTGGAACTTCTCCAGCGTGCCCTCCTCGCGGACCCGCTCGACCACCACGCCGATCGAGCCGGGCTCGGGCCGCTGCGGCGAGTGCGGGGTGTTCCGCGGCAGCATCCACATCTGGCCCTCGCGCACGTGCACCGTACGCGGCCCCTCCGGGGTCATCAGGTTGACGTGCATGTTGCCCTTGACCTGGTAGAAGAACTCCTCGTACGGGTCGACGTGGAAGTCGGTGCGCTGGTTCGGCCCGCCGACGACCATGACGATGAAGTCGTCTCCGCCCGGGAACATCTCCTTGTTGCCCACGGGCGGCTTCAGCAGGTGCTGGTTCTCGGCGATCCACCCGGGAAAACTGAACGGCTCGGCGATCTCGCTCACGACTGACCTCCTGTGGGTGCGACGGCCACGGCCTGGATCTCGATCAGCAGGTGCGGGTGCGGCAGTTGGTGCACCGCCACTGTGGTGCGGGTGGGCCCGGTGGCGTCGAAGAACTCGGCCCACACCTCGTTGTAGCCCCCGAAGTCGTTCATGTTGACCAGGTACGTGGTGACCTGTACGAGATCCGACAGGTCGGCGCCGACCGAGCGCAGCAGGTCCCGCACGTTCTCGATCACGGCCCGGGTCTGCACCCGGATGTCCAGGTTGGTCGTGCCCAGTTCGTCCACCTCGACGCCGGCGAACGTGTTGTCGGGGCGGCGGGACGACGTACCGGAGACGAAGACGAACCCACCGGCGACCTTGACGTGCGGAAACGCCCCCCGCGGCACGGCCTTCCCCGCCACGACCCTGGCGCCGTCACCCATGACGACCATCCGGCAGCAACCGGCGGACGGTGGCCACGTCAGGGGTTCCGGGCAGCCCAACCGGCGCAGGGATCACGCCTGACCGCCCGGAGCCGGTTGGGCTGCCCGGAACCCCCACCACGAACCCAGCGCTCATGAGGAAGCCCGTAGGGAAGCGGCGCCGAGCGACTCGACGACGGCCCGCACATGCGCACCAGGAGCCAGCGGCACCGCGGCGGTGGCCGCCCCGGCCAGGAAGACCCAGCCGGAATGCATTCGCACCCCGTGCCGCCCAACCAGGCGCAGCCCCTCGTCGAGCGCCCGACGGGGATCACCGAGGATCGCCGCCGTCGAACCGACCTGGGCCACCCGCCCGTCGACCTCCAGCAGCACGCCGAGGTTGTCCAGCCCGTCGGGCACGGCCGACCACGGCCCGACCACGAACGCCGCCGCCGAGGTGTTGTCGGCGATCACGTCGGGCAGGGAGAACGTGAAGTTGGCGTACCGGGAGTCGATCAGCTCGATCGCCGGGGCGACCGCGCGCACGGCGTCGGTGAAGGAGCCCACCGGCTCGCCCGGCTCGGGCAGCCGGTCCAGCAGGAACGCCACCTCCGGCTCGACCCGGGGGTGGATGTACGCCCCGACGTCCACGGTGCCGCCGTCGGGCACCCGCATGGCGTCGGTGAGCCGGCCCCAGATCACCTCGTCCACCCCGACCTGGGCCATCTTGGCCTTGCTGGTCAGGCCCATCTTCAGCCCGACCAGGCGCTCGCCCCGGCCCAGCCGGCGTTGCACCAGCGCGGCCTGCACGGCGTACGCGCCGTCGACGTCCAGGCCGGTCTCGGCGGCGAGCTGCGGGATCGCGGTGGCCGTGTCGGCGGCCACGCCCAGCCTCTCGGCGATTCCCGCCACGTCCGGCCCGATCACGCTGCCCCCTCCTGAGGACGCCGGCCCGCCGGGTCCAGCGCCAGGTCCACGATCACGTCCTGCTGGCCACTCACTGGGCCTCCCGGGAGAAACACGTCCGCACCGAGCCGAGCCCGGAGATCCGGGCCTCGTACGCCGCGCCGGGCGTCACCGGCACCATCGGCCCGAGCGCGCCGGAGAGCACCACGTCCCCGGCGCGCAGCGGGTCGCCGGCGCGGGCCATCGTGCCGGCGAGCCAGGCCAACGCGTGCAGCGGGTTGCCGAGGCAGGCCGCCCCGGCGCCGACGGAGACGGGCTCCCCGGCGTGTTCCAGGACCATCCCGCACAGCCGCAGGTCCACGTCGGCGAGCCGGCGCGGCGCGGTGCCGAGCACGAACAGCCCGCTGGAGGCGTTGTCGGCGACGGTGTCCACGATGGAGATGTCCCAGCCCGCGACCCGCGAGTCGACGATCTCGATGGCCGGCAGCAGGTGGTCGACCGCCCGGATCACGTCGACGGTGGTGACCCGCTCGTCGGTCAGGTCCGCGCCGAGCACGAAGGCGACCTCCGCCTCCACCCGCGGCTGGAGCAGCCGGCCGAGCGGCACCTCCGCGCCGTCGGCGACGGCCATGGCGTCGGTGAGCACCCCGAAGTCCGGCTCGAAGACGCCCAGGCTCTCCTGCACCGCCCGGGAGGTCAGCCCGATCTTCGCGCCCACCCGGCGCTCGCCCCGGTCGCGCCAGGCCCGCGCCTGGCGCTGCTGCACCTGGTACGCCGAGGCGACGTCCCCCTCGGGCAGCAGCCGCCCGCGCAGCGGCGGGCAGGGCTTCCCGCTCTCCCGGGCCTCGGTCAGCTCGCGTACCGCGCCGTCCAGATCGATCAAGAGAGGTCCACGCAGACGTTGGTGAGTTCGGAGTAGAAGTCGAGGGAGTGCACGCCGCCCTCGCGGCCGATGCCGGACGCCTTCACCCCGCCGAACGGGGTGCGCAGGTCCCGCAGGAACCAGGTGTTGACCCAGACGATGCCGGCGTCCAGCCGGGCGCCGGCCCGGTGCGCCCGGCCGACGTCCCGGGTCCAGACCGTCGCCGCCAGGCCGTACTCGGTGCCGTTGGCCAGCGCGTACGCCTCGTCCTCGGCGTCGAAGGGCGCGACGTGCACCACCGGCCCGAAGATCTCCTCGCGGTTGGTCCGGGCGTCCGGGCCGAGCCCGGTCAGCACGGTCGGCCGCACGTACGCGCCCCCGTCGCGGGCGTCGCCGAAGCGCGGCGTGCCGCCCCCGGCGCGCACCTCGGCACCCTCCGCCCGGGCCAGGTCGTAACAGCCGAGCACCTTGTCCCGGTGCTGGTGCGAGATCAGCGGCATGTTCACCGTGGCCTCGTCGGCCGGCCAGCCGTACGTCAGTCCGTCGGCAGCCTTCGCCAGCCGCTCGACGAACTCGTCGTGGACCGGGCGCTGCACGTAGATCCGCTCGGTGCAGAGGCAGACCTGGCCGCCGTTGGTGAAGCTGGACCGCACCGAGCCGGCGACCGCCGCGTCCAGGTCGGCGTCGGCGAAGACCAGGCCGGCGTTCTTGCCGCCCAGCTCGAAGGAGACGGCCTTCACCCCGTCCGCCGCCGCGCGCATGATGGCGCCGCCGGTGGCCGACTCGCCGGTGAACGTGATCGCGTCCACCCCCGGGTGTCGGGTCAGGAACTCCCCGGCCGAGTCGGGGCCGAAGCCGTGCACCAGGTTGAACACCCCGTCCGGGACGCCGGCGGCGGCCATCACCTCGGCGAGCAGGGTCGCCGAGGCGGGGGTCTCCTCGCTGGGCTTGACCACCACGGCGTTGCCGCAGGCCAGGGCCGGGGCGACCTTCCAGGTCAGCAGCAGCAGCGGCAGGTTCCACGGCACGATGACCGCGACCACGCCGACCGGCTTGCGGACGGCGTAGTTCAGCGCCCGGCCGCCGGCCGGGGTGACCGTGGTGAACGACTCGGTCGGCGCGGTCGCCACGATCTCGGCGAACGCCCGGAAGTTGGCCGCGCCGCGCGGGATGTCCAGCGTGCGGGCCTGGCTGATCGACTTGCCGGTGTCGGCCACCTCGGCGGTGACCAGGTCGTCGAAGCGGCGCTCCAGCTCGTCGGCGACCCGGCGCAGCACCTCGGCGCGCTCCCGCTCCCCCATCCGCCCCCACGGCCCGCGCAGGGCCGCCCGGGCGGCGGCCACCGCGTCGTCCACGGTGGACCGGTCGGCCTCGACGACCTCGAAGACCGGCTCGCCGGTCACCGGGCTGCGCTTGGTGAACCGCCGCCCGGCGGCCACGAACTCCCCGCCGACGAAGTTGCGCAGCAGCCCCGGCCCGCCGGGCGCCCGCCCGGCCAGCAGGCTCGTGTTCCAGTCGACGCTCATCGCCGCCGCCCCCGGGTGACCGCCGCCCCGACCGCCCCGGCCAGCAGCGCCGCCGCTCCCGCGGCCACCGTCCCGAGCGCCCGGTGCTGGCGGCGGACGCGCCGCCGGACGTCGGAGTACGGGGTGGTGGAGAAGGAGACCAGCTCGTACTGGGAGACGTACCGGCCGGGCAGGGCCCGCTCCAGCGCGTGCTCGACCCGCCGCCGGGCCTGGAACACCGGGGAGGCGACCTTGTCCCGCATCTCCACGAAGTTCGCCAGCGCCATCCGGGCGATCGCCTCCGCGTTGGCCTGCCGCCGCGCCTGGAACAGCGGCAGCGCCGCCGCCCAGTCCTCGCCGCGCTCGTCGAGGCAGCGGTCCAGCTCCACCACGTCCTCGAACGCGCAGTTGGCGCCCTGGCCGTAGAACGGGACGATGGCGTGCGCGGCGTCGCCGAGCAGGCAGACCCGGTGCGCCTGCCACGGGGCGCAGCGCACCGTGCCGAGCACGCCGACGGGGTTGTGCTGGTAGTCGTCGACCAGGTTCGGCGCCAGCGGGACGAGGTCCGGGTAGTGGGTGGCGAAGTGCCGCTCGATCGCGGCCGGGCTGGTCAGCGAGGCGAAGCTCGCCGTGCCGTGGGTGGGCCAGAACAGGGTGCAGGTGAAGGAGCGGTCCGGGTTGGGCAGCGCGATCATCATCGAGGTGCCGCGCGGCCAGATGTGCAGCGCCGCCGGGTCGAGTGCGAAGTCGCCGCCGAGCGGCGGGATCGTCAGCTCCTTGTAGCCGTAGTCGAGGAAGTCGAGGCTCTCGCCCAGCACCCCGTACGCGAGCAGCTGCCCGCGCACGGCGGAGCCGGCCCCGTCGGCGCCGAGGACGACCGGCGCGGCGGCCGTGACCTTGCCCTGCGGCGTCTCGAAGGTCATCTCCCCGGTCGCCGGGTCGAGGCCGACCAGCCGGTGGTCGAAGGCGGTCCGCACCCCCGGCAGCGCGTCGGCGGCGCTGAGCAGGGCGTTGTTCAGCGCGCCCCGGCTGATCGAGTTGATCGCCCGGTCCCCGGCGGCGCTGTACGGCTGGAACTGCGGCTCGCCCGCCACGGGGTGGATCATCCGGCCGCGCATCGGCAGCGCGTCGGCCATCACCTGCCCGTCCAGGCCGATCCGGCGCAGCGCGTCGAGCCCCCGCTCGGACAGCGCCAGGTTGATCGAGCGGCCCCGCTCGACCCGGCCGGTGCGCGGGTCCGGCCGCCGCTCGTAGAGCGCGACCCGGTGGCCGCGCCGGGCCAGGAAGCAGGCCAGCAGACAGCCGGCCAGCCCCGCGCCGACCACCGCGATCTCGTCGGGTTCGGTGTTCAT
The DNA here is from genome assembly GCF_043198215.1 of Micromonospora sp. NPDC048830. Taxonomy (NCBI): domain Bacteria; kingdom Bacillati; phylum Actinomycetota; class Actinomycetes; order Micromonosporales; family Micromonosporaceae; genus Micromonospora; species Micromonospora sp. NPDC048830. The sequence goes on from NZ_JBICUP010000006.1 coordinate 30,487, forward strand.
GAGTCGGTGCCTGCCAGCGCGTCGGCGACCCGCCAGCAGTCGTGGTACGTCGAGTAGAGCGGCACCGGGGCGAACCGGACGACGTCCGGCTCCCGCGTGTCGGCGATCACGCCGTGCTCGTGCCGCAGCCGCTTGGTCAGCTCGTTGGCGCTGCCCGCGCCGATGCGCACCGAGAGCTGGCAGCCCCGCCGGTCCGGTTCGCGCGGGGTCACCACGGTCAGCGGCCGGTCGGCGGTGACCTCGTCGAGCAGCCGCTCCAGATACCCGGTGAGCCGCACGCTGCGCTCGCGCAGCGCCGGCATTCCCACGGAGTCGAACAGCTCCAGCGACGTCCGCACCGGCCCCATCGCGAAGATGGGCGGGTTGGAGACCTGCCACGCCTCCACGGTGGCCGGTGGCCGGGAGACGGGGGCCATCTCGAACCGGGTACCGGCCTCGGTGCTCCACCAGCCCTCGAAGCGGGGCAGGTCGGCCCGGCCGAGGTGCCGCTCGTGGACGAACGCGCCGGCCAGCGCGCCCGGCCCCGAGTTGAGGTACTTGTACGAACACCAGGCGGCGAAGTCGACGTCCCAGTCGTGCAGCGCCAGCGGCACGTTGCCGGCGGCGTGCGCCAGGTCCCAGCCGACGACCGCCCCGGCGGCCCGGCCGGCGGCCGTGATCGCGGGGATGTCCATAAGCTCGCCGGTGAGGTAGTTGACCCCGCCGAGCAGCACCAGCGCGACGGTGTGTCCCTCGGCGGCGAGGAACTCCACGACGTCGGACGTGCGCAGGGTGTCCTCGCCGGGGCGCGGCCTGAGCCGCACCACCGTGGCGTCCGGGTCCAGGCCGTGGAAGCGGGCCTGGCTGCGCACGGCGTAGCTGTCCGACGGGAAGGCGGTGTCCTCGATGACGATCCGGGTCCGCTCCCCCGCCGGCCGGTAGAAGCCGACCATCAGCAGGTGCAGGTTGACCGTGAGGGAGTTCATCACCACGGCCTCCGCGGGTCGGGCGCCGACCAGCCGGGCGACCGGGCCGGTCAACAGCTCGTGGTACGGCAGCCACGGCCGCGGCGCCTCCAGGTGCCCCTCGACCCCCAGCCGGCGCCACGCGTCCAGGTCGGCCAGCAGCTCGTCGCGGGTGGCCCGGGGCTGCAGCCCGAGGGAGTTCCCGGCCAGGTACGCGGCCTCGGGGTAGCGCCCGCCGTCGGCCGGGGGCACGTGGAACAGGTGCCGGTGCCCGGGGTCGGCGGCGTCGAGTCTCCGCGCTTCTTCTTCGGGGGTGTGCATGTCTCGCTCTCCGCTCACATAGCGGTCCGGGCCGACCACAGCTCCGGGAAGACCACCCGGGCCATGCTGCGCTGCAACCACGCCAGGCCCGCCGAGCCGCCGCTGCCGGCCTTGGCGCCCATGCTGCGCTGCACCGCCTTGAGGTGGTTCCACCGCCAGTCGCCGAACTGCTCGGCCACCTCGGTCAGCGCCTCGCCGAGCAGGCGCAGGTGGTTGTCCGGGCCGCCACCGTCGGCGTAGACGGTCACCCACGCCGCCGCCACGGCCGGGTGCGGCTGGTGCTCCTCGGCGACGTGGCGGTCGAGCACCTCGGCGGGCAGGTCGAAGCCGCAGCGGGCGAGCAGGGCCAGCACGTCGTCCCAGAGGCTGGGGGCGGCCAGGGCGGCGCGCAGTTCGGCGTACACCTCGGTCTGCCGGCGGAACGGCCGGACCAGGGCCGCGTCGCGCAGGCCGAGCAGGAACTCCAGGTGCCGGTACATGGCCGACTGGAAGCCGGAGCCCTCGCCGAGCAGGTTGCGGAACCGGTTGAAGTCGGCCGGGGTCATCCAGCGCAGCCCCTTCCAGGCCGCGTTGAGCCCCTCCAGGTGCAGGGCGGCCCGGCGCAGCGGGGCGAGGGCGTCCCACACCCGGTCGGCGCGCAGGCAGCGCTGCGCCTCGCGCAGCTCGTGGCAGGTCAGCCCGAAGTACAGCTCCATGATCTGGCTGACCATCAGGAAGGACATCTCGCCCGGGTCGTCGCTGAGCGGCTGCTGCAACCGGTGCAGGGTGCTCGCGCGCACATACGTGTCGTAGGGCACCCGCTCGGCGAACTCCAGGGTCGGCTTGCCGCCGTTGCGGGCCGCCTTGGCCGCGCGCTGTTGGGGGGTGACCGGACGCACCGCCGCGGCCAGCGTGGGCGCCCGCAGGTCCGTCTGCTCCACCTGTCGTCTCCGTCCATGTGCCGGTAACGTCATGCTCTCGCGGGTAATACGCCGAACGGAATGCCGGATCAACGGCGCTTCGGCCGTCTGACCTGCGGTGCGTAAGGCCGAGAAGGCCTCGTGGTTTCGGAGGGGAAGGTTGAGCGTGGACGACATGGACTGGGCGCTGCTGCGCGAACTGCAGGCCGACGCGCGCCTGTCGTTCAGCGAGCTGTCCCGCCGGGTGCACCTGTCGCCGCCGGCGGTGGCCGAGCGGGTCCGCCGCCTGGAGGAGTCCGGCGTCATCACCGGCTACCACGCGCACGTCGACCTGGCCCGCGCCGGCCGGGCCGTGGTCGCGCTGATCCGGATGTCCTGCTACGGCTCCCGCTGCATCCTCAACGACCCCGACGTGGCGGGCTGGCCCGAGATCATGGAGATCCACCGGATCACCGGGGACGCGTGCAGCATGCTCAGGGTGGCGGCCGGCTCGATCACCGAGTTCGAGGGGGTCATCGACCGCCTCGCCCCGTACGGCCAGCCGTCCAGCACGATGGTCCTGTCCACCCCCCTCGGCTGGCACCCGGTCACCCCGTTGAGAGGAAGGGCCCCTTCTTGATAGGTCGAGGGTCCCGGTCGACAACCCCGCACGGCGGGCCGGTCGGGTTTGCCCCTGGGTCACGGGGAAAGCAGAGCACGCTCACCCGTCGATTTCCGGTGTTCCACACCGGGAGGGGGGAACCATGCGGGGGCTCACCGTCTCACCTCGTGTCCTGTCGGCCGCGCTGACCGTGCTCGGCCTGGTCGGGGCGTTCGTCCTGGCCACCGCCGCCCCGGCGCGGGCCGGGCAGAACACCTTCGTCGAGGTCACCCCGAACAGCGCGCAGGCCGGCACCCGGGTCAGCATCCGGGCCAGCTGCGACAACGACAACCGGCGGCAGGCGGAGGTACGCTCCGACGCCTTCGGACGGGTCGTCGTCCGCCCGGACAACGGCTTCCTGACCGGCACGGTCACCATCCCCGCCAGCAAGGAGCCGGGCGACTTCCCGGTCGACCTGCGCTGCCCGAACGGCAACACGGCGCAGACCACGCTCACGGTGCTGAACATGACGCAGCCGAGCAAGGGCCCCAACACCGGTCTCGGCGGCACGTCCGGGGGCCGGGGCACCGCCGCGCTGCTGCTGGTCGGTGGCCTGGCCGTGGCGGCCGTGGCGGCCGGGTTCGGCGCGTTCGGCGGCCGTGGACGGACCGGGACGCGTTCCTGACGAGGCACCTGTCATGGCCCGCCGACGTACGCGTGACGCCCCGGCGCGGAACCGCCGCGCCGCCGCGCGGACGCCCGACCGTACCCCGGGACACAGCGCCGCCGCGCCGACGCCCGACCGCGCCGCAGGACACAGCGCCGACGCGCCGACGCCCGACCGCCGCGGCACCGGCCTGCAGCCCGGCAGCCGCCCGACCGAGCGGTCGCCGGGCCGGGTCCGGGCGATGGTGTGGCTCGCGGTCCGGGGCTGCCGGCGGTTCGCCCGGGTCGCCGGCCAGTCCTGCTCGGCGAGCGTCGCGACGGCCGACCCGGCCACTCGGCCCGTACCGAGGAACGCCGCGCGGCCCGGGGCGGGCGCGGGGCGGTGGCGCCCGGTCGCCAGTCGGGGCCCGGGTGCCCCCGTCCTGGTCGTCGCCGCCCTGATGGCGCTGGTCCTGGCGATGCTGGGTACGCAGGCTCTGACGGGCTACAGCGTGCTTCCGGACCGGTTCGTGGTCGGGCTGCGGCCGCCGCCGAAGAAGTTCCCGGTGCTGCCGGCCAGCCGACCGACCGGCATCGCGATCAACTCCATCGACCTCGACGCCCCCGTGCACGACGTCGGCATCGCGCCCGACGGCACGATCGGGGTGCCGGACGCCGGACGCGCCCAGGAGGCCGGCTGGTACGACCAGGGCCCGACCCCCGGGCAGTACGGCCCGGCGGTGATCGTCGGGCACGTCGACACCCGGACCGGGCCGGCGGTCTTCCACGAGCTGAAGAGCATGCGTTCCGGCGACCGGATCGAGGTCCGCCGGGCGGACGGGTCGGTGGCGGTCTTCGAGGTGGACGCGGTGCACCGGTACGACAAGGAGAAGTTGCCGGTGGACGAGGTGTTCGGCGACTTCAGCCGGCCCCGGCTGCGGCTGATCACCTGCGGGGGGCGCTGGGTCGGCGGCGAGACCGGGTACGCCGACAACGTCGTGGTCTACGCGTCCCTGGTCAAGGCCCGCAACACGTGAGTCCCGGGATCAGGCCGCCGCCTCGGCCTCGGGCTCGCGCAGGTCGAGCCAGTTGGCCCAGCGCGGGTCGGGGACCCGGTGCCCGAGCACCCGCCAGGCCGTCCCCTTCGGGGCGGCCGGGAGGGCGTACAGCCGCCAGCCCAGCTCGGCCGGGGTCTTGTCGCCCTTGGTGTGGTTGCACCGCGCGCAGGCGGCCACCACGTTCTCCCAGGCGTGCCGGCCGCCCCGGCTGCGGGGGAAGACGTGATCGATGGTCTCGGCCGGGCCCCGGCAGTACGCGCACCGCCAGCCGTCGCGGGCGAAGATCGCCCGGCGGGACAGCCCGACGTGGGTGCGGTAGGGCACCCGGACGAACCGGGTGAGCCGGACCACCGAGGGCACCGGGAGCGCGCTGCGGGCGCTGTGCAGGACGCCGTCGCCGTCCGCGACGCAGACGGCCTTGGCGGACAGTACGAGGATCGCGGCGCGACGCACCGACACGACACACAGCGGCTCGTAGGTGACGTTGAGGACCAACGCTCCGGAGCCCACCGTGGGTCGTATGTCAGGCATCGCGCTCAGCCTCCCGGTCCAGCCGCTCCCGCCGGTGGTCGCGCCGGATGCACGCCCGCACACGGAACCACACCCGACGCCGGCGGGATCACCCACGTCCGTTGCGCCAATCGTCCCTGATAAGGCCCCGGATTGCACGTACTAATGCGGTACGTGGAATGAGGATCATTCAAAATCGGGCAGACCTGGCGTCTGACCAGGTCAGCGCCCCTCAACGCCTTTCGACGTTCTACCCGGGTTTTCGGTCTCAGTTGTGCCGGATCTGTGCCCGATGATCACGGCTGCGCATCGAGGGCCGTCACTCTATGGCTTCACGAACATCCCGCGCTGCGGCACCACAAACAGCACACCCTGATCCACCAGCAGCGCGACGGCACGCCGCACCGTAGCGCGAGCTACCCCCTGCCCGGCATCGCCGACCCCCCTGAGGTGTACTACGGGAACCCCGTGGACCTCACGTGTAGCCCCTGATCGCCCAACCTCTGCCGTCCCCGGCGACACCGTAACCGGTGATCAGATGGCACGGTTTGTGCAAGTATCAGCGGAAGCGATCACAGGAACGTCGGGAGTGGGACAGTGAGCAGCGGGGAAGCCGGCTGGCGCCCGTACCCGGGTGCCTACCGCGCTCCCACGGATCTTCCCCCGGTCGAACCCGGTCGGGTTGTCGGCCTGGGCGCCACCTGCGATCTCGCACGTGCCTACCCCGACGATGCGTGCACCCGGAGCTTCATCGTCAGCGAGTTCGCGATGCTGGAGGACAGCCGGCGCGTGCTCCTGCACGCGGAACGCGGGTTCACTGTCACCGCCCGATCAACCGGCGCCCCGGACAGTGGCGCTGTTCCGCTCCACGAGACTCGGGACAGCCTCACCCCGCACGTCTTGAGCGCCGTGCTTCCCGACGAGGAGGAGTCCGGGGAGGACCATCCCTGGTCATGGCTGGCCGAGCTGGCTCAGGCTCGCGGCCTGGAGGTGACCGCGGACGACCTACGAGGGCTTCCGTACGAGGTGGTCTTCACCGAGGCGGTATCCCGCTGGCTCACGCCCGGCTGAGGCTCCCCGGCCGGGGTCACTGATGGGCACGGTCGGGCGGCTCCCCGATGTGTGCGCGGGGACCGCCCGACCGTCGGCCTTCAGGGTCAGGTCCAAGAGCCGGCGGGGTCGCCGGGCAGGGGGCCGTCGGTGTGCGGGTGGTACCGCAGGACGTCGGTGTGCCGTTGGCGGGAGCAGATCGGCCGGGTGTATCCGTCGGCGCGGGTGATGGCGCCGAGGGCGGGCCAGCGGCAGTCCTCGCGGGTGGTCGGGTCGGGCAGCTCGCAGGGCGTCTCGGCGAGGGCGTGACAGGTTGCTGCACCACGCCCACGTGATCACCACCCAAGGCGACTCCCACCGGCTGCAACAAGCCCTCGCCGGCAAGGGAGTACACGCCTTGACCTGACCACACACACGGAGATCCATAGTGGATTTGATCGAGGTTGTGTCCCTCACCTGGCCGGGCTGCGGATCACAAACGTGCTAGCCAAAGGTGCCTCGGTACGGGGGTATGCGCAGACCAGCAGCGTGACGGCCGCCTGCCCGCACTGCGCGACCCCGTCGCGGCGGGTTCACAGCCGCTATGAGCGGCGGCTGCTCGACGCCGCGCTCGCCGGCCAGGAGACGGTGCTTCACCTGCGGGTACGACGCTTCTTCTTTTTCGGGCCGTGTCAGGATGACCGGTTCCGCACGGTTACCCGGTGCCGGGGCGTACCGGATGGCGGGTCCGCCAGCGGGCGGTCAGCGGCGGTGCGGTACGAAAGCAGGGTGAGTGCCACCAGCCTGATGTCCGCCGCCCTGTCCCTTCCCGGTCCGAGCGCCGGCCCGAGCGCCGACTGCAAGGGCAGCACCTCCTGCGAGTGGTTGTACGACACGACCGGCTCGGCCTGGTTCGCCGAGGGCAGCTACTGGATCCTGCTCAAGCCGCTGCGGGTCGTGCTGATCCTGGCGGTCGCCTTCGCGGCCCGCTGGGCGCTGCACCGGACGATCAACCGGCTGGTCCGCACCACGACCGAGGGCGCCGTGCCGACGCTGCTGCGCCCGCTGCGCGAGCGGGTGCCGAGCGCCGCGCCGGAGGACGGCGACTTCGTCCCCGAGCGGCGGCGGCAGCGGGCCGAGGCCATCGGCTCGGTGCTGCGCAGCACGGTGAGCGCGTTCGTCTTCGGCATCGCGCTGCTGATGATCCTGCGCGAGTTCAGTTTCGACCTGGCGCCGCTGCTGGCCAGCGCGGGAATCGCCGGCGTCGCGCTCGGCTTCGGCGCGCAGAGCCTGGTCAAGGACCTGATCGCCGGCCTGTTCATGCTGGTGGAGGACCAGTACGGCGTGGGCGACACGGTCGACCTGGGCGAGGCCACCGGCGTCGTGGAGGCGGTGGGGCTGCGGGTCACCACGGTCCGGGACGGCCGGGGCGTGCTCTGGTACATCCGCAACGGTGAGATCATCCGGGTGGGGAACAAGAGCCAGGGCTGGGCCCTGGTGGTGGTCGACCTGCCGATCGGGTTCGCCGGCACCGAGGAGGCGAGCGCGGTGCTGCGTACGGCCGCGGCGGCGGTGGCGATGGACCCGGACCTGGCGCCGGAGATCGTCGAGCCGCCGGAGGTGCTGGGTGTCGAGCAGATGACCGTGGAGGGCGCGGTGATCCGTACCGTGGTCAAGACCACCGCGGACGGGCAGTTCGCGGTGGGCCGGGAGCTGCGCCGACGGCTCGCCGAGGCGCTGGAGAACTCCGGAATCACCGCCCGGATCGCGGCCCGCCTCTACCCTGGCGTGACGGTGCGGGTGCCCGAGGCGGACGGCACCGGTCAGGGCGGCGCCACCTGAACCGTTCGGGGCGCTCCGGGAGCTGCGGAAACACACGACCGTCGATCCGGTCTCGCCACCGCGCCAACCCTCGGGTATCGTCCGTTCGTTCAGTCGGAGATGCGACGATCTAGCCGTTCACCCTAGCCAGCTCTCAGACGATCGGGCAGAATCCGGTACGCACGTTCCCTGCCGGGCGTGCTCACGTCTCGCTGATCCGTAGATCTGACGACGGTTCCCGGGCAGGTCACCACGAGTGGTCGCGGCGGGGGCGATGGAGGCCACGGTGTCCGACGAGCGACCCTCCCAGGAAGGGCCGGCCACCTTCCGCGAGGTGTTCGCCCAACGGGAGTACAGAGCGGTCTTCGCCGCCAGCGCGCTCTCCTGGATCGGCGACTTCATCGCCAAGGCCGCGGTGACCGTGCTGGTCTACCGCGAGACGCAGTCCGTGGGCTACTCGGCCGCCGCGTTCGCGGTCAGCTTCCTGCCCTGGTTGATCGGCGGGCCGCTGCTGGCCACCCTGGCCGAGCGGTACCGCTACCGCTCGGTCATGGTCGCGTGCGACCTGATCCGGATGGCCCTGATGGTGCTGATCGCCATCCCGGGCGCCCCGGCCTGGCTGATCCTCTGCCTGCTCTTCGCGACCACCCTGGCCAACCCGCCGAGCCAGGCCGCCCGGTCCGCGCTGATGCCGCTCATCCTCACCGGCGACCGGCTGGTCGTCGGGCTGTCGCTGAACAGCAGCACCGGGCAGGCCGCCCAGGTGCTCGGCTACCTGATCGGCGCGGCCATCGCGGCCGTCAACCCGACCGCCGCCCTGCTGATAAACGCCGCCACCTTCGCCGTCTCGGCGGTCCTGGTGCGGTTCGGCGTCCGCGACCGGCCGCCGGCGATGAGCGCCGCGCACCGCAGTCACCTGCTGCGCGAGACGGGCGAGGGTTTCCGGATCGTGTTCGGCACCCCGGTGCTGCGGGCGATCGCCCTGCTGGTGTTCAGCTCCATGCTCTTCTCGATCGTGCCGGAGGGGCTGGCCGCGGCCTGGGCCCGGGAGGGCGCCAGCGGCGGCCTGGACACGGGCGCGGCGCAGGCCGTGATCATGGCTGCCAACCCGGTCGGCTTCATCCTGGGCGGGCTGCTCGTCAGCCGGACGGTCGCCCCGGCCCGCCGGCTGGTCCTGATCCGACCGCTCGCGGTGTTGGCCCCGCTGGCCCTGGTGCCGGCGCTGCTGGACCCGCCGCCGCTGGTGGTGGCCCTGCTCGCCGGGCTCTGCGGCTTCGCGGTCGCCGGGTTGCTCCCGGTCGCCAACGGGCTCTTCGTCCGGGCGCTGCCCAACGGCTACCGGGCCCGCGCCTTCGGCGTGATGGCCACCGGGGTCCAGGTCGCCCAGGGGTCGGCCGTGCTCGCCACCGGGCTGCTCGCCGAGTGGATCGCCATTCCCACGGTGGTCGGCGCGTGGAGCGTCGCCGGGGTGCTGCTGATGGCGCTGGCCGTTGCGGCCTGGCCGACGCGGGAGACGATCGACGCGGCGGTCGAGGCCGCCGGGAACAGCGTGGTGCCCGCGGCCGTCCAGCCGCGCCAGCCCGCCGAGGGCAGCGAGCCGCTCGACGGCCTGCCCGGCGAGCGGGGCCGGACCAGCCAGGCGGTGAGCTGAGCGCCCACGGCGGTCGCCCGCACCGCGTCAGCCGTCGACCCCGCCGCTGCGGTGTCCGCCCGTCCCAGCGCCCCGGTGGCGCCGCGCGGGCCCGCGCTGTGACGCGGTCGGCACCCACCCCGGCCGGTACGGTCCCGCCGGTTCCCGCGGCGCCGCCTGGCAGGATGGAGCGTTGACATCCTCCCCCCGCCTAAAGGCGGGGGATTCCCACCCTCGCGGGTTGGGGTTCCTGGTTCACCGCAGACCGCACGGAAGGAGATCCCCCGTGTCTGACGTCCGCTCCGCAGGCGTTTTGCGTCTCGACCAGCCCGGCCGCGACGGCGATGTTCTGTGCGGCGTTGACGTCCCGGTCATGCCAGGTGCCGCAACTCGGACACGTCCAGTGGCGTGTGCCGAGGGAGAGTGTGGCGAGCAGGTGCCCGCACACCGAACACGTCTTGCTCGATGGGTACCAGCGGTCCACGACGGCGAGGGTGTTCCGTTTGCGGGTCATCATCCGCTGATACCGCTTGAGTCGGCGCTCGCGCCGCTCCATGTGCCTCGGGTGCGGGATGCGCTCGCCGGTGGACAGCACCGCGAAGTCGGCCAGGTTGAGGTCCACACCCACCACCTGGCCGGTGGGTTCGGGTGCGGTGGGTGTCTCGACGTCAACGGCGAAGGTGACGAACCAGCGGCCGTCCGGGTCACGCGACACCGTCACCATCGTCGGATCCAACCCGGCGGGATCCACGCCGGGCCACGACCACACGAACCGCAGCGCACCGGGTGTCTTTCCCAGCGTCAGGTTCCCGCCACGCAGGCGGAACGCCGACCGGGTGAAGGAAGCGGACTGCCGGCCGTGCCGGGACTTGTACCGCGGGTACCGGGCCCGCTTGGCGAAGAACGCGGTCATGGCGGTGTGCTGGTGCCGCGGCGTCTGCTGCAACGACACCGACGACACCTCACCCAGAAACGCCAGGTCGGGCTGCTTCTTCATCTCCGTCAGCGCCCGATCCGTCTCCGCGTACGACGTCGATCTGCCCTCAGCGCGGTAACGAGCATGACGGGCGGCAAGAGTGCGGTTCCACACCACCCGGACACAGCCGAACGTGCGGTTCAGCACCACCGCCTGCTCCGGGGTCGGATACGCCCGACACCTGTACGCCGTCCGCACAAGGCTCATCCAACCAGAAAGGACAATCATGGCTGACAACGCCTCCGCCACTTTTTCCGGCCCTGAAGGACAGGGCATCCTGGCGGCGATCCGGTGAATCCCGCAGGTGAGTCCGGGCGTCCCGTGACCCTCTTCGAGGCGGTCGGCGGCGAGCCCACCTTCCGCAAGCTGGTGGACGAGTTCTACGCCGGCGTCGCCACCGACCCGCTGCTGCGCCCGATGTACCCGGAGGAGGACCTCGGCCCCGCGGCGGACCGGCTGACGCTGTTCCTGATGCAGTACTGGGGCGGCCCCACCACCTACTCCGCGCAGCGGGGGCATCCCCGGCTGCGGATGCGGCACGCCCCGTTCCGCATCGGCGCGGCCGAGCGCGACGCCTGGCTGCACCACATGCGCCGGGCGGTCGACCGGCTGGACCTGCCGCCGGACATCGCCACCGCGCTCTGGGACTACCTGGAGCGGGCCGCGTTCTTCATGGTGAACACGTTGGACGACCCGGCGGGCACCGCCTGAGCGGCTCCGCCGAGCGCGGAACCCGCCCTCGGCACGACGCCGCCCGGGCCGCGCAATGGCGGCCCGGGCGGTTCGCGGATCAGAGCAGGGCACCCTCGTCGTGCAGCCAGTCCACAAAGGTCGTCGCCACGGCCGATCCGCAGTCGAGCATCTCCACCAGCAACGCGTCGTGCGCGCCGGCGCCGAGCGGCACCTGGAGCTCGGCGTAGATCGGCAACTGCCCCCGTTCGGTGGGATCGCCGATGTAGGCCTTGCAGAACCGTCGCATGTGGTTCCACTCGTTGACCACCCGGTACGCCCGGTCGGCCCAGTCCGGCGGAACGGTCGCGTGTGGACGGGCCCGCATCACCAGGATCTCGTCCTCCGGGCCCTCCAGGGTGACCAGCACCGCGTGCCGCTCCCACATGGCCAGCAGGTTGCCGTCACCGTCGGCCAGGTAGCGCACGTCCAGCAGGTCGAGCGCGTCGCAGATCCGGCGGAGGGTGACCGGCGCGACGGCGGTCGACATGTCCGCGATCACCGGTCGGTCGGCGACCGGGCAGTCTTCCTCCGGCTGACGGGGGGCCGGTGGTCCGACCCGGACGGTGCTGTCCACTGTGATCCCGCTTCGAGTTTCCGGTTCGCCGCCACCGGCGGGACCGGGGCGCCATGACCACCACGGCATCGCTCGCGCACCTCACTCCCCAGCGGATCCAGTCGCCTACAGTGCGTTGGATCCGAGGATGGACGGTACCCGGACAGCCGGGTTGAAGCATCCCCCCAACGGCAGCACCAGGCCAGAAGAACGACCACAGGTCATCCGTTCGGATGAACTCAGAGCGCCGTTACGGCAAGATCCGCAGCCTTCTGCGACCATACGGCTCCGTACGGCCCCACCAGGCCGACCCATCGGCCGGCCACCCGTACCTGAACATCGCCCGCAGCCGCGCCCGCCTGGCGCGGCGCGGCGGCACCGGAGCCACCACCGGGGCGCCCCAGGAAGCCCATCCGGACCAGACCCTGGACCAGCCGCTGGGCGACCTCGACCGGCGGGCCGGGCGGGTCCTCGGGCGTGACCACCACCGCGACGTGGTCGAGCAGCGCGTCCCGCAGCGCCCGCTGCCCCACCGCCCGGCCGGCCACCCCGTGCGCGGCGGCCTCCCGCAGGGTGCCCGCCGCCGCCTCCGCGATGCGCCACAGTTCCCCCGCCGGGACCGTCTCCACCGCCCGGCTCACCGCCGGCGGCAGCGGCCAGCGCCACTGGGCGTCCCGCCGGGTCGGCAGGGCGTCCCCGCCGGCCGCCAGCCCGGACAGCAGCTCCGCCGCGGCCACGGTCGCGTCGCCGCACCCCGCACCGGCCACCGTGCGCACGGCGAGCACGCCCCACGGCAGCCGGCCCCAGAGCGCCGTACGGCCGTCCGCGTCCGCGGGCGCGCCGGGCCGGGCCGCCGGGCGCAGCCGGACCAGCGCGGCCGGATCGAGGCGGACCAGCCGGGCCAGGAACGCGCCCGCGTCAGCGACCCCGTCCAGCCCGTGCCCCGCCCCGCCGGGGGCGAGGCGCCGGGACTGCGCCGGCGCCCCGCTCACGGCGCGCCCCCGGGGGCGTACGCGAGCAGGAACGCCCGCTCGGGCTCGGTGAGCCGCCGCGGCCGCTGCCCGGCCAGGTCGAACGGGACCAGCACGGAACGGGCGGTGCTGGCCAGCGCATCCCCGTCGTACAGCTCGTAGCCGACGGTGAACCGCGAGTGCCGGATCTCCTCGACCCACATCTCGATGCGGACCGTCGGGGCCGCCTCGGCGGTGGCCCGACCCAGGGCGTAGTCGACCGGGCGCAGGTAGTCGACCTCGTGCCGGCGAATGACCACCCCGTCGGCGAACGAGCTCACCCCCCACGCCCGGGCGCCGGCGAACATCAACGCCACCCGCGCCTCCTCGTAGAGCGTGAGGAAGCGCGAGTTGTTGACGTGGCCGTACGCGTCCAGGTCGGACCAGCGCAGCGTGCAGTGGTAGACGAACCGGTCAGCCACGGTCAGTCGCGGGTGAGCTTGCGGTAGGTCACCCGGTGCGGACGGGCGGCCTCGGCGCCGAGCCGGTCGATCTTGTTCTTCTCGTACGCCTCGAAGTTGCCCTCGAACCAGAACCACTTCGCCGGGTTCTGGTCGTCGCCCTCCCACGCCAGGATGTGCGTGGCGACCCGGTCCAGGAACATCCGGTCGTGGGAGATGACCACGGCGCAGCCGGGGAACTCCAGCAGGGCGTTCTCCAGGCTGGACAGGGTCTCCACGTCCAGGTCGTTGGTCGGCTCGTCGAGCAGGATCACGTTGCCGCCGATCTTGAGGGTCAGCGCCAGGTTGAGCCGGTTGCGCTCGCCACCGGAGAGCACCTTGGTCGGCTTCTGCTGGTCCGGCCCCTTGAACCCGAACGCGGCGATGTACGCCCGCGACGGCATCTCGACCTTGCCCACCATGATGTGGTCCAGCCCGTCGGAGACGACCTCCCAGACCGTCTTGTCGCCGGCCAGGCCCTGCCGGTTCTGGTCGACGTACGACAGCGCGACGGTCTCGCCGACGCGGACCTGGCCGTCGGTCGGCTGCTCCAGCCCGACGATGGTCTTGAACAGGGTGGTCTTGCCGACGCCGTTCGGGCCGATGATGCCGACGATGCCGTTGCGCGGCAGCGAGAAGGACAGGCCGTCGATGAGCACCCGGTCGCCGAAGCCCTTGGTCAGGTGGTTCGCCTCGATGACCGTGTTGCCCAGGCGCGGGCCCGGCGGGATCTGGATCTCCTCGAAGTCCAGCTTCCGGGTCTTCTCCGCCTCGGCGGCCATCTCGTCGTACCGGTCGAGGCGGGCCTTGGACTTGGTCTGCCGGGCCTTGGCGTTGGAGCGGACCCACTCCAGCTCCTCGGAGAGGCGCTTCTTCATCTTGGCGTCGCGGCGGCCCTCGACGGACAGCCGGGCGGCCTTCTTCTCCAGGTACGTGGAGTAGTTGCCCTCGTAGCCGATGGCCCGGCCGCGGTCCAGCTCCAGGATCCAGCCGGCCACGTTGTCGAGGAAGTACCGGTCGTGGGTGATCGCCAGGACCGTGCCGGCGTACTTGGCCAGGTGCTGCTCCAGCCACTGCACGCTCTCCGCGTCCAGGTGGTTGGTGGGCTCGTCGAGCAGCAGCAGGTCCGGTGCCTCCAGCAGCAGCTTGCACAGCGCCACCCGGCGGCGCTCGCCGCCGGAGAGTTTGGTGACGTCGGCGTCCGGCGGCGGGCAGCGCAGGGCGTCCATGGCCAGTTCGAGCTTGGAGTCGATGTCCCAGGCGTCGGCGTTGTCCAGCTCCTCCTGGAGCCGGCCCATCTCCTCCATCAGCTCGTCGGAGTAGTCCGTCGCCATCTGCTCGGCGATCTTGTTGAACCGCTCCAGCTTGGCCTTGGTCTCGGCGACCGCCTCCTCGACGTTGCCGAGGACGGTCTTGGCGTCGTTGAGCGGGGGCTCCTGCGCCAGCATGCCGACGGTGTAGCCGGGCATCAGCCGGGCCTCGCCGTTGCTCGGCTGGTCCCACCCTGCCATGATCTTGAGGAGGCTGGACTTACCGGCGCCGTTCGGACCGACCACACCGATCTTGGCCCCCGGCAGGAAGTTCAGCGTCACGTTGTCGAGCACGACCTTGTCGCCGTGCGCCTTGCGCGCCTTTTCCAGGACGTAGATGAACTGGGCCACGGTGCGGGCTACCTCCGTAGGTTGCGACTGGGAGCCGGCGGGCGCGGGCGCGGGCCGGGAACTCCGCCCGCGGCCGCCGGCCGGTGGCCGGCCGCACGCACGCCATCCTCAATCCTGACAGGTACGGCACGCTGCGCCCACATCGCCCCGCCCCCGGGCGTACGCGGGCGCGCCGCGTTGCCCGAGTCGGTATAACCCGATAGCGTCTCCGGTATGACCAAGAAGATCGCCATCAGCGTCCCGGACGACGTGGCGGAGCGACTGGCCGAGGAGCCCAACGTCTCCGCGTTCATCACAGAGAGCGTGCGCCAACGGATGGCCGGGGAACGCACCCGCCGGGCGCTGCGGCAGGTGGGTTTCCAGCTCACGGAGGCGGGGTTGACCGAGGCCGGCCGGAAGCTCGACGAGGCGCAGGCGAAGATCACCCCGGAGTTGCGAGCGAAGGCGGCAGCGCTGCTGAGCGAGGCGTCCCGCGGACGGTTGACGGTCCGTGACTGAGGCCGGGCTGGTACTCGACACGGCGTCCCTGCTCGCGTACTCGGAGGGCGTCGAGGCGGTGGGCGAGCAGATCGCCAAGGTCGCGGACAGGCGGCAGTCCGTGATCGTTCCCGCGCTCTGCCTTGCCGCCGCCTACCGGCAGGTGACCAGCGACGGATGGCCGCTCCTGGACATCGTCGGCGACCTGGAACAGGTGGTCGTCACGCCGGTCGAGCACGACATGTGCGCGATTCTCGGCGGCTGGTCCCGCAGCCTGGGCAGCATGGATCTGGCGCAGGCCGCGATGGAGGCCGCCCGCGCGACCACGCCGATCATGACGGATCGACGCGAACTGCTCGGCGAGGTGCTGCCGAAGGAGTGGCCGATCATCGACCTCTGACAAGAGGGATGTCGGCAAGATCACTTTCGGGTTCGACGGGCACGAGCAGGGGTAACGAACTCCGGCACGGGGCACCAGACGCCGCAGCTACGCTCAGTACGCTCAATCGCGGTGTACCCGACAGCACCCGGAGGTGGCCGATCGTGACCGTCCGTAGCTCCTTTGTCGTAGTGGCGAACCGCCTGCCGGTCGACGAGGTGAGCACCCCCGAGGGACGGCAGTGGCGGCGGAGCCCGGGCGGGCTCGTCACCGCGCTGCATCCCGTGCTGGCCGAGCACAAGGGCACCTGGGTGGGCTGGGCCGGCGGCACCGGGGCCGCGCCCGAGCCGTTCGACCTGGAGGGGATCCGCCTGCACCCGGTGCCGCTGAGCGCCGAGGAACTGGAGCGCTACTACGAGGGCCAGTCGAACGCGACGATCTGGCCGCTCTACCACGACGCGGTGGAGACGCCGGCCTACAAGCGCCGCTGGCGCGAGGCGTACCGGCTGGTCAACGCGCGGTTCGCGGAGGCCGCGGCGGACGTCGCGGCCGAGGGGGCGACGGTCTGGGTGCAGGACTACCAGCTCCAGCTGGTCCCCGCGATGCTCCGCGAGCTGCGCCCGGACCTGCGGATCGGGTTCTTCCTGCACATCCCGTTCCCGCCGATCGAGCTGTTCATGCAGATGCCGTTCCGCACCGAGATCCTGCGCGGCCTGCTCGGCGCGGACCTGGTCGGCTTCCAGCAGCGGCTCGCCGCGCAGAACTTCGTCCGGCTGGCCCGGCACCTGCTCGGGCTCCGCTACGAGGGCCAGATGATCCAGGTCGACGGCCGGCGGGTGAAGGCGGGGGCCTTCCCCATCTCCATCGACACGCGGGAGATGGAGCGGATGGCGACCGACCCGGCGATCCAGGCCCGGGCCAAGCAGATCCGCGAGGAGCTGGGGAACCCGAGGACGGTCATCCTGGGCGTCGACCGGCTCGACTACACCAAGGGCATCGAGCTTCGGCTCAAGGCCTTCCGGGAACTTCTTGCTGACAAAAAGTTGACAGTTCCGGAGGCCGTGATGGTGCAGGTTGCCACGCCCAGCCGCGAACGTGTGGAGCACTACCAGGCACTTCGGGTCAAAGTGGAACGCGAAGTTGGTCGGATTAACGGCGAATTCGGCAGGGTGGGCGTGCCGGCAGTGCATTATCTACATCAGTCGTACAGTCGCAGTGAACTGGCGGCGATGTACGTCGCCGCCGACGTGATGATGGTGACCCCGCTGCGAGACGGAATGAATCTGGTGGCCAAGGAGTACGTGGCATCGCGCGCCGACCAGGGCGGCGCGCTCGTGCTCAGTGAGTTCGCCGGCGCCGCTACCGAGCTGCGCCAGGCGTTTTTGTGTAACCCCCACGACCCTGACGCGGTCAAGGACGCCTTGCTCAGGGCCGTGCACATCGAGAAGACCGAGGCCCGCCGCCGCATGCGGATCATGCAGCGTCACCTGCGCACCCATGACGTGGGGCACTGGGCGAAGTCGTTCCTCACCGAGCTGGGTGCGCCCGAGGCGGAGGCGGCATGAACACGACCGTCCACGAGGGGGCGGCCCCGGCCGCGGGAGTGCTGGACCCCCAGCTGCGCGCCGCGATCGGGCGGATCGCCCGCGTCCCCCAACTCCTGATCGCCTGTGACTACGACGGCACGCTCGCGCCGATCGTGGAGGACCCGAGCAAGGCCGTGCCGTTGCCCGAGTCCGTGGCGGCCGTCCGCGCGCTCGCGTCGCTGCCGCAGACCACGGTCGCCGTGGTCTCCGGCCGTGCGCTGCGCGACCTGGCCGCGCTCTCCCGGCTGCCCAGCGAGGTCCACCTCGTCGGCAGCCACGGCTCCGAGTTCGACATCGGCTTCGTCGAGCGGCTCTCCCCCGAGCTGATCGCCGTACGCACCCGGCTGCGCGAGGCGCTGCGCGAGATCGCCGCCGCCCACCCGGGCGTACGGCTCGAACGCAAGCCGGCGAGTGTCGCCGTGCACACCCGCGGGCTGGACCCACAGATCGCGGGCGCCGCCGTCGAGGCGGTCCGCAGCGGCCCCGCCACCTGGGACGGCGTCACCGTCACCCAGGGCAAGGAGGTCATCGAGCTGTCGGTGGTGGCCACCCACAAGGGCACCGCCGTGGACCAGCTGCGTACCCAGCTCTCGGCCAGCGCGGTGCTGTTCATCGGCGACGACGTCACCGACGAGAACGCGTTCGGCAACCTGCACGGCCCGGACGTGGGCATCAAGATCGGCCCCGGCGAGACGAAGGCCGAATACCGGGTCGTCGAACCGATCGAGGCCGCCCGCGCCCTCGGCCTGCTGCTGGAGACCCGCCGGCACTGGCTGTTCGGCGAGCGGGCCGTCCCGATCGAGCGGCACTCGATGCTCGCCAACGGGCGTACGGTCGCGCTGGTCACCCCCGAGGCGAACGTCAGCTGGCTCTGCCACCCCAAGCCCGACTCGGCGGCGATCTTCGCCGACCTGGTCGGCGGCAGCCCGGCCGGGCACTTCAGCGTCTCCCCCGAGCGCGGCGGCATCCCGCTGGGCCAGCGCTACCGGCCCAACACCATGACCGTGGAGACCCGCTGGTCGGGGCTGACGGTCACGGACTGGCTGGACCGGCCGGCCCGGGAGACGACCCCCGACGGCCCGGCCATCGTCTCCGGCGACTCCACCCTCGTCCGGGTGCTCAGCGGCACCGGCCGGGCCCGACTGGAGTTCGCCCCCCGGCCCGAGTTCGGCCAGGTGGCGGTGCAGCTCCAGCCGATCGACGACGGCCTGCTGGTGCTCGGCTCCAACGAGCCGGTCGCGCTCTACTCCCCCGGCGTCGAGTGGGACGTCACCGACGACGGGGGCGGGTACGAGACGGCCCGGGCCGTGGTCGACCTGGCCGCCGCCGGCGGGCAGGTGGTGCTGGAGCTGCGCTTCGGCACCCACAGCTTGGAGCACCACCGGGTGCCGGTGCACGAGCGGCAGGCCGCGGCCGAGCAGCCGTGGCAGGACTGGGTGGCCTCGCTGCGGCTGCCCACCACCGCCCGGGACCTGGTCGCCCGCAGCGCGCTGACCCTGCGGGGGCTGTGCCACGAGGCCACCGGCTCGATCCTCGCCGCGGCGACCACCTCGCTGCCCGAGGAGCTGGGCGGGGTGCGCAACTGGGACTACCGGTACTGCTGGCTGCGCGACGCGTCGATGACCGCGCGGGCGCTGGTCGACCTCGGCTCGATCGAGGAGGCCGAGGCGCTGCTGCGCTGGGTGGACGGCTGCATCGAGCGCACCGGCGGCCACCCCGAGCGGCTGCACCCGCTGTACACGGTCGACGGGTACGAGCTGGGCGCCGAGGCGGTCATCGACACCCTCCCCGGGTACGCCGGCTCCCGGCCCGTCCGGGTCGGCAACCTGGCCAACCACCAGCTCCAGCTGGACGTCTTCGGCCCGATCGCCGACCTGATCGCGGCCGTCGCGGACGCCCGCGGCGCGGTCCGCGACGACGAGTGGCGGGTGCTGGAGAACATGGTCGAGGCGGTACGCCGCCGCTGGCACGAGCCCGACCACGGCATCTGGGAGGCCCGCCTCCCCCCGCGGCACCACATCTTCTCGAAGGTGATGTGCTGGATGACCGTGGACCGGGCGCTGCACGTGGTGCGGCAGCACGGCGGCGAGGACCGGCCCGAGTGGGTGGAGCTGCGCGACCGGATCGCCGCCAACGTGCTGGAGCACGGCTGGCACGCCGACGTCGAGGCGTACAGCGTCGCGTACGGCGACGACGACATGGACGCCTCGTCGCTCTGGATCGGCCTGTCCGGCCTGCTCCCGGGCGACGACCCGCGCTTCCTGTCCACGGTGCTCCGGATCGAGGCGGATCTGCGCAGCGGCCCGGTCGTCTACCGGTACCACTGGGACGACGGCCTGCCCGGGCGCGAGGGCGGCTTCCACATCTGCACGGCGTGGCTGATCGAGGCGTACCTGCGCACCGGCCGGCGCACCGACGCGGAGGAGCTGTTCGCCCAGATGATCGACACGGCGGGCCCGACCGGGCTGCTCCCCGAGCAGTACGACCCGCTGGCCGAGCGCGGGCTGGGCAACCACCCGCAGGCGTACAGCCACCTCGGGCTGATCCGCTGCGCGCTGCTGCTGGACAACATGCTCAAGCAGTGAGCTGACAACGGACGCGTCGCGCGGGCGGTGGGAGTCTTCCCACCGCCCGCGCTGTCGTCGGGGCCGGGACCACCGGGGCCGGTGGCGGTGGCGCCTGGCCACCGGGCCGGTGGCGGTGCCGCCTGGCCACCGGGCCGGTGGCGGTGCCGCCTGGCCACCGGGCCGGTGGCGGTGGCGCCTACGGCGACAGGACGTCCACCACGTCCCCGACCACCACCACGGCGGGCGGGCGCAGCCCGGCGGCGACCACGTCGGCGGCCACCGCGCCGAGCGTCGACCGGAGCACCAACTGCCCGCCGGTCGTCCCCTCCTGCACGACGGCCGCCGGCGTGTCGGCCGGCCGGCCGTGCGCCACCAGGGTCGCGGCGATCGCGGCCAGGTTCTTCAGCCCCATCAGGACGACCAGTGTCCCGCGCAGCGCGGCGAGGGCGTCCCAGCGCACCAGCGAGGCCGGCGAGTCGGGCGCGACGTGGCCGGACACCACCGTGAACTCGTGCGCCACCCCCCGGTGGGTGACCGGGATGCCGGCCGCCGCCGGCGCAGCGATCGAGCTGGTCACCCCGGGGACCACCGTCACCGGCACCCCGGCCGCCGCGCAGGCGAGCAGCTCCTCCCCGCCCCGGCCGAAGACGTACGGGTCGCCGCCCTTCAGCCGGACCACGAACGCCCCGGCCCGGGCCCGGTCGACGATGATCTGGTTGATCTCCTCCTGGGCCCGCGCCGGCCCGTACGGGATCTTCGAGGCGTCCACCAGCTCCACGTCGGGGCGCAACTCGTCCAGGAGCAGTCCGGGCACCAGCCGGTCGGCGACCACCACGTCGGCCTGGGTGAGCAGCCGCCACCCCTTCACGGTGATCAGCTCCGGGTCGCCCGGACCGGCCCCGACCAGCGCCACCCGGCCGGGGGCGTCGGCCGGGGGCCCCTGCTCCACCGAGTCGGCCGACAGGGGGTTCCTCCGTGCGTCCAGCAGGTCGCGGATCGCGTCGCGGACGGTCATCGCCCGGCGCGGGTGGCCGCCGCCGAACACGGCCACGGTGACCGGGCCGTGCCGGGTGACCGCCGGGGTCCAGGCGGTGGCGGCGCCCCGGTCGTCGGCCCGGACGCAGAAGACGCGGCGCTCGGCGGCGGCGGCGCTCACCGCCGCGGCGGCGATCGGATCGTCGACGGCGACCTGGACCAGCCACGCCCCGGCCAGGTCCTCGGGGGTGAAGCGGCGCGGTTCCCAGTGCAGCCGGCCGGCGTCGGCGTGGGCGCGCAGCGCCGGGGTGAGCTCCGGCGCGACCAGCAGGACGTCCGCGCCGGCGTCGAGCAGCGCCGGCACCCGCCGGGTGGCCACCGTTCCCCCGCCCACCACGACGACCCGCCGCCCCTCCAGCCGCAGCCCCAGCGGGTACGGACTGGGCGTCACGCTGCTGAGTTGATTGGTTCGCTCGCTACGCTCGCTCACTTCTCCGACACGCCCGCCGAGTCGAAGGTGGCCACCTCGTGCAGCACCCGGACCGCGCCGGTCACCACCGGCAGGGCGAGCAGCGCCCCGGTGCCCTCGCCGAGCCGCAGCCCGAGGTCGATCAGCGGGTCGAGGCCGAGGTGCCGCAGCGCGGCGGTTGCCCCCGGCTCGGCGGAGCGGTGACCGGCGACCATCGCGCCGACCGCGTCCGGGGCGAACGCGGCGGCGGCGAGCGCGGCGCTGACCGCGATCACCCCGTCGAGCAACACCGGGACCCGGTGCGCGGCGGCGCCCAGGATCAGCCCGGCCAGCGCCGCATGCTCCAGGCCGCCGACGGCCGCGAGCACGCCGAGCGGGTCGGCCGGGTCGGGGGCGTGCCGGGCCAGCGCGGCCCGCACCACGTCGACCTTCCGCGCGTACGTCGGGTCGTCCACGCCCGTGCCGCGCCCGGTCGCCGCGGCCGGGTCGACGCCGGCGAACGCGGCGACGAGGGCGGCGGCGGGGGTGGTGTTGGCGATGCCCATGTCCCCGGTGAGCAGGATGCCCGCCCCGGCGTCGACGAGCTCACCGGCCACCCGGATGCCGGTCTCGACGGCGGCCCGGGCCTCGTCCCGGGTCAGCGCGGCGGTGACCGCGAGGTCACGGGTGCCGGGGCGCACGTTCGCCGCCACGAGGCGGGGTGCGGTCGACGGGCCCGCCCCGGCGTCGTCGCCGCGCGCGGCCCCACCGCTCGGTGCGGCGGCGGCGTCGGCCGGCTCGGCGGGTGGCAGGGGGGTGGCCACGCCGACGTCGACCACGGTGACCGAGGCGCCGGCCTGCCGGGCGAACGCGTTGACCACCGCCCCGCCGGCCAGGAAGTTGCCGATCATCTGCGCGGTGACCTCCTGCGGCCAGGGGGTCACCCCCTGGGCGTGCACCCCGTGGTCGCCGGCGAAGATCGCCACCGCGGCCGGCTCGGGCAGCGGCGGCGGGCACACGCCGGCCAGGCCGGCGAGGCGGACGGAGAGCTCCTCCAGCGCGCCGAGCGAGCCCGCGGGCTTCGTCAGCCGGCCCTGGAGCTCCCGGGCGGCCACCATCGCCGGCTCGTCGAGCGGCCGGACCGCCGCGATCGTGGACTCCAACAGCATCATGCCTCCAGGATCTCCGCCAGTACGGCGGTGAACGCGTCGGTGGTGGCCCGGTCGCGGACGGCCACCCGCAGCCAGTCCGGGCCGAGCCCGGGAAACGTGTCGCCCCGGCGTACCGCCCAGCCGCGCTCGCGCAGGCGCTCGCGCACCCCCGCCGCCCCGGCCAGGTGCAGCAGCACGAACGCGCCGGCCGGGCGGCCCGCGACGCGTACCCCGGGCAGGCCGGACAGGCGGGCCACCAGGTGGTCGCGGTCGGCGGCCAGCTCGGCGGCGATCGCGCGCTCGGCCGCGACGGCGGTCGGCGACGCGCAGGCGGTGGCGGCGGCCAGCGCCGGGGTGGAGACCGCCCACAGCGGCTGCGCCGCGGCCAGGCGGGCCAGCAGCGGGGCCGCGCCGAGCAGGTAGCCGATCCGCAGCCCGGCCAGGCCCCAGGTCTTGGTCAGGCTGCGCACCACCAGGAGGCCGGGCAGGTCGCGCCGGCCGGCCAGGGACTCCGGCTCCCCGGGTACGCCGGGGGCGGCCGTCGTGTCGGCGAACGCCTCGTCGACGACCAGTACGCGGTCGGGGCGGGCCAGGGCGGCCAGGTCGGCGGCGGGGTGCAGCACGGACGTGGGGTTGGTCGGGTTGCCGACGACGACCAGGTCGGCGTCCTCGGGCACCCGGGCCGGGTCGAGCCGGAAGTCCTCGGCCGGGTCGAGCAGCACCCGCTCGACCTCGTGCCCGGCGGCCCGCAGCGCGGCCTCCGGCTCGGTGAACTGGGGGTGCACGACCACCGGCCGGCGCAGCCCGGTCAGCGCCCGGGCGAGCAGCACGAACGCCTCGGCCGCCCCGGCGGTGAGCAGCACCTCCTCCGGGGGACGCCCGTGCCGGGCGGCGACGGCGGCCCGGGCCGGCGCGGGGTCCGGGTACGCGGCCAGCTCGCCGAGCGCGGCGGTGATCGGGTCGGCCAGCCAGTCGGGCATCGGGGCGCGGCGCACGTTGACGGCCAGGTCGACCAGACCGGCCCCGACCTCGGCGTCCCCGTGGTGGCCGAGGTCCGGACCGCCGACGGCGGCGGCGGTCGCGCTCTCCCCGCCGGCCGGGCGGGACCCGTCTTCGGCGTTCGGCGCCGGCAGCAGCTGACCACGCATGTCCGCGATCCTGCCGGGAAGCCGCCGTGCGGCACAGCGGATCCCGGCGTGGTGCGCGTCACCAACCGACAGGCGACCGCCCGGTCATGAATTCTTCTCATTTCCGAATCGGAAATGTCATAGCTTGACCGTGTGAGCAACCGACCCCTTGGCAAGCCTGGTCGTCTCGTCCCTCTCCTCCGCGCCGGCCTGATCGCCGGCGTCGTGGTCGCCGGGGCCCTCTACCCGGTCGCCGCCCTCACCGGGCTCGGCGCCAAGACCACCGCGCACGCGGTGGAACAGAAGACGAACATCCTGCGCACCGCCCTGCCGGCCGAGACCTCGTACCTGTACGCGCCCGACGGCAAGACGGTGCTGACGATGTTCTACGAGGAGTACCGCCGCTACACCAAGCTGTCGGACATGTCCCCGAACATCCAGCAGGCCATCGTGGCCGCCGAGGACGCCCGCTTCTACCAGCACCGGGGCGTCGACCCGAAGGGCGTCGCCCGTGCCTTCGTGGCCAACTCCCGCTCCGGCGGGGTGTCCCAGGGCGCGTCGACGCTGACCATGCAGTTCGTCCGGATGGCCCTGCGGGACAGCGCCACGACGCCGAAGGAGGTCCAGGAGGCCACCCAGCAGACCAGCCTGCGCAAGGTCAAGGAGATGCGGATGGCCCTGGACGTGGAGAAGGAGCTGACCAAGGAACAGATCATGGAGCGCTACCTCAACTCCGCGTACTTCGGCCACCGCGCGTACGGCATCTTCGCCGCCGCACAGATCTTCTTCTCCAAGACGCCGGCCACCCTCACCCCGGTCGAGGCCGCCACCGTCGCCGGCCTGGTCAAGTCCCCCTCCGAGTACGACCCGGTCACCTCCGACCAGAAGGACGCCACCGGTCGGCGCAACTACGTGCTGGACCGGATGGCCCAGCTCGGCTACCTCAGCCCCGACGCCGTCGCGGCGGCCAAGGCCGAGCCGATCAAGCTGAACCTGAGCTACCCGGCCAACGACTGCACGTCCGTGCCGGAGAAGTACAACAGCTGGGGCTTCTACTGCGACTACCTGAAGAACTGGTGGAGCTCGCAGCCGGCGTTCGGCGAGAACCGGCTGGAGCGGATGGACAAGCTGCGCCGGGGCGGCTACCGGATCGTGCTCAGCATCGACCCGAAGATCCAGGAGGCGGCCGAGAAGGGCGTCGGGGCCAAGGACGGCATCGGCAGCCCGTTCGCCAACGGCATCGTGGTCGCCGAGCCCGGCACGGGCCGGATCAAGGCGATGGCGGTCAACCGGAAGTACTCGCTCGACCTGAGCGAGAACGGGCCCAGCGGCAACCCGGAGGCCAACCCGAACGTCAAGGCGACCTACCCCAACACCGTGGCCCCCCTGCTCGGCGGCGGCGACCTGCCCGGATACCAGGCGGGATCGACGTTCAAGATGTTCCCGATGCTCGCCGCGCTCAACTCCGGGCTGCCGCTGTCGACCGCGTACGACTCGCCGTACCGGTACCAGTCGAAGGTCTACGACGGCTGGGCCCCGTCGAACGCCAGCGGGGCGATGACGGGCCGGCAGACCATGTGGTCCGGGTTCGGCAAGTCGGTCAACACGTACTTCGTGCAGCTCGAGGAGCAGATCGGGGCTGAGAAGGGGGTACGGCTGGCCGAGCAGCTCGGGCTGCGCTGGCGCACCGACGTCGACCGGGACCACGCCTCCCCCACCAAGGCGAACAAGTGGGGCGCCTTCACCCTGGGCGTCTCCGACGCCACCCCGCTGGAGATGGCGAACGCGTACGCCGCGATCGCCGCGGACGGGCGGTACTGCGAGGCGCTGCCGGTGCAGTCGATCAGCAACCGGGACGGCACACCCACCACGTACACCACGGCCGGCGGGATCCAGCGGGAGGTCGCCAAGCCGCGCTGCCGGCAGGTGGTGAACGCGGACGCGGCCCGGGCGGCCACCGACGCGGCCCGCTGCCCGACCGGGGACACCCCGGCGAAGGGAAGCTGCGGCGGCTGGTCGACGGCGGACAGCGTCCGGGGCACGGTGGGACGCCCCGTCGCCGGCAAGACCGGTACGACGGACAGCACCCGGTCGGCCTGGTTCGTCGGCTACACCCCGGAACTGGCGGCGGCGAGCTTCATCGCCGACCCGGACAACCCGTTCAACGCCGTCGGTGACGGGATGTCCCAGGTGCCGATCGCGGCGGTGGCGGAGACCCTCCGCGACGCCCTCAAGGGCAGGCCCACCCGCCAGTTCACCCCGCCCTCGGACGCCATCGTCGGCTGACCGGTGAGGAAGGGTCCCTTGTCGGTCGGCGAGGGGCCCGCGCACCGTTGCCGCCGCCGCGGGCCAGTGGCGGCGGTCAAACGGGTAGCCTCGACGCGTGTACCGGTTCCTTCTGACGCCGCGCTGGCTGGGCATCCTCGCGCTGACCCTGGTCGCCGCGGCCGTGATGGTGCAGCTCGGCAACTGGCAGCTGGACCGCTACCGGGGCCGTACCGCGATCAACGAGCGGATCGACGCCGGCAGCCGGATGGCGCCGGTGCCGCTGCGGGACGCGGTGCCCGCTCCGACCGGCGGCAGCGGCACGGCCGGCCCGGCCCCCGCCGATCGGGCGACCTGGTCCCGGGTCACCGTGACCGGCCGGTACGACGCCACGAACGTCGTCCTGGTGCGCGGCCGGACGGTCGACAGCCGGGTCGGCTTCGAGGTGCTCACCCCGCTGGTCCTCGCCGACGGCACGGCCGTGCTCGTGGACCAGGGCTGGGTGCCCCCGGCCCCGGGCGGGGCCATCGCGCAGCCGCAACTGCCGCCGGTGCCGCAGGGCGAGGTGACCGTGGTGGGCCGGGTGCACCCGAGCGAGAGCGGCGCGGGCCCCGTCGACCGGCGGAACGGCCGGCTGGAGGCCCGCCGGATCGGCGTCCCCCGGCTGGCCCGCGAGCTGCCGTACCCCGTGCACGGGGCGTACGTCCTGCTGGACGAGCAGACCCCGGCCGCCGACCCGGTCTTCCAGGCCGTGCCGATCGGGCACACCAACAACTGGCAGAACTTCGGGTACGTGGTGCAGTGGTGGCTGTTCGCCGCCATGACGCTGTTCGGCTACGGGTGGGTGGCCCGGCGGGAGGCCCGCCGGCTGGCCGGCGGGGACCGGCCGGAGCAGCCGCTCGACCGGGCCGCCGAGCCCGCCCCGAGCACGCCGGCCTGACGCCCCGCCCGAGCCCGGCCCGAGCACGCCGGCCTGACGCCCCGCCCGAGCCCGGCCGGCGGGCGGCCGGTCAGCCCGTCGGGCGGGCCTCGTGGATGGCCCGGACCGCGTCGATCGTGTCCGCCTCGGCGGCGGTCTTGTCGTCGCGGTAGCGGACCACCCGGGCGAAGCGCAGCGCCATCCCGCCCGGGTAGCGGGAGCTGGTCTGCACCCCGTCGAACGCGATCTCGACGACCTGTTCGGGGCGGACCCGGACGACCCAGTCTCCGCGCTCCACGGCCAGGCCGAGGAACCGTTCGGTCTGCCAGCGCAGCATCTCGTCGGTGAGGCCCTTGAACGTCTTGCCGAGCATCACGAATCCGCCCGTGCCCGGGTCGCGGGCGCCGAGGTGCAGGTTCGACAGCCAGCCGCTGCGCCGGCCGCTGCCCCACTCGACGGCGAGCACCACCAGGTCGAGGGTGTGCCGGGGCTTCACCTTGACCCAGGCCGCGCCGCGCCGGCCCGCGTCGTACGGGGCGTCGAGGGACTTGACGACCACCCCCTCCTGCCCGGCGTCGACGGCCGCGGCGAAGGCGTCCCCCGCCGGCCCGGGGCCGTCCACCTCGACCCGGCCGACCAGCAGCGTGGCGTCGACCGCGTCGGCCAACGCCGCCCACCGGTCCCGGCCGGGCAGGTCGATCAGGTCCTGCCCGTCGAGGTGCAGCAGGTCGAAGAAGTACGGCGTCAACACCGTCTCGCCGGTCGTGGCGGCGGCGGCGAGCACGGCCGGGGCGACCGGGGTGGGACCGGTCGTGCTGGGCGTGGTGCGGCGGGCGGCCCGGCTGGAGGTCTGCTGGAAGGGCAGCGGCCGACCCGTCTCGTCCAGGCCGATCGCCTCGCCGTCGAGCACCAGCTCGCGGGCCGGCAGCGCCCGCACGGCGGCGACCACCTCGGGCACCCGGGCGGTGATCTCGTCCAGGCTGCGGGTGAACACGGCGATGTCGGACCCGGAGCGGTGCACCTGGATGCGGATGCCGTCGAGCTTCACGTCGACCACGGCGGGCGTGCCCGTCGCGGCCAGCGCCTCGTCGACCGAGGGGGCGCTCTGCGCCAGCATCGGGGCGAGCGGGCGGCCGACCTGGAGGCCGAACCCGGCGAGCGCCGTCGCGCCGCCGGCCATGGCCGCCGCCGCGACCACCCGCAGGTCGCCGACGAGCAGCAGGGCCCGGCGCACCGCGCCCAGCGGCACGTCGGCCGCCTTCGCGACGGCGTCGGCGAGCAGCCCCGCCTGGGCGCCCTGGCGCAGCTCGCCGCTGAACAGGCCGCGCAGCATGCGCTGCTCGTCGGCCGTGGCCCCGGCGAACAGCGCGCCGAGCAGCGCTCGGCGCCGGGCCTGGGAGCCCGGGCCGCGCACCGCCGCGATCTCGTCGATCGCGGCGTCGACCCCGGCGACCGTCAGGGTCGACTCGACGGCCGGCGGAGGCAGGTCGCGCAGGCTCGCCCAGCCCACCCCCGTCTGGCGCTGGCGCAGCTCACCGGCGAGCCAGCCCGAGCCCGCCGCGACCTCGGACGGGTCGAGCGCGCGCAGCGCGGCGGCCAGCAGCTCCACCTTGGCCCGCCGGCCGCCGGTGGCGCCCACGGCGGCGGAGGTGGCCGCCAGGTCGAGGAACCGCACGCTCCCATCCTGCCAGCCACCCCCGACCGACTCAGGCGGAGACCGGCTCCTCGATGCGCAGGCCCCGGGCACGCACCCCGTCCGCGACCCGGGCGAGCGTCGCGTCGAGCGCGACCAGGGCGGTGGAGAGCTGGCCGAGCTGTTCCTTGAGCGTGTCCTCGGGCCACGCGGAGACGTCGACGTCCCCCAGAGCGCTGACGGCGGCCTCCAGCCGGGCCATCACCTCGTTCGTACTCATGTTCGAAAGGCTATAACAGCCCCGCGCCCGACACACCGAGAACTGGCGGACCCACCCGGAAGTTACGGTTTCGTCATCCGACCTGGTGCGTGCCCGCGGCGGCCACCCTGGCCAGCAGCAACGCCTCGGCCTGGCAGACCCGGGCGAACTCGCCCAGGTGCAGGCTCTCGTTCGGCCCGTGCGCCCGGGCGTGCGGGTCCTCCACGCCGGTCACCAGGATCGCCGCCCGGGGGAACATCTCCTGGAAGGTGGCGATGAACGGGATCGAGCCGCCGATGCCGATGTCCACGGGTGCCGTGCCGTCCCAGGCCGTCCGGAAGGCGTCGCGGGCGGCGTCGAACATCGGCCCGTCGGCGTCGATGACGCACGGGTTCCCGTCGTGCTCGATCGTGACCGTCACCTGGGCACCCCACGGGGCGTGCTCGGTCAGGTGCTTCTGGACGGCCGCGTACGCCCGCTGCGGGTCGTCGCCCGGCGCCAGCCGTACGCTCAGCTTGGCCTTCGCGGCCGGGACCAGGGCGTTCGGGGCCTCGGCGGTGGGCGGGGCGTCGATGCCGAGCACGGCGAGCGAGGGCTTGGTCCAGATCCGGTCGGTGATCCGGCCGGTGCCGATGAGCCGCACGCCCTGGACCAGGCCGGCCTCGGCCCGGAACCGGTCCTCCGGGTAGTCGACGTTCGCGCCCTCCCGGCCGGTCAGCCCGGCGACGGCCACGTTACCCGCCTTGTCGTGCAGGGTGGCCAGCAGCCGGACCAGCGCGGTCAGCGCGTCCGGGACCGCGCCGCCGAACATGCCGCTGTGCACGGCGTGGTCCAGCGTGCGGACCTCGACGAACAAGTTGACGATGCCGCGCAGCGAGGTGGTCAGGGCCGGCGTGCCGATGTCCCAGTTGGTGGAGTCGGCGATCACGATGACGTCGGACGCGATCTCGTCGCGGTGCTCGGCGAGCAGCCGCTCCAGCGAGTCCGAGCCGAACTCCTCCTCGCCCTCGATGAACAGGACCACGCCGACCGGCAGCCGGTCGCCGAACGCGCGCAGCGCCGCGACGTGCGCCATGATCCCGGCCTTGTCGTCGGCGGCGCCGCGGCCGTAGAGCCGGCCGTCGCGCTCGACCGGCTCGAACGGGTCGGACTCCCACAGCGACAGGTCGCCGACGGGCTGGACGTCGTGGTGGGCGTAGAGCAGGACCGTCGGCGCGCCGGGCGGGGCGGCCTTCTTCCCGATCACGGCCGGCTGACCACCCGAACGCACGATCCTGACGTCGAGGTCGCACCCGCGCAGCAGCTCGGCCACCGCCTCGGCGGACCGCTCCACGTGCGAGTGGTCGAAGCCGTCGAAGGCGATGCCCGGGATGCGGACGAGTCGTTCCAGGTCGGCGCGGACGCCCGGCAGTTCCCGCTCGACGGCGGCCCGCAGCTCGGCGTCGGACATGATCGGAGTGGTCATGACCGGCAATGGTATTCCGGCCTTACCGGGCCGGCTCAGCGCAGCCGGACGTACTCGCGGGACGGGTCGTGCGGCAGGGCCGGGGCGCCGTCGACGACCAGGTCCGCCGCCTCGGCCGTGCCGTCGGCGGCGAGGTGCGCCCGCTCGCCGGCGTGCCAGCGGCGCAGCTCCGGCAGGATCGCCGGCCCGTCCCGCGCCACCGCCCGCCGCAGCCGCAGCTCCGCCGGCGCGGCGAGGAACACCGACAGGGTCAGCTCCGGACGGACCGCCGCGCGGGCCGCGCTGAGCCCCTCCAGCAGCACCACGGGGGCGGGCGGCACCGGCACCGCGCGGGGCAGGAAGCGCCGCCGCACCCAGCTGTACCGCCGGTACGCTCCCGGCCGGCCCGCCCGCAGCGGGGCGAGCACCTGCTCCTCCAGCCGGGGCCAGAAGGTCAGCTGGTCGTCCCAGCCGTCGAGCAGGTCGTCGGTGTGCACCACCGGCGGCCGGGCGCCGTCGGGCAGCGCGGCGAGGGCGTCCGCGAGGCGCGCGGCGAAGACGCTCTTGCCCGCGCCGCTCGGCCCGTCGACCGCCACCAGTCGGGTACGCCCCAGCCGCGCCGGCCCGGCCAGCACCCGCCGGCCCAGCTCGGCGTACGTCTCGACGGCCGGCACCACCACGGGCCCGACGCTAACGCCCGGCCCGGCGCGTACGCCTACCGGTCTACCCGGGCGCCGTTCGCCCGCACAGCCGCCGCGCCGACCGGCATGATCGTGCCGTGCGCCACAACGTGATGAGCCCGGGCGTCGACGCCCTGCTGGAACAGGCCCGCTCCGGGGTCCGCCGGCTGACCCCGCACGAGACGGTCGAGGCGGTACGCCTCGGCGCGCTGCTCGTCGACACCCGCACCGAACACCAGCGCCGGCAGCAGGGCGAGCTGCCCGGCGCGGTCGTCGTCGACCGGACCGTCCTGGAATGGCGGCTCGACCCGGCCAGCGAGTGGCGCATCCCCGAGGCCACCGGCTACGACCGGGAGATCGTGCTGGTGTGCCGCGAGGGCTACAGCTCCAGCCTCGCCGTGGCCAGCCTCCGGGCGCTCGGGCTGCACCGCGCCACCGACCTGATCGGCGGGGTGGAGGCGTGGCGGGAGGCGGGGCTGCCGATGTCCGACCGCCCCGCCGACGTGCGCCTCTGAGCCTCGGGGCGCCGCCGGGGGTCAGGCCGGCGGGGCGACCCGGGCCAGCCAGTCGGCCGCCTCGGCCGGGTCGAGCGCCCCGGTCACGGCCAGCGACGCGGGCATCATCGGGAACCGCCGGATGTTGTTCCAGCTCCGCTGGTACGGCGGCGGGTCCAGCACGACGACCCGGACGCCCTCGAACGGCGGGATGTCCGCCGGCGCGCCCTCGTTCCAGATCCACTTGCCGTACCCGTCGACCAGGTTGAAGCTGCCGACGACCGTGCCGCCGAACCGCTCCTCGGGCGCGTCGGTGGCCACCGCGACCCAGGCCGGGTCGACGGTCAGCCCCTCGACGAGCCCCCGCTCGGCCGGCCCGCTCAGCGCCCCGGCCAGCAGGGTGTTCAGCTGGAAGTTGTCGGCCACCCCGCCGACGGTCACCCACCAGCCCCGGCCCGTCGCCCGGTGCAGCACGAGCAGCCGCTCGCCGTCCAGCACCCGCAGCAGGCCGAGCACACAGTCCAGGTCGGGGCGCTCGCCGGCCAGCTCCGCGCCGGCGGCCAGCAGGCGGTCGCGGTGCGGGAACGTGGCCCGGACCGCGGCGGACTGCTGCAGCAGGGTGATCGCGGGCATCGCCCAGGTGCCGGCCGCGTACCAGCCCTGCACCGCGTCGAACGCGGCCTCCTCCGTCTCGTACGCCTCCGTGAGGACGCCGACCGACTCGTCCATGCTGCCCGGGTCCTCGGGGTCCGGCAGCGCGTCGTCGCCGCGTACCCGCTGCCAGCCGGCCCGGAACCGCGCCGCCCCCGCGAGCGCGGTGGCGAACCCGTCGGCGACCGGGGCGACCAGTGTGTCCGGGCGGGCGCCCAGCTCGACCAGCGCCCCGCAGAGGACGGAGAACTGGCCGCCCGCGCCGGTGCCGAGCCGCGGCAGCAGCGCCACGCACCGGGGCAGCGCCTCGTCCAGCTCCGCGACGGACGCCTGCTGCGCCGCCTCCCACACCCGCGGCGCCGCCCTGGTCATGGCGGCGCCGTCGCGGTCGCGTACGGCCGCCTCGACCGCGGCGACCCGGTCCGCCAGCTTCCCCCTGCGATTGAAGATCATCGCGGCAGCCTAGCCCGTGGGTGTGGGCGGCGCGCCGGGCGGGACGAACGGGAGTTTACCGGACGGGCCGGACTCGATGAGCCGCCACAGCGCGTCGGTGTCGAGGTGCTCCTCGACCATGTCGCCCAGCAGGTCCAGGGACCGCTCGCGGGCGGCCGCGAACGCCGTGTCCGGGGCGACCCGGAAGCCCGACCGGCCGGCGAGCCGCGCCGCCTCGGTGAGGAACCGGCGGCGGAACCCGTCCGACTCGAACGCGCCGTGCCAGTGGGTGCCGTGCACCGCGCCGAGGACCGCCCCCTCGGCGGTGCCGTCCGCGTACGTCAGCAGGGGCGTCAGCGCCGGGTCGGCGGACGAGACGTACCCGTGGTGGATCTCGTACCCGCGGACCGGGACGCCCGGGTCGGCGGCGGCGACGCCGGCCGACTGCCGGACGGTCTTACGCGGGTCGAACGTGACCTCGATCGGCAGCAGGCCCAGGCCGCGGACGCTGCCCTCGCCGCTCTCCACCGGGTCGTGGATCGCCCGGCCGAGCATCTGGAAGCCGCCGCAGATGCCCAGCAGCGGACGGCCCGCCGCCGCGTGCGCGAGCACGGCGTCGGCCAGCCCGGTCTCCCGCAGCCAGGCCAGGTCCGCCACGGTGGACTTGGAGCCGGGCAGCACGACCAGGTCGGCGGCGGCCAGTTCGGCGGGCTCCACGGTCAGCCGGACCCGCACGCCGGGCTCGGTGGCCAGCGCCTCGACGTCGGTGGCGTTGCTGATCCGGGGCAGCCGGACCACGGCGACGTCCAGCCAGTCGGTGCCGCGCGGGGCGGCCGGCCGGCCGAGCACCCGCCCGTACGCGAGGGAGTCCTCCGCGTCCAGCCACAGGTCCAGGTGCCAGGGCAGCACCCCGTACGTCGGGCGGCCGGTGACCTGGCGCAGCATGTCCAGCCCCGGCCGGAGTAGCCCGAGGTCGCCCCGGAACTTGTTGATGACGAAGCCGGCGACCAGCGCCTGGTCCGCCGGGTCGAGCAGGGCGACCGTGCCGAACATCGAGGCGAACACCCCGCCCCGGTCGATATCGCCGACCACGATCGTGGGCAGGTCGGCGTGCCGCGCCAGCCCCATGTTCACGTAGTCGCCGGCCCGCAGGTTGATCTCCGCCGGGCTGCCGGCGCCCTCGCAGACCACCACGTCGTACGCCTCGCGCAGCTCGGCGAGCGCGGCGAAGGCCACCTCGGCGAGCCGGGGCCGCAGCGAGTGGTAGTTCCCGGCGGTGACCGTGTCGACGGCCTCGCCCAGCAGCACGACCTGGCTGGACCGGTCGCTGCCCGGCTTGAGCAGCACCGGGTTGAAGCGCAGGTCCGGGGCGAGCCCGCAGGCCGCCGCCTGCATCGCCTGGGCGCGGCCGATCTCGCCGCCCCGCCCGTCCGCGCCGACCACCACCGCCGAGTTGTTGGACATGTTCTGCGCCTTGAACGGCGCGACCTTCACCCCGCGGCGGCGCAGCCAGCGGCAGATCCCGGCGGTGAGCACGCTCTTACCCGCGTCGGAGGTGGTCCCCGCGACCAGCAGCCCCCCGCTCATCGGCCGGCCCCGGCCGCGAAGATCCGGCGCACGCCCCGCACGGCGCGTGCCGCGGCCGGGGCACTCCGGCGCACGCCCCACCCGACGCTCGCCCTCGCCGGGGCGTCAGCTGTCGGTGTGGGCACTGTGGAGCTGCCCGCAGGAATGGGGCGGGCGGCGCGCGCCGGCCGGCCGGCGGGCCCCCAGGAGCCGGGTGCCGACGTCATGGGCGCTCCGGCCGCGAGCCCGGGCCAGCCCGGCCGGCGCAGCGCGCGCCAGCCCCGCCGACCGAGCGCGCCGGCGAGCCGGCCGGCGGTGACCGGGTACGCGGCGGCCAGGCCGAGGGCGGCCAGGCCCACCACGCCGGAGATCCGGGCGGCCCGCTTCAGGTGCCGCGCCTCCGGGCGGGGCCCGTCGCCGAGGAACGGCCGCACCTCCGACCGCCCGAAGTAGACGTTGCGGCCCCCGAGCCGTACGCCGAGCGCCCCCGCCATCGCCGCCTCGCACTGCCCCGCGTTCGGGCTCGGATGGTCGTTGCGGTCCCGGCGCCACACCCGCCACGCCCGCGCCCGGTCCCCGTGCGCGACCGGAGCGGCCGCGATCGTGAGGAGCCCGGTCAGCCGGGCCGGCGCCAGGTTGAGCAGGTCGTCCAGGCGGGCGGCCGGGGTGCCGAAGCGGGCGTACCGGGGCGAGCGGTGCCCGACCATCGCGTCGAGGGTGTTGGCCGCCCGGTAGCCGAGCAGGCCGGGCAGCCCGGCGACCGCGCCCCAGAACAGCGGTGCCACCACGGCGTCCGAGGTGTTCTCGGCGACGGACTCGACGGTGGCGCGGGCCAGTTCGGGCTCGTCCAGGGTCGACGGGTCCCGCCCGCAGAGGTGCCCCAGCCGGCCACGGGCCGCCGGCAGGTCGCCGCTTCGCAGCGCCCGCCCCATCACCTCCGCCTCGCCGCGCAGGGTGCGACCGCCGAGCACGGTCCAGGTGCCGGAGGCCACCAGCGCGGCCCGACCGACCGGGTGCCGCCGGGTGGCGACCACCGCCCCCGCCCCGACCAGCACCGGCACGCCCACGGCGAGCGCCGTGAACACCGCCCCGGCCCTACGCTCCGGCCGGTACACGCGCTGCTCCAGGGCCCTGGCCGCGCGGCCGAAGCCGGCCACCGGATGCCAGCGGCGAGGATCGCCGAGGAGCACGTCCAGGGCGTACCCCGCCACAAGTCCCGCCGAGTTCGCCACGGCCATCGACTGCCGCACCCGCCACCACCTCCGGCCGGCAGCCTAGCCGGGCGCCGCACTGATGCCACTCCCTCGCCCCTCCCCTACCCTCCCCGGCTCCCGTGATCATGGGGTTGACGGCAGCCGCAGAGATCGAACCGGCCGTCAACTCCATGATCACCGGCGCCGGGTGGGGCCGCCGCCGGCCCGGGTGGGGCGGCGGGTGGGGCGGCGGGTGGGGCGGCGGGTGGGGCGGGACGCTCGGCGGGCTGCCCCGCGTCAGCCCGTCGAGCGTCCCCGCCACGCGGACGCGGTTGATCCACTCCGTGTCGCCGACATGGGGGCATTCCGGCGCCCGGACACCGCCATGTCGCCGACATGGTGGACCGATCGTCAGGCGGGCACCGGGACGCGTCCGCGGCCTCGCCGGCCCCGGCGGTTCGCGGCCGCCCCGCCCGGCTCCCCGTCGGACGGCTCGGGCTCGTCCTCTCCGCCCCCGTCGGACGGCGCCGGCTCGTCCTGCCCGGCCCCACCGGACGACTCGATGCCGTCGCGCCGCCTTGCGGCCGTGGGCAGCGGCGACAGGGGATCCGCGACGGCGCTCAACTCGTCCAGGTCCTCGTCGTCGCCGAGCCCGCCGTCGTCCTCGGGGTCGTCGGGGCCCTCGTCCGCGTTCTCGGCCCGGCCGCGCAGGGAGTCAGCCCCGCGGTCGAAGGGGTCGGCGCGCAGGCCGTCGAAGTCGGGGCCGGCCCGCAGACCGCGCCCGACGGGCGGGTCGTCGAACGAGACGCGTGCCGGGTCGAAGCCGGCCCGCTCGAAGTCCTCGTCGAACGGCCGGTCGTCCGGCGACGCGGGCGCCTGCCCCTGCGGGACGCGCTCGGTCGGCTCGCCGTGCACCCGGCTCTCGGCCTCGGCGTCCTCGACCGTGCTGGTGGCCGTGCTCGGCCGGTTACGCAGGAACCGCGCCCGCCCCCGGGACAGGTCGTGCCCGACCGCGACCGCCTCCAGCTCGTACAGGGTGCGGTGGTTGCCGGCGTCATCGGTCCAGTCCCGGGTGTAGAGGCGCCCGACGACCACCACCGGGTCGCCGACCATGACGGACGAGGCGACCCCCTCGGCCAGCTTCCGCCAGCAGTTGACCCGTACGCGGAGGCTGTTGCCGTCGACCCACCGGCCGCTGTCCCGGTCGAGCCGCCGGGCGGTGGAGGCCACCTTGAAGTTGGCCACCAGGGTGTTGCTCTGGGTGGTGCGCCGCCACTCCGGCGCGGTTAGAACATTACCGACAATTGTTACATAGGTATCGAACATCGTCCCTCCAGGGGAGAACCAGGCTTGCCGTGGCGAGTCGACTCACCGCCGAGCCTCGCCACCCGGCCGCCCCACCGCCACCTCCCGCCCGCGACCTGTGGACGGCGGGGCTGCCTGTGGACAACCGCCTGATCAAGGTTCCGGTGTGCTAGGGCCACCGGCCCAGGGCCGCCCTCCCGCCGCCGTTCGAGGCCCGCAGGTGCGCGGCGGAGGGGTGTTTCCGCTGGCGTCGCGGCCGGGTACGGATCTGATCAACCGAAGCGACGAGAAAGGCCACGGAAGATGACTGGACTCCGTACGACCGGTTCCACCCACGGCGAGGGCGGGGCGCGCCGATGAGCGCCGTGGCGAATCCCGCGACCGTGGCGGAGTGCCTGCGCGTCGGCGCGGGGTTCTCGCAGGGC
Organism: Micromonospora sp. NPDC048830; assembly: GCF_043198215.1. Lineage (NCBI taxonomy): Bacteria > Bacillati > Actinomycetota > Actinomycetes > Micromonosporales > Micromonosporaceae > Micromonospora > Micromonospora sp. NPDC048830. The sequence continues at coordinate 67,272 of NZ_JBICUP010000006.1, forward strand.
GACCGGAACTGGATCGTCGAACGGTTCGCCACCCTCGACGCCCGGCTGGCCGGCTTCCACGCCGACGCGACCGAGCTGGAAGTCTCGGTGAAGGACCGGAACGCCCGCGGGCAGAGGGTCACGCTGGAGTGCTGGATCGCCGGTCGGCAACGGGTCGTGACCACCTCCACGGAGGAGGACCTGCGCACCGCGCTCAACGACGTCCGCGACGACCTGCGTCGGCGGCTCGACGACGCCAAGACCCGGCAGGAGCCCCGGAGCAACAAGCACGTCCGCGAGCTCGGCCAGCCCGAGGGCCAGGTGGACGGGGCCGGGGCCGACCAGGCGCGAGCGGACGACGAGACCGCCTGACCACGACCGGCGACGGCGGCGCTCCGGCGCCCGCACCGAGGGGGATACCGCACTTTCCCCGGCGGGGCTACCGGCGGGTAGTTCCGGGGCGTACCGTCGCGGGCGTGGAACCGGACGTGCTGGGGCCGCCGTACGAGCGGCAGACGATCGACCTGGGCAGCGACGACGAGGGGCGCGTCGTCGCGACCCTGGTCCGCCGGCGGGCCGACCGCCCGACCCGCCGGGCGGTGCTCTACGTGCACGGCTACGTCGACTACTTCTTCCAGACCCACCTGGCCGACTTCTTCGCCGAGCATGGCTGGGACTTCTACGCCCTCGACCTGCGCAAGTACGGCCGCAGCCTGCTGCCGCACCAGACCCCGAACTTCTGCCGCGACCTCGGCGACTACTTTCCCGAGCTGGACGCCGCCGCGGCGATCGTGCGCGACGGCGACGGCCACGACACCCTGCTCGCCATGGGGCACTCCACGGGCGGCCTGGTCCTGTCGCTCTGGGCGCACGCCCGCCGCGAGGCCGGCCTGGTCGACGGGCTCTTCCTCAACAGCCCCTTCTTCGACATCAACGCCCCCTGGCTGGTGCGCAGGCCCCTCGCGGCCGCCGCCTCCCGCCTGGGCCGCAAAGCGCCGCGCCGCGCCCTGCCCATCGGCCTCGGCACCGTGTACGGCGAGAGCCTGCACGCCGAGCATCGGGGCGAGTGGACGTACGACCTGGCGTGGAAGCCGCTGGCCGGGTTCCCGGTGCGGGTCGGCTGGCTGGACGCGATCCGCACCGCCCAGCGGCAGCTGCGCGCCGGCCTCGACATCCCGGTGCCGGTGCTGGTCGCCTGCTCCACCCGCACGTACCGGGGCACGAAGTGGCACGACTCGGCGACCCTCGCCGACGCCGTGCTGGACGTGGAGCACATCGTGCGCTGGGCGCCGCGCCTCGGCCGGCACGTCACCCTGGCCCGCTTCGACGGCGGCCTGCACGACCTGACCCTGTCCGGCCCTGCCGTACGGGAGAAGGTCTTCGCGGAGGTCGGCCGGTGGGCGGAGGCGTTCCTCGCCGCCGGGCCGACCGTCCCGGTGCCCGCCACCCGCCGGCCGACCGAGGAACCGGACGCAACGGACGCCGTCGGCGAGGCGACCCGGGCGGACGCGACCGCCCAGGGGTGACCCGAGCAGGCTGAAACGGGGATGCCCAGCGTGGGCGGGACGTGCGACCCTGAGCGGGCGCCGATGGGTGCCCCGTTGCACCCGTACGCGCCGCCTCGGCGGTACCCTCTTGGCGCGACACGCACCACGCGCGCCCGTAGCTCAGCGGATAGAGCAGGGGACTTCTAATCCCAAGGCCGCAGGTTCGAATCCTGCCGGGCGCACCCATCGTTAGCTGCATGAACGGCCCCCGAAATGGATCATCGGGGGCCGTCGCGCACAGTGTGGGGACAACCTGGGGACAGTGTTAGCGGAGCCTTGCCGCGCCGCAGCGGGTCAGCCGTCGCCAGACTGCTCCAGTCATGCCCACAGATGGACCGGACACACGCTCAACCCGGCAGGGTAGGTTCATGCCGTGCTTGCGATGACTCTCCGAGAGATCACGGCCGTTGTCGGCGGAGCCTTGCACGACGCTCCCCCCAACCTGACAGTGATCGCGCCGGTGGTGTTCGACAGCCGGCGTGTGGAGCCCGGCGGAATGTTTGTGGCGTTGCCCGGTGAACGGGTGGACGGACACGACTACGCCGCTCAGGCGGTCGAGGCCGGCGCTGTGGCGGTGTTGGCGTCCCGGCCCGTCGGTGTGCCGGCAGTGGTCGTCGGCGACGTGCCCGCCGCGTACGGGCGGCTGGCTCGCGCGGTGGTGGACCGGCTGCCGCTGACCACGGTGATCGGCGTGACCGGCTCGGTCGGCAAGACATCGACCAAGGACATCCTCGCCCAGGTGCTACCCGCGTTCGGCCCGACCGTCGCCAACCGGGCGTCGAACAACAACGAACTCGGCCTGCCCTACACCGTCACCCGCGCCACCGCCGATACCCGCTACCTCGTGTTGGAGATGGGCGCGCGCGGGATCGGGCACGTGGCCTACCTGACCCACCTCGCCCCGCCCAAGGTCAGCGTCGTCACGCGCGTTGGGCACGCCCACCTTGGCGAGTTCGGGTCGGTGGAGAACATCGCCCAGGCCAAAGGCGAAATCGTGGAAGCACTCCCCGACGCCGCCGATGGCGGGTTGGCCGTGCTCAACGCCGACGATGAGTTGGTGACCGCCATGGCTTCCCGCACCGCCGCACGAGTGGTGCGGTACGGCATCGAGCGGCCGGCCGACGTGCGCGCCGAGGATGTGAGCGTGGACGAGCTGGGCCGCGCCCGCTTCCGGCTCGTGCACGACGGCCAGTCCGCCGAGGTGCGGTTGCGGCTGTACGGGTTGCACCAGGCGTCCAACGCGCTAGCTGCCGCCACGGTCGTTCTCGGGCTAGGCCATCCGATCGACGCGGTGGCCGACGCCCTGTCGCTGGCGGAGGCGGTGTCACCGGGCCGTATGCAGGTCACGACCCGCCCCGATGGGGTGACGGTCATCAACGACGCATACAACGCCGCACCCGACGCCATGCGCGCCGCACTGCGGGCACTCCGGTCGATGACCGGCGACGGCCGGCGCGCAGTAGCTGTGCTGGGCGAGATGGCCGAGCTGGGCGACCACGCCTCCGAGGTACACCGCGAGATCGGGCAGCAGGTGGCCGAGATCGGCGCGGGCTGGCTGGTCGCCATCGGCGGCACGGACGCCGAGCAGTACGCGGCCGGAGCCGCCGGCACCGGCACGGCAGTGGACCGGGCGGCGAACGTGGCCGAGGCATGGGAGCTACTACGCACCGGGTTGCGGCCGGGAGATGTGGTGTTGGTCAAGGCAGCCAACAGCGCCGGACTCCTCGCGCTCGCCGACAGGCTGATCGAGGAACCCGGCGCCGTCACCGCCTGACAGGGAAGGGGGTCAGGCGGACAGGGCGACCTCGGATCGGCTGCCCAGGCGGTCCAGGATCGGCTGCGCTAACCGAACTCGGGAGAGTCGACGTGGACGCTGAACGCAGGCGCGTTCTCAGCACCGCCGCCTACTCGCTCGCCGCGCTGGCTCTGCCCGCCGATCGCTGGTGGTCGCAGATGGCCAAACGTGGCCAGGCGCGCGGCGCAGCAGGCGGGAGGACCGTGAGCCGTGGCGACGTAGACGCGGTCCACGACATGATGTCCCTGTTCTCCCGCGTCGACCAGCGCAGAGGCGGCGGACATGCCCGCTCGGCGCTCGTCCAATACCTCACCTCCGATGTGGCGATCTTCCTTTGCGGGCGCTACACCGACGACATTCTGAGACGCGACATGTTCACCGCCGCCAGCGAGCTTTCCTACCTCGCCGGGTGGATGGCATTCGACAACGGCGAACACAACGTGGCTCAGTACTACTTCAACGTCGCAGTCAAACTAGCCGCAGAAGCCGACAATCCAGCAATGGCAGGCCATGTACTACGCGCGATGGCACATCAGGCCATCGACCTCGGCCACCACAAGCGCGCTCTCAACCTCGCTTCGGCATCAGTAGACGGCGAACGGTACAACGCCGCAGCTCCACGAGAACGAGCCTTACTCGGAGTGGTCTACGCACGCGCACTAGCAGTGAACGGCGAAACGCAAGACGCGGCTCGCGCACTTCTCCGAGCCGAAGACGACCTCGCCGCCGCCACCGGCGGAGACGACGAGCCCGGACGCGTCTTCTTCTTCGGCGAAGCGAGCCTCGCACACGAAACGGCCTGCGCACTGCGCGACACCGGCGACCTAGCCGGCGCGACGAACCAGTTCCGTCGCAGCGTCAAGACGCGCAAAGCGACAGCTTTCACTCGAACCCACGCCGTCACGCTCGGATATATGGGAGCCGTCCAGGCTAGGCAGGGCGAAATCGAAGAAGCCTGTGCGACATGGTCCCGTGCCCTCGACGCCATGGAAGGCGTCCGATCGGGCCGCACGCGCCAGGTCGCTGCCGAAATGCGCGCCATCCTCTCTCCCTACAGACGCCGCACCGTGCGAGCGGTCCGGGACGTGGATTCCCGCGCCAAGACCTACCTCTCCACTTTTGCCTAAACGACGATCAGCAACAGGAGCGGGAGAGCCGAATGGCAGCCGAGAAGTTCGCCGTGGAATCAATTGCGCGGGTCGTTGGCGGAAGAACTGAACCGACTGATGACTACTGGGGCGGAAGCCGGGCCATTATCCGAATCAACGAAGATAGGTTCACCCCAGCAGCCACCAAGGGACTAGAGGAATTCTCCCACCTTGAGGTCGTATTTCGATTCCACCTCACCGATCCGACCGATTTAAACCTCGGTGCACGCCGCCCCAGGGACAACCCGGAATGGCCCGAGGTGGGCATCTTCGGCCACCGCAACATGCGTCGCATCAACTGGTTGGGCGTGTCTCGATGCCGCCTGGTCAAGGTCGACGGCCTTGACCTTCACGTCGAGGAACTGGACGCCGTAGACGGCTCCCCCGTCCTGGACATCAAGCCATGGTTCTCCGAGTTCGGCCCACGCGGCGAGGTCGAGCAACCGACCTGGACGACTCAGATGCTCGGACTGTACTTCGCGGACCCCGCAGAGGCCCAGGCAGAGCAGCAGCCACGGTGAGCCCGGTGTGAGCCCGGACGCCTACGGACCAACCAGCACCGTCCACTACAATGAACAGGCGTAGGGGTGTCTACCTGCACAGATAGACACCCCTACGGACTCACAATCACCCGGTAGCACTCCCGGATTCAACTTCTAATCCCAAGGCCGCAGGTTCGAATCCTGCCGGGCGCACAGGCACTTCTCGACCCGACCCGCCTGCGCGACTACCGCCGCGCCGCCCACACATTGACCGACACCGCTTCCGACATCGCCCATCTCCACAACATCATCCTCGCCGGGCGATACCAGCACCGTTGCCGGGCAACGCCTTCACCGAGTTACGAGACATCCTTAAGTCAGCTACCGGCAGTACGCCTCGAAAGCCTCGCGTAGTTCGGCCGCCTCGTGGATGCCGCTCGCCTCCACGGCGGTCACCACCTCCGCCGCGCGCCAGCGATTCGACGGCACGATCCGGCCGGAGCAGATCGCGGCGAGTGCCGTCCCGCTGGCCTCGTCGACCTTCCCCACGCCTACCAGGGCAAGGCTGAGGTCGAGCTTGGCCGAGGCAATTCGGCGAGGGCGGCGTACCCCGTCCGATGCCCGTTCCAGTTCGGCAATTGCCTCTCGGGCCATGCCCTCCGCCGCCGGGTCACCCACCCAGGAGAGAGTGGTGGCCGTGTACGAGAGCGCCTTGTTCGGGTCGTAGCGGTAATGGTGTTCTGGGCCCTCGGGAGCCGGCAGCGGTGCCACAAGTCGGCTGAGCTGCCCCAGGCACCGGCGGACCTCCGCCGGCTCGCCCATGCGCGCCCTGGCACGCCCTTCCTGCGCCGTGGCCTGTAGGTGGGCGGAGCTGCCGTGCGGCGCAACTTCCTGTGCCTGCTGGGAGAGGCTGACGGCCTCGCGGTAGTTCCCGTCCGTCAGCACGTCCCACGCCCGAGTCTCGATGCACCAGGCCGCCAACTCGTCGTGACCTGCCTCGGTCGCGAGTCGTACGGCGGTGTCGAGCCTCGCGTCCCCGGCCGCCCGCTGCCGAAGGTCGATGTGCAGGGTGGCGCCGAGCAGAGAGAGCCATCCGCCGACCACCAGCAATCGCCGGTGCTGCCGGAGGGTCTTGCGACGGTCGACGAGTTGCCGGACGTATGACAGGTGCTGGCGTACCCGGACGATGAGCTGCTGCGGGGGCGTCCGGGCGTACGCCATCGCCAACTCGTCGACAACCCGTTCCAACCGATCCAACATCTCGTCGCTGACGTCACTGGCCGCCACGCGGCGAGCAAGCTCCAGGGCGTCCAACTCGTCGGCGACGGCAGACGCCGAGCCCTCACCTGGGGCAACCGGTGACGCCTGGACTGCCGGGGTCTGCGTCAACAGCTGAAACCGCGACACGACCTCGGGATCGGCGCGACGAAGGGCCGTGTCCAGAGCGGCCTGCATCTCAGGCCCAGGAACGGCCTGACCCGCCTCCCACTTCGATACCGCGCGTTCGCTTACCCCGAGATACGGGGCGAACGCGCGGACGCTCATCCGTAGCGCCTCGCGCAGTGCCCTCGTCTCCCGACCCGACCATCGGCGAATCGCGGTCACCGGAATCTCCCCTGGCTGGCCGGTGCGACATCTGTACCACAACTATGCGGCATCCGTACTGACTGTAGTCATTACCGGACCCACAGGTCGAGGGCGAAGCTCGATCCGCAGGCCCGGGGCGGGTGCTGGGTCACCGGTCGGCCGCAATGGGGCGGCTGGCCGCCCCCGCCCGTTCCGGTGCCGCAATCCAAGCAACGAGGGAGGGCACGGCGTGAAGTTTGCGGTCGATGAGCCGGTGGACGCGGTGGAGAAGGTGCTCGGCGAATTGCCGATACCGCCGTACGTGACACAGCAGCACATACAGCTCGCCATGCGGGCCGTGCTGCAACACGGGCCGGAATCCTGGCCAGCTGGCGAACTGTGCCGCAGCGACCGCACCCCGTACCCGTGCCGGCTGCACCGGTGGGGTCGGGCCGTGCTGCGTACCCGGGGCATGACCGACCGGGCCGTCGACGAGCTGGTGGCCCACGCGCAGCAGCCGGTGCGCGTACCCGATGGGCGGCGCTGACATGTGGCCGCGCCGGCGGCGCGACGCCCAGCCCATCCCCCTCGCTCCGCGCCACCGGCGCACCTGGCGGCGGTGGCGGCGCTGGTGCTCCTGCGGCCTGCGCTGGACCACCTGCCCCGACCGCCACACACCCGCCCCCACCGAGCCGTCCGACGGGAAATCTTGGTACGAAAATGCCCCCGGAGGGGCCGTTTCATACCAAGATTCGCGCCCGTCGGGCCGCAGCAGGACCGGTTCCGGGCGAAACAGCTGTTTGTGGGACAAGGTGACCCGCACCAACCCACAGGTCGGCCGGGTCTGCCGCCTCACCCCCGCACAACCCCGGCGCGCCAACGGCGGGCGCTGGTGAACCCACCCCTGGGCTGGGCACTCACCCACCGGACGGGCGCCGCATTACGTTCGGCAGGTGGTCCGGATGGAGCGTGAGCGGCTACTGGCGCGCCTGGCCGACGACCTCGGGCGCCAGCGGGTACCGCACCCGCTGCGGGTAGCCGTCGACGGCCTCGACGCGGCCGGGAAGACCCGCCTGGCCGACGAGTTGGCCGACCGGTTGGGCGTGCACCGAGGAGTGATCCGGCTCAGCGTCGACCGCTTCCACCGGCCGGCCGCCGTCCGGCGGCGACGAGGTTCCCTGTCCGCCGAGGGCTGCTACCTGGACTCGTTCGACCACGACGCCATCGTCGGCTCGGTGCTGCGCCCGCTCGGCCCGGACGGCGACGGAGAGTACCTGCCGGGAATCTACGACCACCGGGCCGACGAGCCGGTGCCGCCGCAACGCCAGCAGGCGCGGAAGGACTCGATCCTACTGTTCGACGGGGTCTTCCTCCTACGCCCCGAACTCCGCGAATTCTGGGACGTGACGCTCTACCTGCACGTCGAGCCCGAGGTGGCCCTGCGACGCGCCCTCGTACGCGATCTCGACCTGTTCGGGTCGGCCGCCGTCGTCGAGCAGCGGTACCGCGGCCGGTACCTGCCGGGGCAGGCGCTGTACCGGGCGGAGGCGCGACCGATCGACCGGGCGGACATCGTGCTGGACATGGGTGACCCACTGGTCCCCGCCATTCTGCGCTGGCGGAAAGACGTCGAGCCGTGCGCCGGGAGACACGGCGACGCGCCGTAGACGCAGCGTACGAACGTGGGAACAACGTTGTTGACGCGGCATGCGCCGAGCGCCGGTCAGGCCCGTTCGGCGTCGCGGGAGGCGGTCACGACCCCCACCGCGAGCAGCGTGGTCCCCGCGAGCGCCATGCCGGTCCGGACCGCCGCCGGCACGTCCGCCCAGCCGGCGACCGATACGCCCGCCGATACGGCGACGCCAGCCTCCAGGAAGGCATCGTCGCCGCTGTTCGCGAACCTCCACCAGGCGGACCAGGCACTGGTCACGTCGTCGAATGCGGCGGCCGCCGACGCCGCGATCAGCAACGCCCCGAGCGGTACGAGCACGGCCCGGTCGGCGCGCGCACCCGACAGCGCCACCATCCCCGCCGCCGCCAGGGTGGCCAGCAACGCCGGCCACCCGGCCCCGAGCAGGCCGAGCAGCGGGACGCCGTCGACCCGGGACCAGACGTTCACGCCGACCACGGCGAGCAGCAGTACGGCGACGCCCTCGGCCAGCCAGGTGCCCTTCGGCCCCCGCCGAACCGGTAGGGCGATCACCGCCACCGCGAGACAGAGCACCTGGAGCAACAGACCGACGGCGGCGAGCCGCTCCTGGTCGATCGCCTGCCGCCACTGGTCCAGGGTGGTCGGCGGAACCTGGACCGGACTTATGGACGCGCCGCCGCCGTCCATCGGCGCGTAGCAGGGGGTCATCCAGCGGAGATCGGCCGGCTGCTCCGGGAGCCACCAGAGCCGCACGACCATGAGCACCGCGAACAGCCCGACGCCGGCAGCCAGCGCCGAGCGTACCCGCGGCACTGCCGGCCGGGCGAACAGCACGTACCCGATCAGCGCGGCCGACGCGGCGAGACCGTACTGCACGGCGGCCCGCTCCGCGGCGACCAGCGCCGCCAGGACCGACAGCGCGCCGGCCGCGGCGGACGCGATCAGCAGGACGCGAGTGGGGCGCACGGTCCGCGATCATGCCATGGACGAGAGGACAGCAGCGACCGCTGCCCGGACCGGACAGCCCTGGCACAGTCCCACACCTATCCCGCGGCGGTCCGCTCCGGCGGCGAGAAGGGCCACTCCTCGAACGAGCGGCACCGCCCGTCCCCGGCGAAACGCATGATCCACACATCTCGGTACTCCTGGGCGACCGGGTTGCCGTACCGGACCTCCAGCCGTGCCACCGCCGTGTCACCCTCGACCGCCACGACCTCGGCGGTCATTCGGAACACCTCGTCCGGGCCGTCGCGCTCCGCCTCCCACATGCGGGCTATCGCCGGCAGGCCGACGACCGGTGTCCGGTAGGGCCCCTGCCGATAGCTCGCGTCCTCGGTGAAGATGCCGGCGAGCGCGTCCGTCCCCGGCGTCCGCCACGCCCGCTCGTAGGCCGCGATCCAGTCGGCCACCAGTTTCCTGTCCATGAGGACCAGCCTGCCGGGATCAGCGGGTGCCCGGCGCCATCCGCGCAACTTCCCCGAAAACGTCGCCTTCGCCGGGCGTCGAGGGCGCAACTTCCCCGAAGTTGCGCGCCCCCGCACGCGGGAGGCGGCCGCGCGGGAGGCCCCAGCGCGCGGGAGGCGGCCACGCGGGGGAGCTACAGCTCCAGCGCGCCGACGGTCTGGCCGCCGCTGGACTCCCCGGTGAGCCGGAACCCGAGCCGCCGGTAGAACTCCTCCGGCCCGTCCTCGCCCGGCTCCCAGGTCGTGTAGATCCGGGTCTCCCCGCGCCGCCGCGCCTCCTCGGCGACCGCCCGGACGGCGAAGCGCCCGTACCCGCGCCCCTGGCGGTCGGCGGCGATGTTCAGCCGCCACAGCCCCGACCGCAGGTCCGTCGGGTCGTCCGGGCGCCACTGGATGCGGAAGAAGCCCATCAGGAAGCCGACCAGCTCGTCGCCGTCGTAGACCAGCCGGGGCCAGGCGATCTCCCCCCACGCGTACGCCTCGGCCAGCGACCGCGCGACCGGCTCCACCAGGTGCTCCTGGTCGGGCCGTACGCGCAGCTCGCACGCGGCCTCGACGTTGTCCGGCGTGACCTGTTCGAGGCGCGGCGAGGTGGGCGTGGCGCGCACCCTACCGGCGCGACTGCCACCGCCTCGACCCGAATTCATCCTGGCAGTGCCGCGCGGATCCGGTCGAACGTGGCCAGCAGGTGGCCGCCGTCGCCGGGCAGGACGAGCCCCAGGCAGTGCACCTCCAGGTCGCCGTCGGGGTCGGTGTCGACGGCGAACACGGGCGCGCCGACGTACCCGTCGGGCAGCTCCGCGTCGAGGCGGACCGCGTCCCCGTCCCGGACGACGCGCTCGATCGCCAGCTCCAGCGGCCGCCGGGTGGCGGGGTCCTCCCGTACGCCGTGGGCGAGCACGAACGCCGAGGACGGCTGCGGGCCGAGGCGGGCGATCCGGTCCGCCCCGGCGGCGAGGCCCTCGGTGACGTGCTGGGTACGCCAGCGCCAGCCCCGCTCCCGCGCGTACTCGTGCAGCACCGCCATCGGCAGGATCGCGGCCCCGAGGTCCGGGCGGTGGGCCCAGGCCGGGGCGAGGTCGGCCAGGTCCACGGCGTCGCCTGCCACGCCGGCCGGCTCGGTGACGCTGCCGCGCAGCACGATCTCGCCGGTCGGGGTGTGGGTGAGCGCGTCGGCCGTGAGCAGGTGCTCGCCCGCGGGGCCGGCGTCGAAGAGGAACGCCGTGCCGGAGCCCGCCGGCCCGTCGACCGGCAGGATGGCCCGGCCGAGGATCTGGCAGAGCCGGTAGGCGACCTCGTTCTCGGCGTCGGCGTCGAGCAGCACCGGCCGAGGGTACGCCAGCGCCGGCCGCGCCCGGGCGCCGACGCCGGTTTCGGCGGGCACGGCCCAGGAGCGGGACCGGCCGCGGTCCCGCGGCACCCGCACGAAATCGGGGCGACAGCATCCGCCGCCGTCGGCACGATCGACGCATGCCACCGGACTCCGGGGTGACCCCGCCGTCGGGGTGCCGGGTGAGCTTGCCCCGGGTGACCAGGTCGTGCACGCCCTGCCGGCTGATCCCGAGCATCGCCCCGGCGACGGCGTACGAGACGGAGGTGGCGGTGGGGTGGCCGACCCGCCAGGCGACGGCCCTGCCCAGCGGGGTGCGCCACCACTCCGGCGGCGGGGAGAACGGGCCGTCGTCGGGGTACAGGGTGCTGATCAGGCGCATCACCGTGCCGACGGCGGTGGCGTCGTCCCCGGCGACGATCCGCTCCGCCCAGCGGCCGGCGCGGACGCGGACGAGGTCGCGCAGGGCGGCGAACGGACTCGTCGCCGTCGAGCAGGATCTCCAGGGGGTCGAGCAACCGGATGTCGAGCAGCCGGACGAGCTGCGCGGCGAGTTCGTCGGGGAAGCCCCCGCCGCCGGAGCCGACGACACTGGCGACGCCGGCGGCGGGGGCGGCTCAGGCGGCCAACTGGTGCAGGTCGAGCCGGCCCCGGGCGAAGGCGTCCACCCTGCCCCACCGGCCGGGGATGTCCAGCACCTCGATCCGGCCCATGCCGACCGGCAGGCGCGGCTCCACCCCCAGGTGGCCCTCGTGCGGCTCGAGGCCGAGCATGGTACGCAGCAGCAGCATCGGGGTGCCCGTCGACCAGGCCTGCGGGCTGCACGCCGTCGGATACTCCACGGGGAACTTCGTCAGCTCGCGCGGGTACCCGCCGAACGCCTCCGGCAGCCGGCCGTCGAAGTACTGGGCGGCGGCGAGAATGCCGTCGGCGATGGTTGCGGCCTCCTCGGCGAACCCGTACCGGCGCAGACCCCACGCGATGAACGAGTTGTCGAACGGCCAGATCGTGCCGTTGTGGTAGCCGATCGGGTTGTAGCGGACCTCCCCCTCGGCCAGCGTCCGCACGCCCCAACCGGAGAACAGCCGCGGCCCCACCAGGTGCTGCGCGACCTTCTCGGCCCGGGAGGGGTCGACGATGCCGCTCCACAGCAGGTGGCCGATGTTCGAGCTGAGCACGTCCAGCGGGCGGCCCTCCGGGTCCAGCGCCAGGGCGTAGTACTCCCCGTCCTCGACCCACCAGTCCCGGTTGAACCGCTCCTTCAGCTCCGCCGCCTCCCGCTCCAACTGCTCCGCGAACGCCGGGTCCTGCCAGAACTCGCGAGCCAGCCGCGCCGCCCGGATCTTCGCGTCGTACGCGTAGCCCTGGAGTTCGCAGGTGGCCCGCGGATAGCCGGGCAGCCGGCCGTCGCGGTACGACAGCGAATCCCAGGAGTCCTTCCAGCACTGGTTCTCCAGGCCCGTGTCCGTGTTGCGCCGCTCGTACCAGATGTAACCGTTGCCCACCAGGTCGGCGTGGTCGTCGATCCACCTCAGCGCGGCCCGGCACTCCCGCTCCAACTCCTTGACCAGCGCCACGTCACCGGTCCACTTCTCGTACTCGTCGAGCAGCACGACGAACAGCGGGGTGGCGTCCGCCGTCCCGTAGTACGGCGAGTGCGGCTGCTCCTCGAACGCGGCGGTCTCGCCGTACCGCATCTCGTGCAGGATCCGGCCCGGGTCCTCGTCCCGGAAGTCGTCGAACCGGGTGCCCTGCAACGAGGCGAGGATGCGCAGCGTCGTACTGGACAGGGCCGGGGCGAACGGCAGCACCTGGAGGCAGGTCAGGATGCTGTCCCGGCCGAACATCGTCATGAACCAGGGCAGGCCCGCCGCCGGCAGCGTCGCCCCGCCGAGCGACAGCGGCGAGAAGCGCAGCGCCGCGAGGTCGACGAGGCTCCGCCGGTACGTCCGTTGCACGTGCTCGCACTCGGCGTTCACCTTCGGCGCGTTGGCGATCCACTCCCGCAGGTCGTGCTCCAGGGCCACCCGCTCGCCGCCGTGCGCGCGCAGCCCCATCCGCAGGTCCCGCCCGCCCAGGCCCAGCGCGTACGTCCGTACGTCGATCTCGGCCACCCACTGCTCGTTCGGCTCGAGGTGGATGCTGTACGCGAAGCCGTCGCGGTCGTACCGGGCGGGCTTGGACGAGGTGATGACCGTCTCCCGCGTGAAGTTGCCCCGCCGGTAGCCCAGCCGCAGCCGGTCCGGCTCCGCCTCGGAGTAGATCTCCCCCGTCTTGTTCAGGATCTCGTCCTTGACCTGGAACAGGTCGGCGAAGTCGGAGCCGGCGTCCATCCGGACCTCCAGGTCGACCGCCTTCTCGTCGTGGTTGAGGATGGTCAGCTGCTCGTGGAAGCTGCCGCCGACGGTCCGCTCCCGGACGATCGACAGCTTCGCGTCGATGTAGTGGGTGGCCATGCCCGGCACCAGGAAGAACCGCGCCTCGTAGTACTGCAGGTCGTCGTACGACAGGGCGTTCAGCCGCTCCCCGTTGACCGTCAGCACCCACCGGGACAGGAACCGGGTGTCGAGCGAGAACAGCCCCGTCGGCTCGCTCGGCGTCGCCTCGATGTCGCCCGTGTCCTCCGAGACCACGAAGGTGCTGCCGTCCAGGATCCGGATCGTGTTGGTCTGCGCCATCAGCGCGCCTCCCTCTCGAAGACCCGGCGCGGCCCGTGACTGTCCGGCGGCCCGGGAAACAGCCGCTCCACCTGCACCACCAGTCGGGCGTCACCGGTCACCGTCATGTCCCCGCGCAGCCACGCCGCGATGCCGTCCTCACGGCCGGAGGCGAGCTTCTCCAACAGCTCCGGGCAGATCCCGACGACCGTGTCCGCCTCCCGGTTCTCCTGGCTCACCCGCAGGTTTCCCCGGTCGATCGCCACCAGCCAGTGCGTGGTCTGCGCCCCCTCCTGCAGGTCGAACCGCAGGGTCCCGGACGTCTTGGCCAGCAGCGGCTCGTACCCCCGCCGGTGCAGCCCCTCGAAGAACCTGCTCACGTCCGTCATCGGGTCGCCCCCTCCCGTCGATCGTGGCGTCCGACGCAGCAGGAGGGTCCCCGCGCGGGGCGGGGTCAACCTCGCCCGGATCGGGTGAGCGGGGCCGGCCGGTCCACCGAGACGCGACGCCGGCCCCCTCAGGCGGAGGGGGCCGGCGCGCCGCGGCGGACGGTCAGTTGTTGGGGTCGTCCGCGCTGATGTCCGCCAGCACCGACTGCGGCTCCCGCTCGACCGCGAGGTCGCCCATCGAGACCAGACCGACCAGCCGGCCGTCGTCGACCACCGGCAGGCGGCGTACGGCGTACGTGCGCATCAGGTCGGCGGCGGCCACCGCGTCGTCGTTCTGGCTCACCGTGACCACGTCGCGGCTGGTGATCTGGTTGAGCCTGGTCGAACTGGGGTCCATGCTCTCCGCCACGGCCCGGACCGTGATGTCCCGGTCCGTGACGATGCCGACCACGGCGTCGCCGTCGGTCACCACCACGTCGCCGATGGCGCTGTCGCGCATCTCCCGCGCCGCGGCCGTGAGTGAGTCGTTGCCGTTCATCGTCACCAACCGGGTCGTCATGAACTCTCCGACCGTTGTCATGGTGCTCCCCTCTCGGTGTCGGCACCGCCGTCTACCCGCCCCTCGGGGCGGGGTAACGCGACGGCGGCACCGGGCGGGCGGAGCGGGTCAGCCGCGCGGGGCCATGCCGTAGAGGCGCTCGACGTACAGCCGCAGCACCAGCCGGCGCTCGGCCACCATCGCGGCCCGGAAGTCGTCCCAGTCCGGGTGCTCGCCCTGCACGGCCCGGTAGAGCCCCACCAGTTCCTCGACCGTCGGGTCGTCCGGGCGCTGCGCGACCGGGGTCAGCTCGGCGCGCGCCTCGGCGACCGCGTACGACCAGCCGTCCTCGCTGCTCACCTGGAAGCTGGCCCGGGGGTCGCGGCGCAGGTTGGCCGTCTTCGCCCGCCCGTCGGTCACCGAGACCCGGATCAGCATCCGCTCCCGGTCGAAGGCGTAGACCACGTTGGACAGTTGCGGCCGACCGTCCCGCTTGACGGTCGCCAGCACTCCCAGCCACCGGCCGGCGACCAGGTCGGTCAGGGCCTGCCGCTCGGTCTCGTCCGCCATCGAAGCCTCCGCGTCGCGTCGTGGATGTCGCCTCCATCCAACCCGACGCAGCGCCGCGCAGGGCGGCACGACGCCCCGCCAGCCTGGCGCGTCCGCGCAGACTCCCGGAAAGAGTGGCCATCCGGCGCGGAACAGCCACTCTTTCCGCGAAGGTGGGCGTTCGACCTCCGGCGCGGACAGGGCCGTCGGTCAGCGCGCGGCGGCGACCAGTTCGGCGATCTGCACCGCGTTCAGCGCGGCGCCCTTGCGGAGGTTGTCGTTGGAGCAGAACAGGGCGAGGCCGTGCTCCACCGTCTCGTCGGCCCGGATCCGGCCCACGTACGTCGGGTCCTGGCCGGCGGCGGCCAGCGGCGTCGGGACCTCGGCCAGCGCCACCCCGGGCGCGCCGTCGAGGAGTTCGCGGGCCCGCTGGGGGGTGATCGGCCGCGCGAAGCGGGCGTTGATCTGGAGCGAGTGGCCGGTGAAGACCGGGACCCGGACGCAGGTGCCGGACACCTTCAGCCCAGGGATCTCCAGGATCTTGCGGCTCTCGTTGCGCAGCTTCTGCTCCTCGTCGGTCTCCTCGGAGCCGTCGTCGACGACCGAGCCGGCGAGCGGCAGCACGTTGAACGCGATCGGCCGGGCGAACACCCGCGGCGCCGGGAACTCCACGGCCGCGCCGTCGAAGGCCAGCCCGGTCGCCTGCTCGGCGACCTTGCGGACCTGCTCGTCCAGCTCGGCGACGCCGGCCAGGCCGGCGCCGGAGACCGCCTGGTACGTCGAGACGACCAGCGCGACCAGTCCGGCCTCGGCGTGCAGCGGGCGCAGCACCGGCATCGCGGCCATCGTGGTGCAGTTGGGGTTGGCGATGATGCCCTTCGGGCGGTGCGTCGCGGCGTGCGGGTTGACCTCGGCGACGACCAGCGGGACCTCCGGGTCCGTCCGGAACGCCGACGAGTTGTCGATGACGACCGCGCCGGCCGCGGCGACGCGCGGCGCCAGTTCCTTCGCCGTGCCCTTTCCGGCGGAGAAGAGCACGATGTCCAGGCCGGAGTAGTCGGCGGTGGCCGCGTCCTCGACCGTCACCTCGCCGTCGCGCCAGGGCAGGGTGCGCCCCGCCGACCGGGCGGAGGCGAACAGCCGCAGCTGCTCCGCCGGGAACTGCCGTTCCGCCAGCACCTGCCGCATCACGCCACCGACCTGCCCGGTGGCCCCCACAATGCCGATCCTCATGCCCGCGAGGCTACCCAGCCGCGCGGGCCACCCGGGAACGCTTTCCCACCGCCGGGCCCGGCCCACGCCCCGCCCGACCTGCCCGTCCGCCACAACGACCGCCCGCCGGGGCCGTCGCCGACGGAAGATCCCCGGCGGATCCCCCGCCCCGCCGCAGCATCCGCACCGACCGCCCCACCCACCACACCCGGGAAGCGACGCGAATCACACCCGCCCCCACCCCGCCCCACCCCGCCCTCGCGCCGCCCGCACGCCCCGCCCAATCGCGTTGATCATGGAGTTGGCGGCGATGTGGATCTCCCGAAGTGCCGTCAACTCCATGATCAACGGGGTGGGGGCCGGCGGCAGGAGCCGGCGGCGGGCCGGGTGGGGCCCGTGACCGGCGCAGGGATCAAGCCTGACCGCCCGGAGCCGGGCACGGCGGGCCCCACCCCCACCGCAACCACGGGAGCCGGCACGGCGGGCCCCACCCCCAGCGCGACCATCGGAGCCGGCACGGCGGGCCCCACCCCATCGCGACCGGGACGGTCACAGGGGTGGGGCGTCGACGACCTCGCCGAGGCCCGTGGCGGTGAGGTCGTCGCGGATCAACGCCGCGTCGCCCTCGACAACCAGGGTGAGCGACTCCGGGTGCAGGTGGGCGGCGGCCGCCGCCGAGACGCCGGCCACGTCGGCGGCGAGCAGCGACTCGCGCAGCCGGGCGTGGTAGTCGTCCGGCAGGTCGTGCACGACCAGCGTGGTCAGGGCCGACGCGATCGACCGGGGGCTCTGCAACTCGACCGAGAGCTGCCCGGCCCGCCAGAAGCGGGCCACCGCCAGCTCGTCCTCGGTCACCCCGCCCGCCTGCGTACGGCTGATCTCGCCCACCGCCTCGACCAGCGCGGGCGCGGTGACGGCGGTCTGCACCGCGGAGCTGACCGCGAACCGGCCGAACCGGCGGGACGAGGCGAAGTCGCCCCGGATGCCGTACGTGTAGCCGTGCACCTCGCGGATCAGGTGGTTCAACCGGGAGGTGAAGGCCCCGCCGAGCACCGTCCCCGCCAGGGTCATCGGCACGTGGTCGGGGTGCGCCCGGTGCGGGGACGGATGACCCAGCCGCAGCGTGGACTGCACCGACCCGGGCCGGTCGACCAGGATGATCCGCCGCCCGGCGTGCGGCGGGACCTCGATCGGGCCGCCCCGCTCGACCGGGCCGCCACCGACGCCCGCGAAGGCCGCCGCGCCGAGCGCGTCCAGGTCGATCCGCTCCAGGTCGCCGGCGACGATCAGCGTGCCCGGGCGGATGAACCACTCGGAGTGGAAGACGGTGACGTCCTCCACGTCCAGGCCCGCCACGGAGTCCGGGTCGCCGTACATCGGCCGGCCCCAGCGGTTCTGGGCGCCGAACAGGTCGGCGCGCAGCACGGCGTCGGCCCGGGGGCCGGGGTTGGCCCAGTCCATCCGCAGCGCGGTCGCCTCGTCGCCGCGGACCCGGCGCACGTCGTCCGGGTCCAGCCTGGGCGTCCGGACGGCCTCCGCGAGCAGCTCCACGGCGGCGCCCAGCCGGTCCACCGGCACCTGGACGCTCACCTGGAACGAGTCCCAGTCCAGCGAGGTCACCAGCTCGGTGCCGAGCCCCTCCACGGCGAGCGCGTACGCGGCGGCGTCCCGCTGCGCGGTGCCCTCCTCCAGCGCCTTGGCCAGCACCGCGCCGAGCCCCTCCTTGCCGACGGGCTCGCGCCCGGCGCCGGCGTCGAGCAGCAGCAGCGCCACGGCGAGGTTCTGCCCGGGCAGGTGCGCGGCGACGACCGGGCCGCCGGCGACGGTCCGCCGGACCACCTGGGGGAACCGGTACGGCCGGGCCAGCCCCGGCCCGGGACGGTCGGCGATGAGGGTCACGAGTTCTCCTCCGGCAGGTAGGTCAGGGTTGCCCGGTCCTCGGGGCGCAGGACCTGGGCGGCCAGCTCGGCGATCTGGTCGGCGGTCACGGCGAGCCAGGCGGGCAGCCGCTCGGCGGCCTTCGCCGGGTCGCCGAACAGGGTGGCGTACCGGCCGAGGGTGTCCGCCCGGCCGTCCACGGTGGACATCTGCCGCCACCAGGCCGTGGTGAGCAGCGCCTTGGCCCGGTCCAGCTCGGTGGCCGTGACGGGAACGGTGGCCAGCTCGTCGACCACCTCGGCCACCCCGGCGGCCAGCCGCTCGGCGGTCACCCCGGGACGGGCGGTCGCGGTGACGACCAGCGGGGCGGGGCCGTACGCGAGGTCCACCCCGTACGCGGCGACGAGGTCGGGCTGGGCGATCCGCTCGCCGTCGGCGAGCCGCTGGTAGAGGCGGCTGCCCCGACCGCTGCCGAGCACGGTGGCGAGCACCGTGGCGACGTCGTACCCGGGGGTGCCGAACGGGTGGGTGCGGTGCGCGACGTAGACGCGGGGGGCGGGCACGGCGGCGGCCACGGTCTCCCGGGCCGGCTCGCCGGCGGCCGGGACGTGCCGCCCGTCGGGCGCGGCGGGGATCTCCTCCCGGGCCGGGATGGCGCCGAAGTACTTGTCGGCGAGCGCGAACACCTCGGTCGCCGTGGTGTCGCCGACCACGGTGAGCACGGCGTTGTTCGGCGCGTAGTACGTGCGGTGGAAGCCCTGGAAGGTGCCCAGGTCGGCCGCGTTCAGGTCGGCCATCGAGCCGATCGTGGCGTGGTGGTACGGGTGCCCCGGCGGGTAGAGCAGCGGCAGCAGCCGCAGCCACGCGTCGCCGTACGGGACGTTCTCGTAGCGTTGGCGGCGCTCGTTCTTGACCACCTCACGCTGGTTGTCCAGCGTCTCCTGGGTCAGCGCCGGCACCAGGCCGCCCATCCGGTCGGCCTCCAGCCAGAGGGCCAACTCCAGGTGCTCGGCGGGAAGGGTCTCGAAGTAGTTCGTGCGGTCCGGGTTGGTGGTGGCGTTGAGCGAACCACCCGCGCCCTGCACGAACTTCATGTGCTCGGTCTTCGCCACGTTCACCGAGCCCTCGAACATCAGGTGCTCGAAGAGGTGGGCGAAGCCCGTCTGTCCGTCCGGCTCGTGTCGCGAGCCCACGTCGTACCAGAGGTTCACAGCGACCGCCGGGGCGGTGCGGTCCTCGCTCACCACCACACGCAGACCGTTGTCCAGTCGGGTCGTCTCGATCGGCCAGGGGTAACCGCTGTCGGGCATGGCCCGACGCTATCCGATCGCGCGGGCGGAAAGGGGACGAGCCGGCCGGGTCGGCGCGGCACGGGCCAGGAGGGCCCGGATCGCCCGATCCGCCACGGCGCCGTTCGATCCCGCACGGCGCCGATCGATCCCGCACGGCGCCGATCGATCCCGCACGGCGCCGATCGATCCCGCACGGCGCCGATCCAGCACGGCGCCGCCCGGCCGCGGGATGGGCGTCCCGCGGCCGGGCGGCCGCCACCGCGCTCAGTCCGGCGGCTCGTCCGAGATCACCGTCCCCTCGGAGGTACGCCGCTCCGGTACCGGAGTCACCGTCTCCTCCGAGGTACGCCGCTCCAGCATCGTGTCCGGGGCGACGTCGGTGTCCTCGCGGATGTCCGACTCGGTGAGGATGGCGTCCGCCTGGGCCTGCGGGTCCTCGCTGCCGACGGCCGCCTCCTCGGGCAGCAGGTGGTGGGCGCGGGACTCCACCCGGTCCTGGTCGCTCTGGTCGTGGCTCATGCCGTCACCTCGCTCCGCTCGGCGCCGTCATGAGCTGTGGCACTGAGCTGGCCGACTCGCTCGCTACGCTCGCTCATGCCGCCCCCTGTACCCCGTCCGGGGCTCAGCGGAACGGGCCGCGCACCCCCGCTTCAATGGAACGGGCCGCGCACCTCGTACGTGATGCCGATGGAGGACGAGCCCGAGGTGCCGCGCTGCGAGCAACCTCCCGATGACGGCGTCACGTGACGCCGACGCTACCGTCCGATCCATCGATGATGATTAACGCGAGGCGAGACTTTCGCCACCTGGGGGTGAGCGTTACCCGTCGCGTCGGGTAGGCTGGCCGGCGTGACGCGGTCGTATCGATGGTTTAGGCAGCCGGCTGGAGGAGCCGGTGACCTCACCATGATCTGACGTCACTTCCTCTTCGAGCCGGCCCAGGCAGGGACTTCCAGCCCCTGCCTTTCTGCGTACGAGCAGCCGGCTCGACCCCGGGCGCCGGCCCCGGGTGCGGTCGGCGGAAGGAAAACCACCGTGACGACCCCCGACCGGGTCATCGACCAGCGGATCGACCGCGTCGTGCCGTTGACCACCCCCGCCCTGCTCCACCACGATCTGCCCTTGGAGGCCCCGCTCGCCGAGGCGGTGCTCGACGGCCGCCGCGCGGCCGGCCGGGTGCTGGACCGCGCCGACGACCGCCTGCTCGTGGTGGTCGGCCCCTGCTCGGTGCACGACCCGGTCGCCGCCCTGGACTACGCGCGGCGGCTGCGCGTGGTGGCCGACCAACTCGCCGACGACCTGCTGATCGTGATGCGGGTCTACTTCGAGAAGCCGCGCTCCACGGTCGGCTGGAAGGGCCTGATCAACGACCCCGGGCTGGACGGCTCCGGCGACGTGAACACGGGCCTGCGCACGGCGCGGGCGCTGCTGCTGGACGTGCTGCGCCTCGGTCTCCCGGTGGGCTGCGAGTTCCTCGACCCGATCACCCCGCAGTACATCGCCGACACGGTGGCCTGGGGCGCCATCGGCGCCCGTACGGTGGAGAGCCAGGTGCACCGGCAGCTCGCCTCGGGCCTGTCCATGCCGATCGGGATGAAGAACCGCCCCGACGGCAGCATCGCCACGGCCGTGGACGCGATCCGGGCGGCGGGCGTCCCGCACGTCTTCCCCGGCATCGACGTCTCCGGCACCCCGGCGATCATGCACACCCGGGGCAACGCGGACGGCCACCTGGTGCTGCGCGGCGGCCGGGGCGGCCCGAACTACGACGCGGACTCCGTGGCGGCGGCGCTGGGGCAGCTGCGGGCGGCCGGGCTGCCCGAGCGCGTCGTGATCGACGCCAGCCACGACAACAGCGGAAAGGACCACCGTCGCCAGCCGCTGGTCGCCGCCGACGTCGCGGCCCAGCTCGCCGCCGGGCAGCGGGGCATCGTGGGCATCATGCTGGAGAGCTTCCTGCTCCCCGGCCGGCAGGACCTGGACCCGACCCGGGAGCTGGAGTACGGCCGTTCCATCACGGACGCCTGCCTGGGCTGGGACACGACGGCTGAGGTGCTGGAGGACCTGGCCGCCGCCGTCCGTACCCGCCGCCGCACCCCCGTCCTGACGACCCCCGCCTGACCCACCCACCCCCACCGGCACGGGCCCCCCGGGAAACCGATGATCATGGGGTTGGCGGCTGATTCGGAGATCGACAAGGCCGCCAACTCCATGATCACCGGCAGCCGGGCCAGGGTGGGACGGCGCGGGTGACGTTTGACCGTTTCCGCCCCGGGTAGGTGGTCGGCGTGAGCGACGAGCCCATGAGTGACGAGGCCGGGACCGATCCGACCGCGCTCGACCGGACCGCCGGCGACGCGGCCGTGACGAGTGCCGCCGCGACGGACGCGCCGACCGGCCCGGAGGCCGCCGACGAGCCGGACACCCGGCCGCTGGACGAGCTGCTCGACGACCTCTACCACGGTCAGGAGCGGATCAGCCAGGCGGACATCTACCGCCGGGCGGTCGCGGCCGGCCTGCCCGCGGCGTTGCTCACCCGGATCGCCGCCCTTCCCGAGGGCGAGTACGCCGTGGACGAGGCGGCCGACCAACTGGGCGGGACGGTGGCCTGAGCCACTCGCGGGCGTTCACGTCACCGTCGCCCGCTGGTCGGCACCGTGGGCCTGAGCCCGCCCTGCCAGGGTGACCGGCGACGCCGGACCCCGAGGGCCCTGACGGAGAGGACAGCGAGATGACCGATCGCGAGGAGCCGCGCCCCGAGCACGTCACGGCGCTCGGGCAGCCGCCGGAGGGGCGGGGCACCACGCCCGAACCGGACTTCGCCGAGGAGCACGACCGGACGGCCGTGGCACGGGACGTGATCACCGGCGAGGACGAGGACGACCGCGAACCGGAATCGCCGCGCGGCTGGTCGGGCATGCAGTCCTGACCCACCGGGCCACCGGTGCTCAGTCCTGCCGGCCGCCGCCCTCGGCGGCCCGCTGGGCCACCGCGTAGCCCATCTGGAGGAAGTCGGAGGCGGCCACCGCGGTCAGCGCGGTGGCCACCAGCCGGGTGAGCCGGGGCGCCAGCACGAGCCCGCCGGTGAGCCCGGTGGCGACCCACACCGCCAGGCAGAACGGGCAGCTCAGCAGCTCGCCGATGGCGTGCCGGGTCGGGCTGCCCGAGTCGCGGACCTGCTCCATCACCTCGCCACTGCCGCTGGGGCGGTCGTAGCGGGTGAACGGGGCGCGCAGCGGGCTGGTGATGGCGTCCTTGGCCAGCAGCCGGCTGAGTTTGTGGGTGGCGATGCCGAGCAGCGCCACGTCGGCGACGGCGGGCCGCTCCGGCACGGGCCGGCCGGTCGCCCTGGCCAGCGCCGCGATCGAGGCGGTCACCCCCGCGTACGCGCCCATCGCGGCCAGGTACCCGCCCAGCGGGCGGTGCTCGTGCGGCGCGTACGCCTGGCGCAGCCGCGCCACCTTCTGTTTCAGGCTGGTCTGGGTCAACCCCGTCTCCTGTCGTCTCGGGCGCCCGCGGCGCGGCGGGCCCGGCGGCCGGTGGCCAGGTCCAGCCGGGGGAACGGGCGCGGCGCTCAGCCGGCGGTCAGGTTGTCGGCCGCCTCGCGGGCCAGGTTGGCGAGGGTCTCGTCGGCCAGTCCCGCGTCCTGGGCGGACCCGCCGGCCAGGTCCAGCCTGACCCGGGCGCCCCCGGCGTCGGCCGGCTCCACCTGGATCTCGGCCGACCAGTCGGGGGCGGATTCGCTGGCCCACCGGGCGCGCATCTGGCCCGTGCTGACGTCGGGACGGCTGCCGCCGTCCCTGCGCAGTGGCTCCGGCAGCCACGCCGCCGCCCGGTCGGGGTCGGTCGCCGTGTTGAAGACGACCTCGGGCGGCACCGACATCCCCCGCTCGGCGTGGTGCCGCATCACTCGCCCCGGAGCCGACCGGGGTCGATCTCGCGGCCGGGATACCGCGCGAGGTACTCGGTCTCCAACTCCGCCGTACGGCGCAGGTGGTTGGCCAGCGCCGAGTCCGTCGCGTGCCGCAGCGTGTCGAGGCGGGTGCGGTGCAGGCTGTGCATCTCGCGGATCAGGTCCTCGTCGGCCAGCTCGGCCGGGTCGATCCCCAGCTCGACGTCGCCGGCCGCGTCGTCGGCCGACACGTCGTGGAGGTGGTCGCCGTCCCACTCGGGCACCCGCTGCTCGGGGCTGGCGTCCGTGGTATCGGTGCTCCACCGTACCGATTCGGTCATCGTCGCCTCCTCGTCTCGTCTGGGCTGGCGTCTAGACGGATGCCCAGACCCGGTGTCACCAAACCCCTCGGAACTACGACACCGCGTCGGAGACCGCCGCCGGCCCCGGTACCCTCGTAGGCATGAAGCGGCTCTGGACACCGGCGTGGATCGCCCGCCACGTGGCCACAGTCGTGCTGGTCGGGGGGTTTCTGGGGCTGGGCTGGTGGCAGGTCAGCCGGGCCGCCGGCGGCAACACGCTGAGCTGGGGCTACGCCGTCGAGTGGCCGGTCTTCGCCGGCTTCGTCTGCTACGTCTGGTGGCGTGAGCTGCGCCACGCCCTGCGTGCTCAGGCGGCCGACGACGCCGCCACCGGTCCCGACGCCACCGCCGCTGCGGGCGCGGTCGACGCCGCGGCACCGGCGCCGTCCCCGGCGGCCCCGTCGGGGGTACGCCGACCCGTGCGGGTCCGGGTGCCGGCGGCGCCGGCGGACGACGCCGAGGACGCCGAGCTGGCCGCCTACAACCGCTACCTGCGATGGTTGAACGCCAACCCGGGCGCCCGGCCCGGTGACTACCCCGGCTGACGCCGGGTTCGCGACTACCCCGGCCGACGCCGGGCTCGGAAGGACGGACGAAGGTGGGCGGAGCCCTTACCCGGTACCGCGTGATCGCCTGGATCGTGGGCGTGGCGCTGGCCGTGCTGGTCCTGATCGGCATGCCGCTGAAGTACGGCTTCGACCGGCCGACCGTGGTCGCGGTGGTCGGCACGGCGCACGGCTGGCTCTACATGCTGTACCTGGCCGCGACGTTCGACCTGTCCCGCCGCGCGGACTGGCCGCTCAAGCGGATGCTGCTGGTGATGCTCGCCGGCACCGTGCCGTTCGTCTCCTTCTACGCCGAGCGGAAGGTCAGCCACTGGGCCGCCCCGGAGCAGACCCGCACCCCGGAGCCGGTCGCCGGCTGAAGCGGCCGGCCCGGGGGACGGATCAGCGACCCAGCGGCGGATCAGCGGCCCGGACGCCAGAGGTCGTCGGCGGCGGGCGGGTCGCCCCAGCCGCCGTACCGCACGCCCTCCCGGGCCCGCCGCACGGCGCGGCTGACCTGCCCGAACTGGCGCTCGTCGTCGCTGCTGAACAGCAGCACCTCGACGCCGCGGTACCAGCCCCACAGCTCGTACGGCGGCGGACGCCAGCGGTCGCCGACCGCGGCGAGCAGCAGCGGCAGCAGGACCACCGCCCCGAGGGCCAGGTACGCCCGGGCGGTGAGCCGTTCCAGGCCGCCGGCGAAGCCGAGCACCACCCCGACCCCGGCGATCACGACGGCGGTCGCCGCGACGGCCCGGACGGCGAGTCTGTCGTGCGGCCCCCGGCTGGTGTGCAGGTGGGTGATGTCGGCGACCTGCCAGGTGGTGCTGCCGACGGTGAACCGGTCCGCGGTGACGACGATGCCGGGCCGGGCGTAGAGCAGGATCGGGGAGGCGGGGGTCACTCTCGGTGACCGGGGCGGGCGGGTAGCGGAACCATTTCGGGTCACGGCTGTCTCCCACGGCTGAGGCGCCGGGCGCGGTCCCCGCGGCTGCCCATCGACGCCGACGGGATCCCGGCTCACCTTCATTTTGTTGCCGTCGCGCCAGCCCAGGCGTGCATTTTGCGGCGCGTGGCGGGCTGCCCCGCCCGCGCCGACGCCGGCAAACTGCCGCCAATTCCGACTTATCACGC
Organism: Micromonospora sp. NPDC048830; assembly: GCF_043198215.1. Lineage (NCBI taxonomy): Bacteria > Bacillati > Actinomycetota > Actinomycetes > Micromonosporales > Micromonosporaceae > Micromonospora > Micromonospora sp. NPDC048830. The sequence goes on from NZ_JBICUP010000006.1 coordinate 92,681, forward strand.
TATCGTGCTCGGCACCCCGGCAGCATCCGCCCAGAACGACGAAAGCGACCGATCGCCCGTCTCGACCGTCGCCTCCGGCGCATCGACTCCGCGCCCCGACTACCGAACGTGACAATCCCTCGCAAAACATCCGGCCCTTTTTCCTCTGTCGCCCCTACTTTCCCTGCGGCTCACTCCTGCCCCGCGCTACGTTGGGCGAGCCGGAACGGTCGAGCGCCGTCCACCCTGGACAGCCCCGGGCCGGTGCCGCCGCGGCGCGTGTGGTCCGGCGGGCCGCAGGAGAGGAGCCCTCCGCTCTTGTCGTGTGTCAGGAATCTGCTGCGCGCCCTGGCGGCGGTCGGCGTCTCGGCCGTGCTGGTCGCCCCGGCGTCGGCGGCTCGGGCCGAGCCGTCGCCCGCCGAACTGACGCGGCGGATCGAGAAGTCCTCGACCGAGCTGGAACGGGTCGTCGAGTCCTACAACAAGCTCACCGAGGACATGAAGGAGAACAAGGCCGCCGCGGCGGCGCTGGTGGTCCGGATCGAACCGCTGGAGAGGCAGGCCGCGCAGAGCCGGGCGGACGTCGGCGAGATCGCCGTCACCGCGTACAAGTCGGGCCGGCTGGACACCGCGAACGCGCTGCTGGGCACGGGCGGCCCGAGCAACCTGCTGGACCGGCTGGACACCCTCGACCAGCTGACCCGGCAGCGCCAGCGGCGCATCGCCGGCTTCACCCAGAACCAGCGCCGGCTGCTCGACCAGAAGACCCGGCTGGAGATGACACTGGCCCGGCAGGCGGCGCAGGCCAGGCAGCTCGCCGCCGCCAAGCGCAGGATCGAGAAGGACCTGGCCGAGCTGTACGAGATGCGCCGGCAGGCGTACGGCCGGGCCACCGAGCCGCCGGGCTCCCGGGGAGAGTCCGGCGGCGACGCCCCGGCCGTCTCCGGGCGGGCCGGTACGGCGGTCCGGTACGCCTACGGCGCGCTCGGCAAACCGTACGTCTGGGCCGCGGACGGCCCCGACGGGTACGACTGCTCCGGCCTCACCCTGGCCGCCTGGCGCGCCGCCGGCAAGTCCCTGCCGCACAACGCGCGAATGCAGTGGGGCGTGGTGAGCCACATCAGCCGCAGCCAGCTACGGCCCGGCGACCTCGTCTTCTACACCAGCCTCGGGCACGTCGCGCTCTACGTCGGTGGCGGACAGGTGATCCACGCCCCGACCTTCGGCCGGAACGTGGAGAAGCGCGCCATGGACCTGATGACCCCGTACGGCTACGGCCGGGTCCGCTGACGGGCGTACGGCGAACGGCCGGCGTCCCCTGTCGGACGCCGGCCGTTCGCCGTCATTCCCGTGGGCTCGGGCCGCCTGCAGCCCGCGCCGGCTCAGGCCGCCTGGAGCCCCTCGGCCCGGGCCAGCTCGCGCAGCCGGCCCAGCGCCTGGATCTCCAGCTGCCGGATCCGCTCCCGCGACAGCGAGAAGCGCGAGGCGACCTCGGTCAGCGAGTGCTCCCGCCCGTCCTCGAGGCCGTACCGGGCCCGCATGATGCCGGCCGACCGGTCGTCGAGGTGGTTGAGCAGGCCCTCGATGCGCTGCCGCTCCAGCCCGGTCAGGACGATCTCCTCCGGCGACGGGGCGTCGCTGTCGGCGACCAGGTCGCCGAGGTTGGTGTCGCCGTCGTCGCCCACCGGGGTGTCCAGCGACACGGTGTCCTGCGACCAGCGGACCAGCTCGTTGACCCGCTCGACGGTGACGCCGAGGGCCGCCGCGATCTGCTCCGGCTCCGGGTCGCTGCCCAGCTCACGGGTGAGCTGGCGGGCCACGTTGCGCATCCGGTTGACGTCCTCGACCAGGTGCACGGGCAGCCGCACCGTGCGCTCCTGCTGGGCGATCGCCCGGCTGATCGCCTGGCGGATCCACCAGGTCGCGTAGGTGGAGAACTTGAAGCCGCGCTCGTAGTCGAACTTCTCGACCGCCCGGACCAGGCCGGTGTTGCCCTCCTGGATCAGGTCGAGCATGGGCATCCCCGACCGCACGTAACGCCGGGCGATGGAGACGACCAGCCGCAGGTTGGCGCGGATGAAGAGGTCCTTCGCCCGCTCCCCCTCGGCGACCACGCGCTCCAGGTCCTCCCGGTCGACGCCCGCGGGAACCCGGTCGATGTCGAGCAGGTGCTCGGCGTAGAGGCCGGCCTCGATCGTCTTGGAGAGCTCGACCTCGGTGGCGGCGTCCAGCAGCGGCGTCCGGGAGATCTCGTGCAGGTAGACTCCGACCAGGTCGCGCTCCTCGGCCACCTCGTCGGTTCGCATGCTGATGTTCTTGTCCACGTTGCCCACGGTCCCCTCGCTCGCGCCGGTTGCCCGGTTCCTTGCCATCCCCACGTCCATCAGCCCTCCCCCGTAACTTCCGCTGTGCCCTCCGGTGCTGACCTGACACCTGCACAACAGTTGAGACGCGTCGGGGATTCCATGTCGTGAGTCGAAAGTGTCACGAATGCCTGAGTACTAGCTGAGAGCCCGGTCCATGTTTGCTGTCAGCACCCCGTCTGATGGCCCGGCGCTGGACACCACGAACGGGTCGGCGGATCGACGGAACGCCGTCCGCCTCAGCATGGCACCACCGCCAAACCGGGCAGCGCAGCGACCCGCGTCACCACCGGGCTGCGATCCTTGTCACCGGTAGAAACGCGCCGGCGGACCGGTCGGTTCATTCACGGATACGGAATACCCTCGCCCCGGTTGAACAATCCGCACCCGCTGCGCAGTCCCGTCCGCGCCGGGCCGTGACCAGCGTCACCGGACACCGGCCGTGGCCGCCGTCACCCGCGCCGTGACGCCGCCGGCCGGCGACCCGGGAAGGGCCGGCTGCCGCGCGGGGGACCACGCCGGGTCCGGCCCCGACGCCTGGCGCACGGGTCGCACCGGCGAGGCGGCGTGGAACACCTGGACGGCGACTTGCAACGGGGCGCGATACGGGCCGCGGGTCAGTGGGCGAGCAGGGCGAGGGCGCCGCGGACCTGGTCGGCGGAGCGGGCCAGGGCGGCCCGGGCGGCCGGGACGCCGGCGCCGGAGACCAACGCGACGAGGGCGGTCTTCAGGTCCCCGTCGGCCTCCTGCAGGGCGCGCCGGCAGACCTCCTCGGCGCAGCCGGTGGCCTCCATCAGGATCGAGATCATCCGGCCGCGCAGCTTCGCGTTCGTGGCCACCAGGTCGATCATGAGGTTCGAGTAGACCCGGCCGAGGCGCACCATCACGGCGGTGGAGAACGTGTTGAGCACCAGCTTCTGCGCCGTGCCCGCCTTCATCCGGGTCGACCCGGTCACCACCTCGGGGCCGGTGTCTACGCCGATGAAGACGTCCACGGACGACGCGGCCTCGGCCTCCGGGTTGGCGCACAACAGCACGGTCGAGGCGCCCTGGGCCCGGGACGCGGCGAGCGCCCCGAGAACGTACGGCGTGCGCCCGCTCGCGGCCAGGCCGACCACGAGGTCGCCCTCCCGGACGCAGTCGGCCGCCTCGGCCGCGCCGCCCCGTTCGTCGTCCTCGGCGTCCTCGACGGCCCGCCACATCGCGTCCGGGCCCCCGGCGAGGTGGGCGCAGAACCAGTGCCGGGGCGAGTTGAAGGTGGGGGCCAGTTCGGCGGCGTCGAGCACGCCGAGCCGGCCGGAGGTGCCGGCGCCGAAGTAGTGCACCCGGCTGCCGCCGCGCAGCGCGGCGACCGCGAGGTCGACGGTGGCGGCGATCTCGTCCAGGACGGCCGCGACGGCGTCCGGGACGCGCCGGTCCGCCTCGTTGATCACCGCGAGGACATCCCGGGTCGACATCAGGTCGAGGTCGGCGCTGAGCGGGTTGCGCCGCTCGGTGGGCGCACCCACCCGGACCGCGGAGCGGAGGGCGGCGGTGACCTCGCCGGACTCCACCCGGTTGGCGGTCATGCCCGCCTCCGGCCGGCACCGACCCGGTGGGTCTTGACCGCCTCGGCGGTCGCCTCCAGCGCCCGGCGGGCCCGGGCGCGGTTGCGGGCGGCCACCCCGACGAAGAGGCAGTCGACCACGGTGAGCTGGGCGAGGCGGCTGGCCATCGCGCCGGAGCGGTAGGTGGTCTCGCGGGCGGCTGTGGTGAGCACGAAGTCGGCGACCTCGGTGATCGGCGAGCGGGGGAAGTTGGTCAGCGCGACCGTCGCCGCGCCCCGGGACCGGGCCTGCTCCAGCACCTCGATCACGTCCGAGGTGGTGCCGGTGTGCGAGATGCCGACGGCGACGTCGCCCCGGGAGAGCAGCGCCGCGGAGGTGAGCGCGGTGTGGACGTCGGGAAAGTAGAAGGCCGTGCGGCCGATCCGGTGCAGCTTCTGCTGGAAGTCGGAGGCGACGAAGCCGCTCGCGCCCGCGCCGTAGACGTCGATCCGGCCGGCGCCGACGATCGCCTCGACGACCTGCTCGCAGACCGCCGGGTCGAGCTGCTCCGCCGTCTCCTCCACCGCCCGGGCGTCGTTGAACGAGATGGTCGCGATGATCTGGGCCAGGTCGGCGCCGGGCGGGATGTCGCCGCCGACCACCCGGGCGTCCAGCGGCTCGACCCGGCGGGCGGCCTCGGCGGCGAGCCGGATCCGCAGCTGGGGGTAGCCCTCCATGCCGACCGAGCGGCAGAACCGGATGACCGTCGCCTCCGATGTCTCGGCGGCGGTGGCGAGGTCGGTGATGGTGCGCCGGGCGGCGTCCGCCGGATCGGCGACGACCAGCCGGGCCACCCGCTGCTCGGCGGGCGACAGCGAGGGGAGCAGCCCACTGATGTGGACGATCAGCCCACCAGGCTCATGACTCGCAGAAATCTTCGGACTCTTCGCCACGGATGAAACTTACTTTCATGAGGCGTGAGCGTCAACCACGTCTCCGCGTATCGGTAAAAAGTACTCCGGCCGTTCACAATCGTCGCCGGCAGAGTGCCATTTCCGCAGCGTCCGCCGCCTCCCCCGGGGGGCTACGGCCCCCGGCCGGACGGCGTCGGCGGCCCGCCGTCCGGCCGGGGTCCACGCGCCGGGCGCCGGCCCGCTAACTTGTCGGGCATGGCGGATCGCAGTGTGCTGGTCACCGGAGGCACCGGCGGGCTCGGCGGGGCGGTCACCGCCGCCTTCCTGGCGGCGGGTTGGCGGGTGGTCGTACCAGCGCGGGAGGAGCCGGCCCCGGCGGAGCCGGCGCGGCCGGGCCTGGTCCGGCTGGCCGCGGACCTGCTGGACCCGGCGGCCGCCGCGCGGGCGGTGGAGATCGCGGCCGGGGAGCCGGCCGCGCCGCTGCGCGCGGTGGTCAACCTCGTCGGCGGGTACGCCAGCGGCGGGCTGGTGCACGAGACCCCGGTCGAGGAGTTCGAGCGGATGCTGACGCTCAATCTGCGACCGACGTACCTGGTCACCTCGGCCGCCCTGCCCCGGCTGGTGGCGGCCGGCGGCGGCGCGGTGGTCTGCGTCTCCGCCCGCGCGGCGCTGGCCCCCTTCCCCGGCGCGGCCGGGTACGCGACGGCCAAGGCCGCCGTGCTGGCCTTCGCCAACGCGGTGGCGGTGGAGTACCGGCAGCGGGGCGTGCGCTGCAACACCGTGCTGCCCAGCGTGATCGACACCCCCACCAACCGGGCCGCCCAGCCGGCCGCCGACCACCGCCGCTGGGTCTCCCCCGCCGAGATCGCGCCGGTGGTCCGTTTCCTGGCCAGCGACGAGTCCGCGCCGACCAGCGGGGCGAGCGTCCCGGTCTACGGGCGGGCCTGAGCCCAGGCGAGCCATCTGCGGGGCGCCGGGGCCGGCGGGTCGGCCCGGCGCTCTTCCGCGGCCGGCCCGCCGACCGGGGACGTGTCCTCGGCCGGCAGCCACTCGGCCAGGTGGGCCTGGATCTGCCGGGACACCTCCTCCGGCGACCGGCCGGCGTCCACGACGACGAAGCTGGGGTACTCGGGCAGGGTGCGGTAGGCCGTGTCCGCGGCCGTCAGCCAGCCCATGGTCTCGTGGTCCTCGCCGCGCCGCTCGATGCGCCGGTACGCCTCGGCCGGGTCGACGGTGAGCAGGAAGACGACCTGCGGGGTCGGGAACACGCGGTAGCCGGCCCGGGCCAGCCGCTCCCAGCGCTGCCCGCCATGCGCCCGGATGCTGGCGTACTGGCAGGCCGAGTAGCGGTCCATGACGGCCGTCCGCCCGGTGACCAGGCAGCTCAGCAGGGCCGCCGCGATGGCCAGCCAGCGCAGCACGGACTCCACGGCGAGCAGGCCCCGCCGGCCGACCAGCCGTTCGGCGTCCGGGCGGCCGAGCCGCTGCGCGAGCCGGCCGAGCCAGCGCCGGCCGCCCGCGTTGCGGTGGTAGGTCGCCGGCCGACCGGCGGCGGTGAGCGCGTCCGCGAGCCGGTGCGCCTGGGTGGTCTTGCCCGAGCCGTCGATGCCGATCAGGGCGACGGCGCGCAGTCGAGCGCCGCCGCGCCGCACCCGCAGTGATCTGAGCACCCTTGACAGGCTATCGGAGCCGCGCTCACCTGCGGCGATTTGTCACCTTTTCAGCCGGTGATTCCCGACCGCGCCGCGCCGAGGTGTGGGCGACCTGCATGCCGGGTACGCAATTTCAATCCGCCTGTCCACCCCTCACGACCGACGGGAGATCCAGATGGCCGAGCGCGGGGACGAGACCCTGGTGCACACGTTGAAGAAGGTCGCCGCCGTGCTCAAGCAGTCCGAGATCCCGTTCGCGCTCGGCGGCAGCTTCGCCGTGTACGCCCACGGCGGGCACTCCAGCGAGCACGACGTCGACTTCCTGATCCGGGAGCAGGACGTCGACCGGGCGCTGGAGGCTCTGGTCGAGGCCGGCTTCACCGCGGAGCGCCCGCCGGAGGACTGGCTGGTGAAGGTCTACGACGACGGCCGGATGGTGGACCTGATCCACCGCCCGATCGAGACCCCGGTGACCGAGGAGACCTTCGCCGACACGATCATGCGCCCGGTCGACGCGATCCACATGCCCGTGCTCTCGGCCTCCCAGCTCATGGTGCACAAGCTGCTCAGCTTCTCGCAGCACTACTGCGACTTCGCCCGCGCGCTGCCGCTGGCCCGGTCGCTGCGGGAACAGATCGACTGGGAACGGGTACGGAAGGAGACGCAGCACTCGCCGTACGCGGAGGCGTTCCTGGTGCTGCTCGACCGGCTGGACGTGGTGCCGCACTCCGGCGCCACCGAGGGGAGGGAGACCCCGTGAGCGAGCACCGCGAGCGCGCCGCCGGCATGCCCGGCGCCGCCGGCCCGCCCGACGAGTACGTCGAGGCCGAGATCCACCGGCTGCTGACCGAGGACCCGGACGTCGCCGAGCAGGGGATCACGGTGGTCCGCCGGGAGCGCGGGCTCGTCCTCTACGGCGAGGTGGAGAGCCCGCACCGGCGCGAGGAGATCCTGCGCCGGGTGGCCGAGCGCTTCCCGGACATGCCGATCAGCAGCGACATCGGGGTGATCCGGACGCAGGCGCCCACACAGATCGAGCAGCTGCCGTGAGGGAGGTCGAGTGGTGATCCGGATCGCCGCGGTCGGCGACGTGCACATGGACGAGGACGTGGTCGGCCGGTTCCGGCCCGCTCTGGAGGAACTGCCGGACTGCGCCGACGCGCTGCTGCTCGCCGGCGACCTGACCCGGCACGGCACGGAGTCCGAGGCGCGTTGCGTGGCCCGCGAGTTCGGCGGGCTGGGCGTGCCGGTGGTGACCGTGCTCGGCAACCACGACCACCAGTGCGACCAGGTGCCCCAGGTGGTCAAGGTCCTCAGCGACGCCGGCATCCGGGTGCTGGAGGGTGAGGGGATCGTCCTGGAGTGCGCCGGGGGGCGGCTCGGCGTGGCCGGGGTGAAGGGGTTCGGGGGCGGCTTCGCCGGCCGGTGCGCCAGCGACTTCGGCGAGCCCGAGATGAAGGCGTTCATCCGGACCACCCACGAGAGCGCGGAGGCGCTGGGCGCGGCGCTGCGCGGCCTGGACTGCGACCTGCTGGTCGCGCTCACCCACTACTCCCCCGTGCCGGACACCCTGGCGGGCGAGCCGCTGGAGATCTACCCGTTCCTCGGGGCGTACCAGCTGGGGCAGGCGATCGACTCCGCGCCGACGGCGTTGGCGCTGCACGGGCACGCGCACGCGGGCACCGAGCGCGGCACCACCCCGGGCGGGGTGCGGGTACGCAACGTGGCCCACCCGGTCATCAAGCAGGCGTACAGCGTCTTCCACCTGGGCGACCACCTGGATCAGGCGGAGGTTTCCCGGATCGGGGCGTCGGGTACCTGATCCGACATGGAGCTGCTTCTCTGGATTCTCGCAGTCGTGCTCGTGGTCGCCGGCGTCCTGGCGCTGTTCCGCCGGCAGATCCTGTGGGGCATCGTCCTCATCATCGTCGGGCTGCTGGTCGGCCCGGGCGGCGTCAGCATCTTCACCTAGATCACCCCCGCCGTTTGCCGTACCCCACCGACCCGCCGGGGTCGTCGCGACCGGGGCTCCGTCCTCCCAGACAGGAGCGCACCCGGCCAGGACGACCCCGGCGTTCTGCTGCGCGGAACGCGCTACGGGCCCCGGCCGACGCCGGGGCCCGTGGCTGCTCAGCAGCGGGGGACGTTCGGGATGTAACCGTCGTAGCCGGTGTAGACGTACGCGTCCGCGATGTACTGGCCGCTGCCGATCCGGTCCCAGATCGAGCTGGTGCCGTACGTGCCGGTGACCGAGGTGCCGCTGGTCTGGCAGTAGATGGTGACCCGCGTCCCGTCGGCGACCGAGCCGACGGCCGTGTACCCGGTGCCGGGCCCGGAGCGGATGGTCAGCGGGCTGCCGGCGGTGTTCACCGTGCCCGACCCGGTGCTGGAGGAGCAGTTGTTGTCGCTGGTGTAGGTCTTCGTGCCCCAGTACAGGGCGAGCGACCCGTTGAACCGGACCTGGATGTCGCTGCCGTTGAGCCGCTGCTCGTAGTGCAGGTGCGGCCCGGTGGAGCCGCCGGTGCTGCCGACCCAGCCGATCACCTTGCCGTAGCCCACGCTCTGGCCGACGGAGACGTTGAAGCCCTGCAGGTGGGCGTAGTAGGTGGTGTAGCCGCCGCCGTGGTCGATCCGGACGTACTTGCCGTAGCTGGTGCCACCGAGGTCGGTCACCCGGTCCACCGTGCCGGGCGCGCTGGCCACCACCGGGTCGCCCAGGTCGTCGGTGCGGTTGAAGTCGATCGCGTACGCCGGGCTGTGGTCCGTGCGGGTCTGGCCGGACCAGGACTGCCCGCAGGGGAAAGGAACCTTGAAGGTCGGGGCAGCCATCGCCGGGGCCGCCGGCACCAGCATCGCCACGGCCAGCGCGCTGACCGCCGCGAGGCTCATCCACCGCTTGCGCATTCAGTACCTCCGATGTGCATATCCTTCAATTCACTGCCCATAGGGTGACAGAAACCTGCAGCACAAGGAAGTGCCATCCGTCGATCTCCCGCCGCCGTCGCCGGGGACGTTCCCACGCGGGATCGGCGGGTTTCGGGATTGTTACTCGTCCGTGTCCGATCCGGGGTGGACTGACCCGAATGCAAGCGCTTACATGTGTGGACGTCCATCGGTACCGGCGCCAGGTCCGACCCGGCCGCGCCGGCTAGGTAAGGAGAACGGCATGGCGGTCTTTGCCAGACCACGCCAGGCTCTCGCGATCGCCGGCGTGCTGGGGCTGGCGCTCAGCGTCACCGCCTGTGGCACCGGCAACGACAAGAAGAGCGACAAGGCGGGCTCCGCGGAGTGCGCCGCATACGAGAAGTACCAGGGCCACAAGGGCAAGAAGGTCACGATCTACTCGTCCATCCGGGACATCGAGGCCGACCGCCTCGCCGAGTCCTGGAAGCAGTTCGAGGACTGCACCGGTATCGAGATCGACCACGAGGGCAGCGGTGAGTTCGAGGCCCAGCTCGGCGTCCGGGTCGATGGCGGCAACGCCCCCGACCTCGCCTTCATCCCGCAGCCGGGTCTGCTCAAGCGGTTCGTCGACTCGGGCAAGCTCAAGCCGGCCGGCGCCGACACCAAGGCGATGGCCGAGCAGAACTACTCGGCCGACTGGCTGAAGTACAGCACCGTCAACGGCCAGTTCTACGGCGCCCCGCTCGGCTCCAACGTGAAGTCCTTCGTGTGGTACTCACCGAAGACGTTCAAGGAGAAGGGCTGGACCGTCCCCACCACCTGGGACGAGCTGATCGCCCTCAGCGACAAGATCGCGGCGAGCGGCACCAAGCCGTGGTGCGTCGGCATCGAGTCCGGTGACGCCACCGGCTGGCCGGCCACCGACTGGATCGAGGACCTGATGCTGCGGACGCAGACCCCCGAGGTCTACGACCAGTGGACCACCCACGGCGTCGCGTTCAACGACCCGAAGGTCGCCGAGGCCCTCGACAAGGCCGGCCAGATCCTCAAGAACGAGAAGTACGTCAACGGCGGCTTCGGCGGCGTGAAGAGCATCGCCACCACCTCCTTCCAGGAGGCCGGCACGCCGATCACCACCGGCAAGTGCGCCCTGCACCGCCAGGCGTCCTTCTACGCCAACCAGTGGCCGAAGGGCACCAAGGTGGCCGAGGACGGCGACGTCTTCGCGTTCTACTTCCCGGCCGTCGACCCGGCCAAGGGCAAGCCGGTGCTGGGCGGCGGCGAGTTCGTCGCGGCCTTCGCCGACCGCGCCGAGGTCCAGGCGGTGCAGACCTACCTGGCCTCCGGCGAGTACGCCAACAGCCGCGCCAAGATCGGCGACTGGGTGTCGGCGAACAAGAAGCTCGACCTGGCCAACGTGCCGAACCCGGTCGACAAGCTGTCCGTGCAGATCCTCCAGGACCCCAAGACGGTCTTCCGCTTCGACGGTTCCGACCTGATGCCGGCCGCCGTCGGTGCCGGGACGTTCTGGAAGGGCATGGTCGACTGGATCAACGGCAAGGACACCGCGACGGTGCTCCAGGGCATCGAGAGCAGCTGGCCGAAGTGACCTGAGTCGGTGGTCCGGCCCGCGGTCGCGGGCCGGACCACCGGCCGAGCCGAGACCCCGAAGGAGGGTTGATGGAGTTCGACTTCGCCGCTGAGCAGCCGAAGCTCCTCATGCTGATGTACGGGCTGATCGCGTTCGTCGCGGTGGTCGGGGGCCTGCTGCTGCTCCTCGACGCCGTGCCGGCCTGGTTCGCCCGGCGCCGCGAGGCACAGCTGGTCGCCGCATCGGCGAGCGGGGCACCGTTGCCCCGGCGCCCGAAGCCGCGGGAGGGCATGTTCGCGTTCTTCTTCCTGCTGCCGGCGGTGCTGTTGCTCCTCGTCGGCCTGGTCGTTCCGGCCGTCCGCACCATGCTGCTGTCCTTCATGGACGGCAGCAGCGTGGACTGGGTCGGGTTCCGGAACTACACCTGGATGTTCTCCGATGACTCGATCGTCCGGGTGCTGATCAACACGCTGGTCTGGGTCCTCCTCGTGCCGCTGGTCACCACCGCGTTCGGCCTGCTCTACGCCGTGCTGGTGGACCGGGCGAAATTCGAGTCGGTGGCCAAGTCGCTGATCTTCATGCCGATGGCGATCTCGTTCGTCGGCGCCGCGATCATCTGGAAGTTCGTGTACGCCTTCCGCGGCGACGGGCAGGAGCAGATCGGTCTGCTCAACCAGATCGTGGTGAGCCTGGGCGGGGAGCCGAAGCAGTGGCTGCTGGACCCCCCGCTGAACACCCTGCTGCTGATCGTGATCATGATCTGGATCCAGGCCGGCTTCGCCATGGTGGTGCTCTCCGCCGCGATCAAGGCCATCCCGGCCGACATCGTGGAGGCCGCCCGGCTCGACGGCGTCAGCCCGTGGCAGATGTTCTGGCAGATCACCATGCCGAGCATCCGGCCGGCGCTGATCGTCGTGGTGGTGACGCTGTCGATCGCCACGCTGAAGGTCTTCGACATCGTCCGGACCGCGACCAACGGCAACTACGACACCAGCGTGATCGCGAACGAGATGTACAACCAGGCCTTCCGGTACGGCGAGAACGGGCAGGGCTCGGCGCTGGCGGTGTTCCTGTTCGTCCTCGTGGTACCGATCGTGATCTACCAGATCCGCAACCTGCGTCAGCAGCGGGAGGGCTGAGATGACCACCGCAACGCCCACACTCCCCGCCGGGGCCCAGGCCACCGGGAAGGCCACCACCGCGGCGGGCCGCGTCCGTAGGCGGCTGAACAGCCGCACCGCCACCGTCGTCTCGATCGCGCTCGCGCTGCTCTGGACGATCCCGACCTTCGGCCTGTTCGTCTCCTCGGTCCGGCCGGAGGACCAGATCAAGACCACGGGCTGGTGGACGTTCTTCAGCGACCCGCGGTTCACCCTGGAGAACTACCAGGAGGTGCTGTTCGGCACCTCCTCGTCGTCCGGGCAGCTCGCCAGCTACTTCATCAACTCGCTGGCGATCACCATCCCGTCGGTGCTGTTCCCGCTGGCGTTCGCCTCGCTGGCCGCGTACGCGCTGGCGTGGATCAACTTCCGGGGGCGGGACTGGCTCTACATCGCGATCTTCGCGTTGCAGATCGTGCCGCTGCAGATGGCCCTGGTGCCGCTGCTGAAGTTCTTCTCCACCGGCGTCACCCTGGGCGGGGTCACCCTGATGCCCGCCTGGGACCTGGTCGACGAGCAGAAGTTCGCGCAGGTGTGGTTCGCACACACCTGCTTCGCGCTTCCGTTCGCCGTCTTCCTGCTGCACAACTTCATCGCGCAGCTGCCGCGGGACCTGATGGAGGCGGCCCGGGTCGACGGGGCCACCCACCCGAAGATCTTCCGCACCATCGTCCTGCCGCTGGTCACCCCGGCCCTGGCGGCCTTCGGCATCTTCCAGTTCCTCTGGGTCTGGAACGACCTGCTGGTCGCGCTGATCTTCGCCGGGGGCGGCGACGAGACCGCCCCGCTCACCGTCCGGCTGGCCGAGATGGCCGGCACCCGCGGCAACGAGTGGCAGCGGCTGACCGCCGGCGCGTTCGTCTCGCTGGTCGTACCGCTGATCGTGTTCCTGTCGCTCCAGCGGTACTTCGTCCGCGGCCTGCTCGCCGGCAGCGTCAAGGGCTGAACCGGACGACCGCCGCCGCCCGTGGACGGGCGGCGGCGGTCGGGCCCGGAGCGGAGCAAGCATGACGAGGATCGACGACGTCGCCCGCCTGGCCGGGGTCTCCACGGCCACCGTCTCGCGCGCGCTGCGCGGCCTGCCGACCGTCTCCGCGGCCACCCGCCGCCGGGTGCTCGCCGCCGCCGAGCAGCTCCAGTACGCCGTCTCGCCGAACGCCTCGCGGCTGGCCGGCGGCCGGACCGCCACCGTGGCGGTGGTCGTCCCCCGGATCACCCGCTGGTTCTTCGGCACCGTGGTCGAGGCGGTCGAGGACACCCTGCACGAGTCCGGCTACGACCTGCTGCTCTACAACCTCGGCGGCCGGGAACACACCCGCCAGCGGGTGCTGCGCACCGCCAACCTGCACAAGCGGGTCGACGCCGTCATGCTGGTCGCCACCCCGCTGCGGCCGGCCGAGCTGACCGCCCTGGCCGCGCTCGGCCTGACCGGTGTGACCATCAGCTCCGGCAGCCAGGTGCCCGGCTGGCCCTGCGTACGCATCGACGACGTGGCCGCCGCGCGGACCGCGACCCGGCACCTGCTCGACCTGGGCCACCGCCGGATCGCCCACATCTCCGGTGACCCGGACGACGAGCTGGCCTACACCACCCACCTGGACCGGCGGCGGGGCTACCACGAGGCGCTGCGGACCGCGGGCATCGTCCCCGACCCCGGCCTGGACGTCGAGTCCCAGCTCACCATCGACGGCGGCAACCGGGCCACCGCCGAACTGCTGGCCCGGGGCGAGCCGCCGACGGCGATCTTCGCCGCCTGCGACGAGATGGCGATGGGCGCCATCAACGCGCTGCGCGAGGCCGGCCTGCGGGTGCCGCAGGACGTCAGCGTCATCGGCATCGACGACCACGACCTGGCCGGCGTACTCGGGCTGAGCACGATCGCCCAGCCGGCCGCCGAGCAGGGCCGCCTGGCCGTCCGCATCCTGCTCGACCCGCTCGGCGGGCGGGAGCTGTCCCCGCTGGCCGGACGGACCCCCGCCCCGGGCGGCGACCTGGGGGCCGGGGTGGTGATCCTGCCCACTCGGCTCGTGGTGCGGGAGTCGACCGCCCCACCCCGGGCACCCTGAGCGGTTCAGCCCGTAGCGTGGCGGGCACCTGACCGGGACGGCTTCGACACACGGGAGAAGACCCTGAACACCAACGCGACCCACCAGGAACGGTCCGTCGGCCCGGCCACCGGTTGGTGGACCGAGGCGGTCATCTACCAGATCTACCCCCGCTCGTTCGCCGACTCCGACGGCGACGGCCTCGGCGACCTGCCGGGCATCACCGCCCGCCTCGACCACCTCGTCGAACTGGGCGTGGACGCCGTCTGGCTGTCGCCGTTCTACCCGTCCCCGCAGGCCGACGCCGGGTACGACGTGGCCGACTACCGGGACGTCGACCCGCTCTTCGGGCGGCTCGCGGACGCGGACCGGCTGATCGCCGAGGCCCACGGCCGGGGACTCCGGGTGATCGTCGACCTGGTGCCCAACCACACCTCGTCGGCGCACCGCTGGTTCCAGGCGGCCCTCGCCGCCGGCGCCGGCAGCCCCGAGCGCGCCCGGTACGTCTTCCGCGACGGCCTCGGCCCCGACGGCGACCGGCCGCCGAACGACTGGCGCAGCGTCTTCGGCGGCCCGGCGTGGACCCGGGTCACCGAGCCGGACGGCCGCCCCGGGCAGTGGTACCTGCACCTGTTCGACCCGGGCCAGCCCGACCTCAACTGGGACAACCCGGAGGTCCGTGCGGAGTTCCTGGACGTGCTCCGGTTCTGGCTGGACCGCGGGGTGGACGGCTTCCGGGTGGACGTGGCGCACGGGCTGGTCAAGCAGGCCGACCTGGCGGACTGGCAGGAGCCGCAGGAGATCCTCTCCGGCAACGAGGTCGACAAGCCACGCCCGCCGATGTGGGACCAGGACGGCGTGCACGAGATCTACCGGGACTGGCGGCAGCTGCTCGACTCGTACCCCGGGGACCGCGTCATGGTCGCCGAGGCGTGGGTGGAGCCCGCCGAGCGGCTGGCGCGGTACATCCGGCCGGACGAGATGCACCAGGCGTTCAACTTCGAGTACCTGCTCGCCTCCTGGAGCGCGCCCGCCCAGTACGCCGTCATCACCCGCTCGCTGGAGGCCGCCGACGCCGTCGGCGCGCCCACCACCTGGGTGCTGTCGAACCACGACGTCGTCCGGCACGCGTCCCGGCTGGGGCTGCCCGTGGGCACGCCCCGGCCGAACGGCATCGGCATCGGCGACCCGCAGCCCGACGCCGCGCTGGGCCTGCGCCGGGCCCGGGCGGCCACGCTGCTGATGCTGGCCCTGCCCGGCTCCGCATACCTGTACCAGGGCGAGGAGCTGGGGCTGCCGGAGCACATGACGCTGCCGGACGAGGTGCGCCAGGACCCGACCTGGGAGCGCAGCGGGCACACCGAGCGTGGCCGGGACGGCTGCCGGGTGCCGATCCCGTGGGAGGCCGACGCCCCGTCGTACGGCTTCGGGCCGACCGACGCGAGCTGGCTGCCGCAGCCGCCACTCTGGGCCGAGTACGCCCTGGACCGGCAGCGCGGGGTGCCCGGCTCGACGTACGAGCTGTACCGGAGCGCGCTGCGGCTGCGCCGCGAGCACGGGCTGGGCCGGGGCTCCCTGTACTGGCTCTCCTCCGGCGACGAGGTGCTGCACTTCCGCAACGGGCCGGTGGGCGTGCTGACGAACTTCGGCGAGGCGGCCGTGCCGCTGCCGTCCGGCGCCGAGCCGGTGCGGGCCAGCGGGCCGCTGACCGACGACGGGAGGGTCCCGACGGACGTCACGGTCTGGTACCGCTCGGCCTGACGGGGTGCGCGAGGAGGCCCCTTCCCGACGCCCACGGCGTCGAGAAGGGGCCCTTCCCTACAGCCGGGCGGCGCGGGTGTGCAGAAGGTCGCGCACCGCCTCGATGTCCCGCGGCGAGGTGCGCGAGGCCAGCCAGTACATGACCCCGGTGGGGACGAAGAAGAGCTGGAACGCGGCCAGGCCGACGGCGTAGTTCAGCGGCGGCGGGAAGGCCGCCCGCAGGGCGTGGAAGGCCACCCCGACCAGTCCGTTGCCGGCCGCCCGGCCCACCCCGTTGACCAGGTTGCCGAGGCTGTAGACCGTGCCCCGGTGCTCGGGCGGGTTGACGTCGGCGATCAGGGCGAACCAGTTCGGCGAGTTGGCCGAGGTGAGCGCGAGGGCGAGCACGGCGGTGAGCAGGCTCAGCCCGACGGTGGGCTCGGTGACCACGCTGGCCAGCACGGCGGCGACGACCGCGCCGGAGCCGGCGCCGTCGGGCACGTCGATGCGCAGCGGCACGAAGAACAGCACCAGGTAGAACGGCAGGGCCGCGAGGATGCCCACCGCCGCCACCAGCGCCCGGCCGCGCGGGGTACGCCGCTGCACGGCGTCGCCGACCAGGCCGCCCACGATGGACAGCACCCCGCCGAGCTGGAACAGGGTGGCGAACACGCTGCCCACGACGACCGCCGTGGCCGCCGAGTAGCCCTGCGCCTCGGCGCGCTGCGCGAACAGCACGGGCAGCCAGACCAGCGACCCGAAGGCGGCCTGCGCGGTCAGCCCCTGCAGCACCAGCCACCGGTTGGTCCGCCGGGCGAGGATGCGCGGCAGGTCGGCGCGGGTGATCCGGTAGTCGTACTCGGCGCCGGTGGCCAGCGCGTCGGCCAGCTCCGGCTCGCTCTGCCCGCGCCGGATGTCGTACGTGAACAGGTACGCGACGGTGGCGACCAGCCCGACCGCGGTGAGCACCACGAACGGCCGCCGCCAGTCGGTGGCGCCGAGCAGCCCGCCGGCCAGCGTGCCGGCCAGCGTGCCGATCCCCTGGGACAGCCCCCAGAAGCTCATCACCAGGCCCCGCCGGCGCGGCGAGATCAGGTCGGTGACCACGGAGAAGCCGACCGAGCCGACCGCGCCGAGGCCGACCGCCGCGACGAGCTGGGCGGCCAGGAACGTCGGGTAGTTCTGGGCGAGCGCGCTGCCGCCGGTGCCGGCCGCCCAGATCAGGGTGCCGACCATCAGCAGCGGCTTGCGGTCGGTCCGGTCCCCGACGTACGCCCAGCCGACCGCGGCCACGGCGCTGACCAGGAAACCGACCGCGGTGACGAGGCCGAGCAGGCGCTGCGGCACGGCGAGCGCCCCGGAGATCGGGCCGTACAGCGGCGGGACGAGGCCGATCGCCACGTTGTCCAGCGAGGCGAGCACCACGAAGACCACCACGCTGTAGTACCGGTGCGCCGGGCCGCCGCCGCGGGCCGGCCACGGCCCGCTCCTGGTCGAGGTCATGCCGGGCAGCCAACCAAACGCGGATAACGACCCGGTGACGGCGGCGGCGCAGGCCGGCCCGGGTTCACAGGTAACCGCCGATCTCCACCGGGACGGCGGGCCCGACGGGGGCGCCGGCGCGCAGCGCGTACAGCTCGGCCAGGGTCGCCCCCGCAGCCGGCACCCCGGCCGTGGTCCCCAGCCAGTCGGTGGCCTCCCCGTACGACAGCGGGCCCACCTCGATCCGGGCCAGGCACCGGCCGGGGCGTACCACCGCCGGGTGCAGCCGGGACAGGTCCTCGTTGGTGGTGATCGCGACCAGCACCTCCTTGCCCTGGCCGAGCAGGCCGTCGGTGAGGTTGAGCAGCCGGGACAGGGCCTGCCCGGCGGCCTGCTTCGCCTCGCCGCGGATCAGCTCGTCGCAGTCCTCCAAAACCAGCAGCCGCCACCGGTGGCCGGCGCCGCCCTCGTCGTCGTCCTCGTCCTCCCCGACGGCCACCTCCGACAGGTACGCCGCGTCGGCGAAGAGCACGTCGGGGTCGAGCACGCAGTCGACCTGGCACCACCGCCGCCACTGCCGGCTCAGCGCCCGCAGCACCGTGGTCTTGCCCGTGCCCGGCGCGCCGTGCAGCAGCACCAGCCGCCCGGTGACGGTCTGCGGGGTGACCGCCATCAGCGCGTCCAGCGCGGTCCGCGCGCTCGCGGTGTAGTTGCCCCGGATCTGCGACCACTCCGGGGCGGCGATCGAGCGCGGGTCGCGCTGGGCACCACGGCGGGGGTTGTGGTGCCAGAAGCCGATCCGGCCGGTGTCCGGGTCCTCCGGCTCGCCCGCGCCCTCGACGATCTGGGCGAGGGCGGCCTGCCCGACCTCGTCGCCGACCGCGGTGACGGTCACCTCGGCGCCCCGGCCCTTCCAGGTGACCACCCGGGCCGTCCAGCCGTCGCCCGCGAGCAGGCGGGAGGTCTGCCGGGGCTCGACGGCCGTGCGCAGCAGGCGTCCGCCCGCCGCCGTGAGCGTGGCCTCGGGGCGGACCCGGGACAGCCGTACGGTGTGTGACCAGGGGTGCCGGCCGGTGACGAAGTCCGCCAGCGCCAGCGCGTCGATCACGTCGCACGGGGTGTCGGCGTCGTCGTACTGGAGGACGGACGGCAGGTCGTGGGTGTCGTCGGCAGGGGTGGCGCGCATCAGTCGATGATCGCAGTGGGAGCGCCCGCGTACAGCCCCCCTCCCGTCCTCCCCGAAGGGCTGTCTCCCGGGCGGCCGCTATGCCCCCGCCGCGTCGGCGCGGTCGAGGACCCGGTCGCGCGCCACGGCGTACCGCTCCCGGACGGCGGGGACGGGCTCGGCGGCGTACTCCCGGGTGCCCGCCGGGGACCACTCGGGCGGGGCCGCGCCACCCAGGGCGACCCACGCGGCCTGGCGGGCGGCCCCGTCGGCCACGTACTCGCCGGGCGGCGGGACGACGACCGGGCAGCCGAACACCTGCGGCGCGATCCGGCGCACGGCGGCCGAGCGCGCCCCGCCGCCGACCAGGATCACCCGGTCGGCCCGGGCGCCCTGCGCGGCGAGCGCGTCGAGGCCGTCGGCGAGCGCGCAGAGCATCCCCTCGACCGCCGCCCGGGCCAGGTGGGCGGGGGTCGAGGTGCGCAGGGTCAGCCCGTGCACCGCCCCGGCGGCCGACGGCCGGTTCGGGGTCCGCTCGCCCTCCAGGTAGGGGACCATGACCAGCCCGTCCGCGCCCGGCGGCGCGGACAGCGCCAGGTCGGACAGGCCGTCCAGGCCCACCCCGAGCAGCGCGGCGGCGGCGTCGAGCACCCGGGCCGCGTTGAGCGTGCAGACCAGCGGCAGGTACCGGCCGGTGGCGTCGGCGAACCCGGCGACCGCGCCGCCCGGGTCGGCCGCCGGGACGTCGGCGACGCTGAAGACGGTGCCGGACGTGCCGATCGAGACGACGACGTCGCCGGGCCGGGCGCCCACGCCGAGCGCGGCGGCGGCGTTGTCCCCGGCCCCGGGGCCGAGCGCCGCACCGGTCGGCTGGCCGGGCGCGGCCGGGTGCGCCACGCCCGCCCGGTCCGCCGGCCCGAGCACCGCCGGTACGCCCACCCGCCGGCCGAAGGCGCGTTCGAGCAGGTCGAGGCGGTACTCCCCGGTGGCCGGGGACCAGTAGCCGGTGCCGCTGGCGTCGCTGCGGTCGGTGCGCAGCGCGGCCAGGCCCGGCGCGCCGGCCAGCCGCCAGGTCAGCCAGTCGTGCGGCAGGCAGACCGCCGCGACCCGGTCGGCGTTCGCCGGCTCGTGCCGGGCCAGCCAGCGCAGCTTGGTGGCGGTGAAGCTGGCCACCGGCACGCTGCCCACCGCCTCGGCCCAGAACCGCCGGCCGGCCCCTCCCCGACCCGCCTCCGCGATCAGGTCGTCGGCCGCACCGGCCGACCGGGTGTCGTTCCACAGCAGCGCCGGGCGCACCACCCGGCCCGCCTCGTCGAGGCAGACCATGCCGTGCTGCTGGCCGGCGACCGAGACGGCGGCGACGTCGGCCAGCCCGCCGGCCGCCCCGGTGGCCGCCTCCAGGGCGGTCCACCAGGCCGCCGGGTCGACCTCCGTGCCGTCGGGGTGTGGGGCGCGGCCCTCGCGGACCAGCGCGCCGGTCTCCGCGTCGCGGATCACCAGCTTGCAGGACTGGGTGGACGAGTCGAACCCGGCGACCAGGGGCATGGCGGCGGCCTCAGCGGGCGCCGAGCAGGTGCTCGACGGCCAGCTGGTTGAGCCGGACGAAGCCGAAGCCCCGCGCACCGGCCGCGTCCGGGTCGAAGTCCTCGAAGGCGGACCGGTCGGCGAGCAGGTCGGCGTAGCCCTCCCCGGCGCCCAGGGTCGGGGTGGCCAGCTCGGTCACCCTGCTCGCGGCCAACGCCTCGGCCACCTCCGGGTCGGCCCGGAACGCCGCGGCCCGCTCCTTGAGCAGCAGGTACGTGCGCATGTTCGCCTCGGCCGACGCCCACACCCCGGCGACGTCCTCGGTGCGGGACGGCTTGTAGTCGAAGTGCCGGGGGCCCTCGTACGCCGGGCCGCCGTCGGGGCCGCCGTGCTCCAGCAGGTCGACCAGGGCGAACGCGTTGAGCAGGTCGCCGTGGCCGAAGACCAGGTCCTGGTCGTACTTGATTCCCCGCTGGCCGTTGAGGTCGAGGTGGAACAGCTTGCCGTGCCAGAGCGCCTGGGCGATGCCGTGGGCGTAGTTGAGCCCGGCCATCTGCTCGTGGCCGACCTCGGGGTTGAGCCCGACCAGCTCGGGGTGGGCGAGGCTGGAGATGAACGCCAGGGCGTGCCCGACGGTGGGGAGCAGGATGTCGCCGCGCGGCTCGTTCGGCTTCGGCTCGATGGCGAAGCGCAGATCGTAGCCGCGGTCGAGGACGTACTGGCACAGCACGTCGACGGCCTCGCGGTAGCGCTCCAGGGCCGCGCGGACGTCCTTGGCCACGTCGTACTCGGCGCCCTCCCGGCCGCCCCACATCACGAAGGTGCGGGCGCCCAGCTCGGCGGCGAGGTCGACGTTGCGCAGCACCTTGCGCAGCGCGTACCGCCGGACGTCGCGGTCGTTGCTGGTGAAGCCGCCGTCCTTGAACACGGGGTGGGTGAACAGGTTGGTGGTGACCATCGGCACCACCAGGCCGGTCTCGTCGAGCGCCTTGCGGAACCGGGTCAGCCGGGCGTCGCGGGTGGCGGCGTCGGCGCCGAACGGGATCAGGTCGTCGTCGTGGAACGTGATCCCGTACGCGCCCAGCTCGGCGAGCCGGTGCACCGCCTCGACCGCGTCCAGCTCGGGGCGGGTGGCGTCACCGAACGGGTCGCGGGCCTGCCAGCCCACCGTCCAGAGGCCGAAGGAGAACTTGTCGGCGGGAGTGGGACGGGGTGCCATGGCAGACCTCCGGAGCTATTTGTTCAGTGGTTGAATTATTTGGCCGGGCTGTGGCACTGTCAAGGGGTGACCCGCCCCGCCGCCCCGAACTCGGCCGTCCGCCAGGGCAGCCTGCGTGAGCTGAACCTCGCCGTGGTGCTCGGCCGGATCGCCGCGGCGCCGCGTCCGCCCTCCCGGGCCGACGTGGCCGCCGCGACCGGCCTGACCCGGGCCACCGTCTCCGCCGTGGTCGACGACCTCATCTCCGGCCGGCTGGTGACCGAGTCGGACCCGGCGCCCCGCACCGGGGCCGGCCGGCCGGCGCGGGGCCTGGTGCTGGCCGACAACGGGCCGGCCGGGCTGGGCCTGGAGGTCAACGTCGACTACCTGGCCGCCTGCGTGGTCGACCTGGCCGGCCGGGTCCGGCACCACACCGTGCGCCGCGCCGACCTGCGCCCGGCCTCCCCCGCCGACGCCCTGACCCGGCTCGCCCGGCTGGCCGCCGCGGCCCGGGCCGACGCCGAGCGGCAGGGCCTCACCCTCGCCGGGGCCGCCCTCGCGGTGCCCGGCCTGGTCGACGCCGCCGGGCTGGTCCGGCTCGCCCCGAACCTCGGCTGGCGGGACGTCGCCGTCCCCGAACTGCTGGCCGGGCACCCGCCGCTGGTCGAACCGGTCCCCGGCGTTCCGCCCCTGGTGGTCGAGAACGAGGCCAACCTGGCCGCCCTGGGCGAGCTGCACGCCGCCCCGGACGGGCCGACCAGCTTCCTGCACGTCTCCGGCGAGGTGGGCATCGGCGCCGGGATCGTGCTCGACGGGGCCCTGTTCCGGGGCGTACGGGGGTGGAGCGGCGAGATCGGCCACCTGCCCGTCGAACCCGAGGGGCGGCCCTGCCGCTGCGGCGGCCGGGGCTGCCTGGAGCAGTACGCCGGCCAGGAGGCCGTCCTCGCCGCCGCCGGGCTGGCCGGCGTGGACCTGCCCGCCGACACCGCCGCCGCCCGGCTGGCCGACCTTGCCGCCGCCGACGACCCCGCCGCCCGGGCCGCCCTCGCCGAGGCGGGACGGGCGCTCGGGGTGGCCGTCGCGGGCGTGGTGAACCTGCTGGACCTGGACACCGTGGTCCTCGGCGGCGGGTACGCCCTGCTCGCCCCGTGGCTGCGGCCGCCCGTGCTGGCCGAGGTCTCCCAGCGGGTGCTGACCGCCGCCTGGTCGCCGGTGACCGTACGGCCCTCGGCGCTGGGCCCGGAGGCCGCCGTCGTCGGCGCCGCCGGCTCGGTCGTGCGGCGCATCGTCGCCGACCCGGTCGGCTGGCTCGGCCGCGCCGGCTGACCCCCGCCACGGGTCCGGGCCGCGGGCGGGGCGGGCCGACGGGTTACCTTCACCGGCGGGCTGTGGAGCTGCCCCGGTTATGCGCCCGCCCCCGCCCATCGCCGAGTTGCGGTCTCGGCAGCACCTGGGGTGGCGGTCGCGTCACCTGTCCGCGCCGCCCGCCCCGGATGTGCGGGCAGCTCCACAGGCGCCCCGAGCCCGGTCCACCGCCAGGCGCCCCACAACGGGCCCACGCCAGGGGCGGAGCGGTCCGCAGCCAGGCGCCCCACAACGGGCCCACGCCAGGGGCGGAGCGGTCCGCAGCCAGGCGCCCCACAGCGGGCCCACGCCAGGGGCGGAGCGTCACCGGCCGGGCCGGGTGCGCGTCAGGCCGTACGCCCCATCGAGGGCTCGCCGCCCGGCCAGCCGCCGCCGGCCGGCTCACCGGACCAGCCCGGACCCGCGTCGGTCGCCCGGACGCGCGGCGCGCCCCCGGCGGGCCAGCCGGACTCCCCCGCCGCCCAGCCGCCGGGCTCCGCCACCCACCGGTCCGGCCGGGCCTCCGCCGGCAGTTCCGGCTCCGGCGGGTGCCGGAGCCGCGCCACCTCGTCGAACTCCCGCATGCCCGCGAGCAGGGCCGCCCGGCCCTCGGGGGTCATCCCGGTCAGGATCGCGGCCAGCCGCTGCCGGCGGTCGGCGCGCAGCTCGGCCAGGAGTCGTTCGGCCTCCGACGTCAGGTGCAGGGAGATCTCGCGCCGGTCCGAGCGGCCCGGCTCACGCTCCAGCATCCCCGCCGCCACCAGCCGGTCGCACAAGCGGCTGGCCGAGGAGAGCAGCATGTCCAGCAGCGTCGCCAGCCGGCGCAGGTTGATCCCGTCGTGCTGCTCGACCATCATCACCGCGCGCAGCTGCGCCCCGGAGAGCCGGCTGGTGGTCCGCTCGCGTGCCGCCTCGAAGACCGTGAGCAGGGCACCGGCCGCCGTTTCCAGGGCGGCGGCCATACTCGCTTCTGGTCCACGTGGACCGTGTTCTTCGGCCATGGTGGCCACGAGACTACCCGCGTCGGGGTTGACCGGCCCGTCCGAAACCAAGGAGAGACGATGAGCGGTGTGGAAGACCGGGTCCGCCGGGCGCTCGCCGACGCGCCCGCCGACCTGCTGGTCGACCACGTCACCGCGGAACTCGAGGCGTCGTACGCGATCACGGACGTCGAACTCCTTCAGGTCGACTACCGACTCTCGGCGCTGCTGCCGCTCACCGAGGGTGAACCGGTGACCGACCCGGGGCACCCCGCGTGGCGATGCTTCGACCACCAGGAGCCGGTCGTCGCCGGCGACGCCGGCTACCTGCCGGTCGGTATGCGGGGCGAGCGACGCGGGGTGCTGCGGGTGGCACCCGTACCGGACGATCCCGCCGCCGTCGGCGAGCTGCTCGGCGTCGCCACCGCCCTCGGCCACGAGCTGACCGCGGTGAACGACACCACCGACCGCTACCGGACCGCCCGGCGCAGCCGGCGGCTCACCCTGGCCGCCGAGATGCAGTGGGACCTGCTGCCCGGACGGAGCCGGGTACGCCCCTCGTTCAGCCTGGCCGGACAGCTCGAACCGGCGTACGCCGTGCGGGGCGACAGCTTCGACTGGTCCGACGACGGGCACCGGCTGTGGCTGTCGGTCATCAACGGCACGGGCGAGGGGGTCGCCGCCGCCATGCTGACCGCGCTGGCCACCCACGCCCTGCGCAACGCCCGGCGGGCCGGGATTCCCCTGGCCGACCAGGCCGCCCTCGCCGACCAGGCGGTGTACGCCGCGCACCGCGGCGCGCAGCACGTCTCGGCCCTGCTGCTGGAGCTGGACCTCGCCAGCGGGGTGACGACGGTGGTCGACGCCGGCTCGCCCCACCTGGTGCTGCTGCGCGGGGGACGGGTGGTCGAGCAGCCCCTGGAGGCGCAGTTCCCGCTCGGCATGTTCGACGGCACGGACTACCGCGGGCAGCGGTTCACGCTCCGCCGCGACGACCGGCTGTTCGTGGTCAGCGACGGCGTCGCCGAGGCGACCGGCGGGAACGTCCGGTACGGCGAGCACGCGCTGACCCGGTTCCTGCGCCGGACGGGGTCCATGGAGCCGTTGGAGGCGGTCCGGTCCCTGATCGGCGAGCTGCGGGCGTTCGTGGCCGGCGACCTGGTCGACGACGCGGTGGTCGTCTGCCTCGACTGGACCGGCCCCCAACCCTGACCGGGCCGCACCGGCCGCCCGCCCCCGCGCAGGCGAGGCGCCGCGGTCAGTACGCGCCCCGGCTGCGCACCACGGCGCCGAAGGTCTTCCACAGGATGGTCAGGTCGGCGGCGAGCGACCAGTTCTCCACGTAGTACAGGTCGAGCCGGATGCCGTCCTCCCAGCTCAGGTCGGACCGGCCGCTGACCTGCCACAGGCCGGTCATGCCGGGCTTGACCAGCAGCCGGCGGGCGACGTCGCCGTCGTAGCGGGCCACCTCGGAGGGCAGCGGCGGGCGCGGGCCGACCAGGCTCATCTGGCCCAGCAGCACGTTCACCAGCTGGGGCAGCTCGTCCAGCGACCACTTGCGCAGCACCCGGCCCACCCGGGTCACCCGCGGGTCGTCGCGCATCTTGAACATCAGGCCGTCGGTCTCGTTGCGGGCGGCCAGCTCGGCCAGCAGCGCGTCGGCGTTGACGACCATGGTGCGGAACTTGAACACGCCGAACTCCCGGCCGCCCTGACCGACCCGGGTCTGGCGGAACAGCACCGGCCCCCGGCTGTCGAGCTTGACGGCCAGCGCGATGGCCACCAGCAGCGGCAACGCCAGGGCCAGGGCCACCGACGCGACGGCCCGGTCGACGAAGCCCTTGACGAGCTTGCGGGCGCCCCGGAACTCGGGCGCCTCGACGTGGATGAGCGGCAGGCCGGCCACGGGCCGGGTGTGGATGCGGGGGCCGGCCACGTCGGTCAGCGCGGGCGCGACGACCAGGTCGACGCCGGTGCCCTCCAGCTGCCAGCCGAGCCGCCGCAGCCGGGTCGCGGTCAGCTCGCCGGAGGCCGTGACCGCCACCGTGTCCGCGCCGATCGCGGTGGCCGCCTCGGGGATGCCCCGGAACGACCCGACGACCGGCACGTCGCCCAGCCGCTGCGGCACCGGCGCCAGCAGCGCGTCCGGTATGCACGCGCCCACGACGTGGTAGCCGGCGTACGGCTCCCGGCGCAGCTGGTGCACCAGCTCCAGCACGTGCGCCGTGTCGCCGACGACCAGGACCCGGCGCGACCACCCGCGGCCCTGCGACCGGGCCCGGTGCAGCCGCTTGCGGGCCGCGAACCGGGCCACCTCCAGCCCCAGCGTGCCGACCGCGAACGAGATGGCCAGGAAACCCCGGGAGACGCCGACGTCGGCGATGTACCCGGCGATGGCGGTGCCGCCGGCGAGCCGGAGGCTGGCCGCGCTCACCCGCCGGTACTCCTCGGCACCATAGCCGAGCACCCGGTCGTCGTAGCAGCGCAGCACCCTCAGCGAGAGCAGCCAGGTGACCACCAGCGCGGGGGCCACGAGGACGTACGGGATCTCCGAGCCGACCGGCTCCTCGTCGCCGAAGCGGGTCACGTAGCCGACGAGCACCGCCACGGCCAGCACGGCCGTGTCCAGGACCACCAGCATGCGGACGTACGCCCGCTCGTCGACGCGGGCCAGCGGCCCCGGTCGATCAGCACCAGGCCGTGACGGCGTACTGGTGGGGGTCAACAGCGTCGCCGACGTCACCGGCCCTCCCCATCCTGCTGAGGACGGCCCCGGTCGATGGCCGGCCCTCTGAACGGAACCGGCGGCGCCGGAGCACCCCGACATCTTGTCCCAAGAACGTGTCCGCCGATCGTTTCGGACAGATTGCCGTCAGTTCCCTGGACCCGGCGTCCCGAGGGAATCCGTCCGCCGTGCCGGCTCCCCGGCGCGACGGGCTTTTGTCACTTCCAGTTACCGGTCGGCTCCGGCGGTGTGGCGGGCGCGGCCCCGACCAGCATCGGCGCGGGCGCCTCTCACGGCCGCACGCACGTCGGGCTGGGCACCGCGACGGGCTCGCCGACCGGCGTGGGGACGCCCGTGGCGGCGTCCACCCGGAGCACCCGGATCATGTCGGCGCGCTCGTCGGCGACGTAGAGGTGCTCCCCCGCCAGGGCGAAGTGCCGCGGCCACCCCCCGCCGGTCTCCACCTCGGCGACCAGCTCCGGCAGCTCGCCGTCGAGGGCGAACACCGACACCGTGCCGACGCCCCGGTTGGCCACGTAGAGGAATCGGCCGTCCGGCCCGACCGCGATCTCGGAGGGCTGGACGTGCCCGGCCCGGCCGCTGGCGTCCACCCTGCCCCGCTGGTGCAGCGCCCCGTCCGGGGTCAGGTCGTACGCGGTGACCGTGCCGTCCAGCTCGCCGACCACCCAGCAGCGCCGCCCGTCGGAGTGCCGGGCCAGGTGGCGCGGGCCGCTGCCGGCCACGGCGCGTACCCGAGGCGCCCGGGGCACCAGCCGGCCGGACGGCGCGTCGAGGTCGTACCGGTACACCGAGTCGGTGCCGAGGTCGACGGCGAACAGCGGCCCGGCGTCCGGTGCCGGGTCGACCATGTGGGCGTGCGCCCGGCCCTGGCGCTCCGGGTCGGGCCCGCGCCCCTCGTGCACCACCAGGTCGCTGCGGTCCCCCGGGACGCCCTCCGGGTCGAGCGGGAGGACCGTCACGCTCCCACCGCCGTAGTTCGCGACGACGAGGTGCCCGCCGTCCGGGGTGACCGCCAGGTGGCAGGGCTCCGCACCGCCCGTGGCCCGTACGCCCAGCGGGGTCAGGGCGCCGTCCGGCCCGACCCGGAACGCGCTGACCTGCCCCTCGGGCAGCTCGTTGACGGCGTACAGGACCGGCAGCGCGGGGTGCCGGGCCAGGAAGGACGGCGACGGGGTGACCGCCACGGTGCCGAGCGGAGTCAGCGCGCCGGTCGCCGGGTCGCGCCGGGCGGCGACGATGCCCTCGCCCCGCCCGCCGCTGGCCGCCGTGTACCCCCCGATGTGGACGATCGCCTGCTGCCCGGTCACCCGAACCACCTTTCGCCGGTCTTCCGTCGATCCAACCAGAGGTGTACCCGCCAGCCGGCCCGCCAGCCGTGATTCCGCCGGATCCGCCGGGCGGCGGCCGGGCCGGCGGCCCCCGGGTCGCGCCCCGCCGTGGCGGGACGCGACCTCCCGGCCCGGGCGACGTCGCGGGGCGGCTCAGGCCGCCGGCACCGGCTCGCCGCGCTGCCGGGCGACGTGCTCCACCAGGGAGATCAGCACCAGCTTGCAGGACTGGCGGTCCCGGGCGTCGCAGAACACCAGCGGCACGTCCGGGTCCAGGTCGAGGGCGTTGCGTACGGCGTCCAGGCTGAACCGCCGGCTGCCGTCGAAGCAGTTGACCCCGACCACGAACGGGATGCCCCGCTGCTCGAAGTAGTCGATGGACGGGAAGCAGTCCGCCAGGCGCCGGGTGTCGGCGAGCACCACCGCCCCGAGCGCGCCGAAGGCCAACTCGTCCCAGAGGAACCAGAACCGGTCCTGCCCGGGGGTGCCGAACAGGTAGACCTGTAGGTCCTCGTTGATGGTGATCCGGCCGAAGTCCATCGCCACGGTCGTGGTGGACTTCCCCTCCACACCGGAGACGTCGTCGATGTCGATACCGGCCCCGGTGAGGACCTCCTCGGTCTGCAGTGGCCGGACCTCACTCAACGCGCTCACCAGTGTCGTCTTGCCCGCGCCGAAGCCCCCGGCGATGAGGATCTTCAGTGCCAGCGGGATCCGCGGCCCGGATCCGTCACGGTCATAGCGCACGGAGTCCATTGACCACCGCCTTGAGGATGTTGTCGTCGGGTAGGAACGCGGCGCCCGCCTGCCGCTGGTGCACGGTGACCAGGCCGCGGGCGAGCAGGTCGCCGACCAGCACCCGGACCACGCACACGGCGAGGTCCAGCTCGACGGCCAACTCGGCGACCGGGACCGGCCGCCGGGTCAGCTCGACCAGGCGCCGATGCTCCGGGTGCAGTTGCGGGTGGGCGGACGGGTCGGCGCCCCGGGCCGCCAGCACGAACGCCACCAGGTCGAGCCCGACCGTCGGCCGGACGCGGCCGCCGGTCAGGGTGTACGGGCGGACCACCGGGCCCGCGTCGGCGTCCAGCCACTCGTGCTGTCGTGCCGGGAACTCAGCCCGCATCGCGGGCACCCGCCCGGGTCCGGGGCGGGGCCGTGAGGTACTCGCCCACCCTGATCACCAGCCTCGCCATCTCGTACGCCACCAGGCCGATGTCGGCATCGGCCTCGCAGACCGCCGCCAGGCAGGCGCCCTTCCCGGCCGCGGTGACGAACAGGTACGCGGACTCCATCTCCACCACCGTCTGCCGGACGCCACCTCCGGCGACGTGGCGGCTGGCGCCCTTGGCCAGGCTGGAGAAGCCGGAGGCCAGGGCACAGAGGTGCTCGGCGTCGGCGCGGTCCAGGCCGGCGGAGGAGCCGAGCGGCAGCCCGTCCGCCGACAGCACCACCGCCTGGCGGGCAGCCGGCACCCGTCCCACCAGGTCGTCGAGCAACCAGTCGAGATCCACGTTCGGCTTTGTCGTCTGCACCACTAGGCGTCCCTCTCAGTTGCGGTCGGGGATTGCGGCAGCGCCGCCGGAGCGGGCGGCGCGGCGGGAGCGGGCGGCGCGGCGGGAGCGGGCGGCGCGGCGGGAGCGGCGCTGGCCCCGGGCGCGGCGGGCACGCTGGCGGGGCGAACGGGGCCGGCGGACACCGGACCGGGCGGCTGGGACGCCGGCACAGGCGGCACAGGCACGGCACCGTCGGCGGACGCCGACACGGGCGGCACTGGCACGGCGCCGTCGCGCCGGCCGCGGGCCGTGCCGGCCTGCAGCGCGGACATCAGGCGCCGGGCCTCCTCGGGGGCGCGCGGCGCCGGGGCGTCGGGGTCGGCCGGTCGGGGATGCACGGCGGGACCGCGCTGGCGCACCCGGCGGGGCAGGCCGTCACCGCCGGCGGTCGGATCCGCCGGCACGGAGCGGCTGGGCACCAGCGGCAGCACCGCCGTCTCGGCGTCCCCGCGCTCGCGGGTGGTCCGGCCGGCGGCCCGGCTCCGGGGCACGGCGCTGAGCCGGGTCACCTTGGCCATCCGCCGGCTGTCGGCCGAGCCCTCGGGTCCGAGGTCGGGCGACGGCTCGGCGGTCACCAGGTCGGCCGGGACCAGCACCACCGCGGTGGTCCCGTTCGGCACGGCGCGGCGCAGCCGCACCCGGACGCCGTGTCGGTCGGCGAGCCGGGCCACCACGAACAGCCCGAGCCGGGCGCTGTCGGCCGGATCGAACTCCGGCGGGGTGGCCAGGCGCTCGTTGGCCTCCTCGATCGCCGGGTCGGACAGGCCCAGCCCCCGGTCGGTGATCTCCACGGCGTACCCGTTGGGCAGGCGCTGGCCCCGGACGGTGACGCGGGTGCCGGGCGGGGAGAACGCGGTGGCGTTCTCGATCAGCTCGGCGAGCAGGTGGATGATGTCGCCGACCGCCGGACCGACCGTGGCCGCGGGCTGCACCTCGACGACGTCGACCCGGTCGTAGGACTCGACCTCGGAGATCGCGCCCCGGATCACGTCGAGCATGGCGACGGGGTTGCGCCAGCCCCGGCCGGCCGCGGCGCCGGCGAGGATGACCAGGTCCTCGGCGTGCCGGCGCAGCCGCGTGGCCAGGTGGTCCACCTGGAACAGCTCGGCCAGGTCGTCCGGATCCTCGGTACGCCGCTCCATCTTGTCCAGCAGGGCGAGCTGCCGGTGCACCAGCCCCTGGCTGCGCCGGGCGATGTTGAGGAAGACCTCGTTGAGCCCGCGCCGGAGGGTGACCTCGTCGACGGCGGCCCGGACGGCGGTGCGGCGGACCTCGTTGAAGGCGTGCCCCACCTGGCCGATCTCGTCGCGCCCGTACTCCAGCGGAGGCGCCTCCCGGGCCACGTCGACCTCCTCGCCGCGACGCAGCCGGGCGACCACGTCCGGCAGCCGGTGCTCGGCCATCTCCAGCGCGGCGGTGCGCACCCCGGACAGCCGCTCGGCCAGCGACCGGCCCCCTCGCAGCGCCACGAGGACCGACACCACCACGGCGGCCAGCCCGAGCACGCCGGCGGCGCCGAGTCGGGCGAGGATGCCGACGGCCACGGGGACGCTCCGTTCGGCCAGCCCGTCGAACTGGGCCAGCTCGAAGTCGCGCAGGTCGCGCTGGACGGCGCCCTGGCTGGCCTGCCAGGCGCCGGCGTCCACCGCGGGTGGCTCGGCGGGGTCGGCCCGGACCAGCGCGTCCTGGAGGGCGCGCAGCCGGACGAAGTCCTCGCCCTCGGCCAGCCGCTGGTACGCGCTCCGGGCTGCGGCCGGCAGGTCGGCCACCGCCGTGTCGGTCAGGAAACGCTGGTTGCCGATGGTCTGCACGAGCTGGGCGTGCTCGCCCTCGGCGTAGCGCCCACTGGCCAGCACGCCGGCGAGCAACGCGTCCGCCCGCGTGAGCAGTTCCCGCGACCGGCCGATAGCGGTCAACGCCCGGGCCTGCCGGTTGACATCGTGGTCGGGCAGGTTGGCCATCGCGGCGAACGTGTGGAAGGCCGCGTCGATCATCCCGCTGTACAGCCCGATCGCTCCGGCCCGGTCGACCTGACGACCGTCGACGAACCCCCGGCCGGCGGGCAGCGCGTCCAGCTCACCGAGCAGGTGGTCGACGCGGCTGTCGAGCAGGTCGTCGGCCGCGTCGCGCAGCCGCTCGCCGGCGACCCGGTGCCGCAGCTCGGCGAGCGCCCGGTCGGTGCGCTGCCGCTGCTCGCTCAGGGCCGGCAGCTCGTCGTTGCCGGCGAGCTGCTGCACGGTGAGCAGGCGCTCCCGTTGCAGCTCGACGACGACGGCTTCGCCCGGCCGGCCGAGGTCGTAGAACAGCGTGCGGGCGGAGAGCAGGTCCAGGGCGGGACCGAAGGTGAGCGTGGTCGCGAAGATCCAGAGCGCCAGCAGCGCGCTCACCGGGGCGACGACCAGCGCGGTCAGCTTCGAGCGGATCGGCCAGTCGCGGGTGTTCATCAGACCTCGCCCGGAAGGTGTGGCAGTGGATGGCGCCGCACCGGCCGGGCATCGCCCCGCCATGGTTGACGGGGCACCGGCACGGGCGCCTTGGGCAGGATACGTAATCAACGCCCGTTCCGGTACCGGCCTCTCGCCGGGCGCGCTCGCCCCGGCACGCTCCGCTGTGGAGGCGCCGGACGCGGACACGCGGCAATCCCGACGGCCTTCCGTCGGCAACCCCGACACCTTTCCTGGAACGAGTCAAGTCTTTGCTCCGGCCGGACCTGCGTCCTGGTCATCGGGGCCGGGGTGGCCGACGGGGAACAAGCCGGGCGGGACCACGCGCGGCGCCGCCGGGCGGGAAAGACCAGGAAAGTCGCCCGGATCGGGATTGGCCATCCGTGTCGGGAGGGAATACCGGGTGACGAAGGAGGAGCCATGTCGCCCACGCAGGTAGTCGTCATCGTCCTGGTCGTGCTCGCGGTGCTCGCGGCGCTGGCCGTCGTCGGCCGGCAGGCCGCCCGCCGCCGCGCGCTGCGCGCCCGGTTCGGGCCCGAGTACGACCGGGTGGTCGCGGAGCGCGACAGCCGCGCGGCCGCCGAGCGGGAGCTGCGGGACCGGGAACGCCGCCACGCCGAGCTGACCCTCACCCCGCTCACCCCCGAGTCCCGGGCGCGATACGCCGCGGCCTGGGAGGAGCTTCAGGTCCGTTTCGTCGACTCCCCGGCGGAGACGCTGCGCGACGCCGACGAGCTGGTCAGCCGGCTCATCGCGGAACGCGGCTATCCCATCGGTGACTTCGACGACCAGATCGCCCGGCTCTCCGTCGAACACGCCCGGACGCTCTCGCACTACCGGGACGCGCACGAGATCCGGCTGCGCGACGAGCGGGGCGAGGCCGGCACCGAGGGCCTGCGCCAGGCCCTCGTCCACTACCGGGAACTCTTCGCCGACCTGCTCGGCACGGCTCCGGTGGGCCCCACCCCGCAGCAGCGCCAGCCCCACGCCACGCCCGCCGACCGACCGGACGCGGATGCGGTGAGCACCACGCCGCGACAGCGCGAGCCGGAGCGGCACCAGCCCGAACAGCACCAGCAGGACGCCGCGCCCGCCGACCGACCGCACGACGTCACGAGCCGTTGAGGGGAGCCATGATGCGCCAGGATCAGCAGCAGGTGACCAGCGACCACCCGGAGGCCGTCCGGTCGGCGCCGGTGCCCGGCGGCCAGCCGCCCACCCACCAGGGCCGCGACGCCGAGGGCCGGGCCGACGTGCCCGAGGACGTGCTCGACGAGCGGGGCACCTTCGACGACCCGGCCGGGACCGGCGAGCGGGCCGACAGCCGACCGGCCGGGCAGCGCCCCGACGCGGACGCCGACGGGAAGCCCGAGTTCCACCAGCCGGCGCCGCTGCCGACCGCCTTCGGCGCCACCAGCGTGGGTGACGCGGTGGCGGCGTCGGCGATGGCGAGTGGCCGCCCGGAGGACGAGCGGGACCCGCGGGGCGAGGAGATGGCCCGGCCGGGCGACGGGGCGCCGGGGCGGACCGACGCGTTCGACGACGCTCGGGCCGACCCGACGGCGGCGGACCGACTGCACGACCCGGCCCGCTGGTCGGCCGGCACCCCCACCGCCGCCCGGCACGACCGGCCCGGCGCGGCCAGCCGGGCCGGCGAGACGAGCGAGACCGGCCGGATCAGCGGGTCGGGCCGGATCAGCGGGTCGGGCCGGGCCGGCGGGGCCGGAGGGACGGAGGGGGCCGACCGCGACCCGCGCGCCGCCGCGGCGGCCGGCGCCGCCGGGTACGGCAGCGCCGCCCCCACCATGGTGGACCCGGACACCACGGCCCCGGACGCCTCGGCCGCTGCCGGTGCGGGCCTGGTCGGCGCGGCGGGGGCCGGCGCGGCTGGCGTCGCGGCGGCGGCGCGGCCCACCGGCCGCGCGGTGCCGGACGACGCCGCCACCCTGTTCGAGCCGGCCGCCGCCCAGGGGTTCCGGGATCGCTGGCGCGATGTCCAGCTCCGCTTCGTCGACGACCCGAAGGCCGCCGCCGCCGAGGCCCAGTCGCTGGTCGAGGAGGCCATCCAGGCGCTTGCCGACGCGCTCGCGGAGCAGAAGAACCGGCTCGGTGACTGGCAGCGCGCCGGCGCCGACGACACCGAGCAGCTCCGGGTGGCCGTACGCCGCTACCGGGACTTCCTGGACCGGGTGCTCGGCCGCTGACGCCCGGCGCGGGACGCCCCGACCCGACCGGTCGGGGCGTCCGCCGGGTTCAGGCACACGCGGGCCGTTGGTAAGCCGTGTCACAGGCCGGTGGGCATCGCCGGGATCCGGGCCGCCGGCATGCGCGGGGGCCCGCGGGGTACGCCGGTGGGATCAGGAGCACCTGGGACAGGAGGGCAGCACCATGACCGATCGTGACCCGAACGCCGCGCGGCCGCTGGAGGAGCGCCCCGAGGTGGCCGCGGCGGTGGACGACGAGACGACGGTGCCGCAGCTCATGACCGACGGCGGGCCCGACCGGGACACCCCGTCCTTCGCGGAGCCCCGGGAACGGCCGGCCGACGCCGGAAGGACCGAGGACCAGCTCGGTGCCCCGTTCGGGGCCGGCACGGGCGCCGCCGGGCCCACCATCCGCACCGGCGCCGAGCAGCCGTGGGACCCCGAGGACCTGGTGGCGGCACGGGGCCAGGATCTGACCCCGGAGAACATCGAGCGGGCCCGCCGGGACCTGGCCGAGCTGGGGCGGGCGGCGGTGGAGCGCACGGTGCCCTGACCCGGGTCACCACGGCCCTGCCGGGCGGTAGCCCTGGCCCGGGTCACCACGGCCCTGCCGGGCGGTAGCCCTGGCCCGACCGGTCATCGGTCGGGCCAGGGCTTTTGACATGGGAGCGCTTCGACAACCACGGCCCGACGGACGGGCCTCACCCGGAGCCGGACGGCTGGGCCGAGACGCAACGGGCAGCGCGATCCCGACATGAGCGACAAAAGCCGCGAAATGGCTTTAGCACCCCAAGAACGCTTCACGTTCACAAACTCTAAAACACGAATATTTCCTCTGATAGGTCGCGAAACGGTCTAACGTCTCTCGTAGCTCGACTGACGTCGGGCTCAGGACAACAGGGGATGGAGTGACGCAGGTCATGGCTAACAAGAAGCTCGGAAAGGTCGTTGCGGGTGCCGCCCTCGGCGGTGCGTCCCTGCTGGTGTTCACGCCGGGGATCGCGTTCGCGGACAGCGGCCACCACGACGGCGACGGGGGGAAGGTCTTCGCCAAGCCCCACGTCGTCCGGGCCGGCGAGGAGGTCACGCTGATCGAGGTCTGCGAGGAGTCGCAGCAGGACGCCTTCGTCTGGTCCAAGGTCACCGGCCGGGTCGAGCTGCACAAGGTCGACAAGGACAAGGACGAGCACGGCAAGGGCAAGGACGAGCACGGCAAGGACGAGCACGGCAAGGGCAAGGACGAGCACGGCAAGGACGAGCACGGCAAGGGCAAGGACGAGCACGGCAAGGGCGAAATGGGCCGGGGCGAGGAGCACGGCAAGGGCGAGGACAAGGACAAGGACAAGGGCAAGGACGAACACGGCAAGGGTGAGGAGGGCCGGCCCGGCGGTTGGGGCGGCGGCGCCGACGCGTCCGGCCGCGAGGACTGGGGCGGCTACGAGCACGGCCAGAAGCCCGAGGACGAGAAGGGCGCCAAGGGCCGCGACGAGGACATGCGAACCAAGGACGAGGACAAGGGCCGCCACGAGGACAAGTCGGCCAAGGACGAGGACAAGTGGGGCAAGGACGACGACAAGGGCCGCCACGAGGACGACAAGTGGGGCAAGGACGAGGACGACAGCTGGGAGCACGGCCGGGACTTCGTCTACCTGGGCGAGGCCAAGGTAGACAAGGACGCCCGTCCGGGCCGCTACGAGCTCCACGGCTCCTGCGGCGAGGGCGAACTGGTGGTCCTTCCGAAGGGTCACGTCGACGGCGGTGACGGGGGCATGACGAGCACCAGCACCAACCGCACCATGGCCACCACCGGGGCCGGCCTGTTGGGCGCCTCGGCGCTCGGCGGGCTCGTGCTGCTGCGGCGGCGTCGGACCGATGGGTCTGTGGCCTGAGGCGACGGCGACAGGGGCCGGCGGCCGTCACGGGACACCGTGGCGCGCCGTCGGCGCCTCCGTCGTCGTCCTCATCGCCATGGCGGGGGCCTGGCTGCTCGGCGCCTCGCACCGCACGGTCCCGGCCCCCCGCCCGCCGCAGCCGCTCGCCCAGGCCGCCCCCGACCTTCCGACCGCCCCCGGCTCCACGGGGACGATCCGGGAGCAGCAGCAGCCCGCGGGCACCGCGGGCGGCCCGGAGGCCAGCCGGTCGGCCGCCCCGAGCCTGGGCCGGGCCACACCCACCACCATCTCGATCCCCCGGATCGGGGTGCACGCGTCGATCATGACGCTGGGGACCAACCCGGACGGCAGCGTCGAGGTCCCCCCGCTCGACCAGGCCCAGAACGCCGGCTGGTACTCCCCCGGGCCGAGCCCGGGCGAGACCGGCAACGCGGTGATCGTCGGACACGTCGACTCGGCCAAGCTCGGGCCGGCGGTCTTCTTCGAGCTGGGCGCCATGCAGCCGGGCGACGTCATCACGGTGTCCCGGTCCGACGGCCGGCAGGTCTCCTTCACGGTCGACGCCGTGAAGTCGTACCCGAAGACGGAGTTCCCCGCGGACGTGGTCTACGGCCCCAACGACCAGGCGGGCCTGCGGGTCGTCACCTGCGGCGGCCAGTTCGACCGGGGCTCGGGCAGCTACCTCAACAACGTGATCGTCTTCGCGACGATGACGGGCTGACGCCGCGACGCGCCACGGCCGGTCGGGACAACCGACCGGCCGTGGCGTGTCCGGACGACGCTCAGGCCGCCGAGGTGCGCACCAGGGTACGGATCTGGCGCAGCAGCACCGACAGGGCGGCGAGGTCCGCCCGCGACTCGTCGAACTCACCCATCGCCCGGCGCGCCCGGTGCACCGAGGTGGCGTTCGACTGCTCCCACTGCTGCACCCGCTCCTGCGGGGACAGGTCGTCGGGCGTGGAGCCGAGGACCTCCGCGGTGAGCGCGGCCAGGGCGGCGTACAGGTCGTAGCGCAGCGCCATCCGGGCCAGGGTCTGCCAGCGGTCCTCCCGCGGCAGCAGGGAGATCTTCGACAGCAGCGCGTCGACCCGGAACAGGTCGGAGAGCACGAAGTAGACCGACGCCACCTCGCCCACGTCCCGACCGGTGCCGGCCGCCGTCTCCACCACGTCGAGCAGGCCGAAGCTGTACATCAGCCGGGTCGCCTGCTCGGCCAGCCCGCGCGGCAGCCCCTTGGCGGTCATCGCGTCCATGTGGGCGGCGATGCCCTCGCGCTCGCTGCCGACGAAGAGGTTCTCCAGGTTGGGCAGGAGGCGCGCCACCCCGTCGCGCAGCCGGGCGATCTCCGCCGGCACGTCGATCGGCGAGCGCCGGTTGGTCACCAGCCAGCGCACCGCCCGGTCCAGCAGGCGCCGGGTGTCCAGGTAGACGTTGGTCTGCAGCTCCGGCGCCACCTTGTTGTCCAGCGCCTCGACCGCGTCCCACAGCTCGCCCAGCCCGAACACCTCGCGGACCACCACGTACGCCCGCAGGACGTCCGCCGCCGACGCCGCGGTCTCCTCGACGACCCGGAAGACGAACGTGATGCCGCCCCGGTTGATCGCCTCGTTGACCAGGACCGTGGTGACGATGTCCCGGCGCAGCCGGTGCCGGCCCATCCGGTCGGCGAACCGCTCCCGCATCGGGGTCGGGAAGTAGTTGACCAGGACGTCGGTCGTCCACTCGTCGTCCGCGAGCCCCTCGGCGAGGATCTCCCGCTCCAGCACGATCTTGGTGTACGCGAGCAGCACCGCGAACTCCGGCGCGGTCAGCCCGGACTCCGTGCGCACCGCCAGCTCCTCGTCCGGCGGCAGCGCCTCCAGCGCCCGGTCCAGCGCGCCGGAGCGCTCCAGTTCCGTGATCATCCGGCGGTGCACCGGGAGCAGCGAGGCGGCCTGGGCCTGCGAGTTGTTGATCGCCCGGGCCTGGTCGTAGTTGTCCCGCAGCACCAGCTCGGCGACCTCGTCGGTCATCTCGGCGAGCAGCTCGTCGCGCTCGGGCACGGTCAGCGCCCCGTCGGCGACCGCCGTGTTGAGCAGGATCTTGATGTTCACCTCGTGGTCGGAGCAGTCCACCCCGGCCGCGTTGTCGATGAAGTCGGTGTAGATCCGGCCGCCGGCCTGGGCGTACTCGATCCGGCCGAGCTGGGTGCAGCCGAGGTTGCCGCCCTCGCCGACCACCCGGCAGCGCAGGCTCCTGCCGTCCACCCGGATCGCGTCGTTGGACTTGTCGCCCACCTCGGCGTTGGTCTGGCTGGACGCCTTGACGTACGTGCCGATGCCGCCGTTCCAGAACAGGTCGACCGGCGCGGTCAGGATCGCCCGCATCAGCTCCTGCGGCGACAGCTGGCTCACGTCGTCGGCCAGCCCGAGCGCGGCGCGGACCTGCGGCGAGACCGGCACCGACTTCGCGGTCCGCGGGTACACCCCGCCACCGTCCGAGATCAGCTTCGTGTCGTAGTCCTGCCACGACGACCTCGGCAGCTCGAACAGGCGCCGGCGCTCGGCGTACGAGCTGGCCGCGTCCGGATCCGGGTCCAGGAAGATGTGCCGGTGGTCGAACGCGGCCACCAGCCGGATGTGCTCGCTGAGCAGCATCCCGTTGCCGAACACGTCGCCGGACATGTCGCCGACGCCGACCACCGTGAAGTCCTGGGTCTGGGTGTCGTGCCCCAGCTCCCGGAAGTGCCGCTTCACCGACTCCCAGGCGCCCCGGGCGGTGATGCCCATCTTCTTGTGGTCGTAGCCGGCCGAGCCGCCGGAGGCGAACGCGTCGCCCAGCCAGAAGTCGTGCCCGGCGGAGATCTCGTTGGCGATGTCGGAGAAGGTCGCCGTGCCCTTGTCGGCCGCCACCACCAGGTACGGGTCGTCGCCGTCATGCCGGACCACGTCCTCGGGCGGCACGATCTCGCCGGCCGCGATGTTGTCGGTGATGTCGAGCATCGCCCCGACGAACTCCTTGTAGCAGGCGACCGCCTCGTCCCGGTCCCCCGGCTTCTGCTTGAGCACGAAGCCGCCCTTGGCGCCCACCGGCACGATCACGGCGTTCTTCACCATCTGCGCCTTGACCAGGCCGAGCACCTCGGTCCGGAAGTCCTCCCGCCGGTCGGACCAGCGCAGCCCGCCGCGCGCCACCGGCCCGTAGCGCAGGTGCACGCCCTCGAACCGCGGCGAGTACACGAAGATCTCGAACTTCGGGCGCGGGGCCGGCAGATCCGGGATGGCCTGCGGGTCCAGCTTGAACGCCACGTACGCCTTCGGCCGGCCGCCGACCGGCTTCTGGTAGAAGCTGGTACGCAGCGTGGCCTGGATCAGCGTCAGGTACGAGCGCAGGATCCGGTCCTGGTCGAGGCTGGCCACGTCGTCCAGCGCCGCGCCGATCGCGGCCACCAGCTCGCCGCTGCGCTGCTGGCGCTGCTCGGCGGTCGACTCCCCGGGCTCGAAGCGGGTCTCGAACAGCTGCACCAGCAGCTCCGCGATCCGCGGGTACGTGATGAAGGTCTGCTCCATGTACTCCTGGGAGAAGATGGTGCCCGTCTGGCGCAGGTACTTCGCGTACGCCCGCAGCACCACCACCTGGCGCCAGGTGAGCCCGGCGCGCAGCACCAGCTCGTTGAAGCCGTCGACCTCGGCCTCGCCCCGCCAGGCCGCCGCGAAGGCGTTCTCCACGTGCGGGCGCACCTCGGCCAGGTCCTGGTGGACCTCCGGCAGCCGCAGCCCGAAGTCGTACAGCCAGATCCGGCCGTCGACGCGTTCCACCTCGTACGGGTGCTCGTCGACCACCCGTACGCCGAGGGAGTGCAGCACCGGCAGCACCGCCGACAGCATCATCGGCTCGCCGTACCGGTAGACCTTGAACCGCACGTCCATGGCCTCGGCGGGCTCCGCGTGGCCGTCGGTGCGCGGCCCCAACTGCTTGCGGAACAGGTGCATCTCGAGCTGGCCGGGCTCCTCCAGCAGCTCCAGCTTGGCCAGGTCCTTCATCGCCTCGTACGGCGTGTGCCCGTCCTTGTAGCCCTCCGGGAACGCGTCGGCGTACCGGCGGAACAGGTGTTTGGCCTGCTCGTCGCCGAGCTTGCGCTCCAGCACCAGCCGGTAGTCGTCGTCCCAGAGCCGGGTCGCGTCGGCCAGCTCCTCGGCGAGCAGGTCGGCGTCGATCTCGCCCGGCGGGTTGGTCGGGTCGGTCCGGACGATGAAGTGCACCCGGGCCAGCATCGACTCGGTGACCCGGGTCGTGTAGTCCACCCCGAGACCGTTCAGCTCCCGCAGCAGGATGTCCTGCATGCGCAGCCGGTTCTGCGTGGTGAACCGGTCGCGGGGCAGGTAGATGAGGCAGGAGATGAACCGCCCGTACGCGTCGCGGCGCAGGAAGACCCGCAGCTGCCGGCGGCCGGCCATGCGCAGCACGCCGATCACCGCGTGGTACAGGTCCTCGGTCTTGATCTGGAACAGCTCGTCGCGCGGGTAGGTCTCCAGGATCTGGAGCAGGTCCTTGCCGGAGTGGCTGCGCTGGCTCAGGCCGGAACGGTCCAGCACCTCGGCGACCTTCCGGCGCACCACCGGCAGCTCCCGCACGCTGGTGCGGTACGCGGCGGTGGAGAACAGCCCGAGGAAACGCCGCTCGCCGACCACCTCGCCGGCGTCGTCGAAGATCTTGAAACCGATGTAGTCCAGGTACGCCGACCGGTGCACCGTGGCCCGCGAGTTGGCCTTGGTGATGATCAGCAGCCGCTTCTCCATCACCTTCTCGAGCGCCTCGGGCGTCATCGACGCCAGCGACCGCGCCTCCGGGGAGTCCGAACGCAGGATGCCCAGCCCGGTGCCCAGCGCCGCCTCCAGCGCCGGGCCGCCGTCGCTGTCGACCAGCCGGTACTCCCGGTACCCGAGGAACGTGAAATGATCATGAGCGAGCCAGCGGAGCAGCTCGACCGAGTCGGTGATGTCCTTCTCCGGCACCGGCGGGCGGCTGTCCGACGTACGGGCCGCGGCCAGCTCGTCCGCCAGCGCCAGGGCACGCTGGCGCATCTTCGGCCAGTCCTCGACGGCCTCCCGGACGTCGGTGAGCACCCGCTGCAGCTCCCGCCGCAGCCGCTCCCGCTCGCCGGCGTCGCGGACCGGGTCGATCTCGATCCGCATCCAGCTCTCGACGATGTCCCCGGCGATCGCGTCGTCGGGCTCGGTGTCCGCCGAGACCTCGGTCAGCCGGCCCAGCGGCTCGCGGCGCACCACCATCAGCGGGTGGACCAGCAGGTGCACGTCGAGGTGGTGCGAGTTGAGCAGGGCGGTCACCGAGTCGACCAGGAACGGCATGTCGTCGGTGACGATCTCGACGACCGTGTGGTGCTGGTCGGCGTCCGGCTCGTGGATGCGCAGCTTCAACTCGCCCGGCACCCGCTGCTGGGCCAGGTCCTGGTGCGCCCGGGCCGCCGCCAGCATCTCCTCGGCGGTGAACCCGATCAGCTCCTCGTCGGGCGCGAACCGCCAGAACCGGCTGACCAGCGTCGCCACGTCGTGGTCGTCGCCGGCGAGGGAGACGGCCTGGGCGATCAGCCGTTCCGCGTTCGGGACCGGCTCGTCCAGCTCGGCGTCCTCCACGGCGTCGGCCAGCGCCTCCGCCGGCAGGCCGAGATCGAAAATGGTGTCTATGCTCGAACCGGTCACCCCGGTCGTCCCGGTGTCGAGTCGGCCGTAACCGTCCCCGTCGGTCGCCGTGTCGAAGCTGTCGTCGGCCCGGCTGGTGTCAGCCTGCCGGAGGTCGGGTCCCGGTTTGATCGCCGGACGCCGGTCCATCGGTGCCACTCCCCTCGACCCACAACGTTGTGGGTCACTCTGCCGCCCAAGCCTAGGCCCCCGGCCAGATCGTTCATCAGGGGACCACTGGCCGGACGTCCGGATCCGGACTCCGTCCTTTCACCCGTTGCGGGTACGAGGTTGGCCGCATTCTGAGTACCCCGACTCGGGATGTTCATCACCCTGTCGCGGCCGTCTTCCCGCACGTCGGCGGCCCGACGGGGCCGTGCGCGAGGCGCCGCCGTACTACGGTGACGGGCAGTCCGAGATCCGGAAGGACAGTCATGCGTCTGTCGTACCCGCTCCGCCGCCTCCGCCCACCACGCTCCCGCCGGCCCCTCGCGGCGCTGGCCGCCACCGCGTTGGTCGCCGGCGCGCTGGTCGGGTGCTCGGACTCCGACGGCCCGGAACGCACCCTGGACGCCTTCCTGTCCGGTTGGCGCACCGGCGACCTCCAGTCCGTCGGCTTCATCGACCCGACCCGGGTCAAGGTCCCGGCCGCGGAAGTGACCCAGGAGATCAGGCAGCTCTCCGGCGAGCTGGTGGCCACACCGCCGGCGCTGCGCCGCACGGGGGGCCCGAAGATCACGGCCGACATCGCGACCGCCGGCGTACGCGTGGAGTGGACCCTGCCGGGCGGGATCCACTGGGGGTACGACCGCGAGGTGCGCCTCGCCCGAGGCCGCGACGGCCAGTGGCAGGTGATCTGGGAGCCGCGGGTGGTCCACGAGCAGCTCACCCGGGGCGACCGGCTCGGACTGCGCCGCGACACCGGCCCCCGCGCCGGCGTGCTGGACGGCGCCGGCGCGCCCATCGTGGCGCCCCGCCCGGTGGTCCGGGTCGGCCTCCAGCCGGGCGAGGTGACCGACGCCAGGTCGGTCATCCGACAACTCGACGCCGCGTTCCGCGCGATCCGGCCGGCGATCACCCCGCCGGTCGACCTCTCCGGCCTGCCGAAGCGCCTCGCCGAGGCCGACGAGGGCGCGTTCGTCGAGGTGGTGACGCTGCGCGAGGAGGCGTACCGGCAGATCAAGTCGCGCATCTACGACCTGCCCGGCACGAGGTTCCAGGCCGACAAGCTCGACCTGGCCCCCACCCGCGAGTTCGCTCGGGCCCTGCTCGGCTCGGTGGACCCGGCCCAGGCCGACGACCTGGCCGCCCACCCCGACCGGTACCAGCTGGGCGACCTGGTCGGCCACGGCGGACTCCAGGGCCGGTACGACGAACGGCTGCGCGGGGCCCCCGGGCTGACGGTGCTCGTCGAGCGCCGCGACTCGGACGGGACGCTGAAGCCGACCGGCACCGAGCTGTTCACCCAGGAGCCGAAGCCCGGCCAGGCGGTGAAGACCACCCTCGACGTGGCCACCCAGAACGCCGCCGACGCCGCGCTGCGGGGCGAGAAGCGCCGCGCCGCCCTGGTGGCGGTGCGGATCAGCGATGGCGCCGTGCTGGCCGCCGCCAACGGCCCCGGCCCGGCCGGTGAGAACCTCGCCTTCACCGCCCAGGTACCGCCCGGTTCGACGTTCAAGATGGTCAGCGCCCTCGGCCTGCTCGACCGGGGCGCGGTCACCCTGGACGGCCCGGTCGACTGCCCGAAGGCGTTCACGGTGGAGGGCCGCTCGTTCA
The DNA here is from genome assembly GCF_043198215.1 of Micromonospora sp. NPDC048830. NCBI lineage: Bacteria > Bacillati > Actinomycetota > Actinomycetes > Micromonosporales > Micromonosporaceae > Micromonospora > Micromonospora sp. NPDC048830. The sequence continues at coordinate 135,872 of NZ_JBICUP010000006.1, forward strand.
AGAACTCCGACAACTTCGAGCTGGGCACGGTGCCGTTCCGCACCGACTTCGCCAGGTCCTGCAACACGGCGTTCGCGGCGCTGGCCCCGAAGCTCGGGCCCGACGGCCTCGCCCAGGCCGGCCGCGCGCTCGGGCTGGGGGGCGAGTGGGACCTGGGCATGGACGCGTTCACCGGCAAGGTCTCGGCCAACGGCTCCCCGGTCGAGCAGGCCGCCGCCGCGTTCGGCCAGGGCACCACCGTGGTCAGCCCGCTGGCCATGGCCGCCGCCACCGCCGCCATGGCCAGGGGCCGCTGGGAGCAGCCGAAGCTCCTCCTCGACCCCGCCCCGGCCAAGCCCGCCCCCGCCGGGCCGCAACTGCGGGCCGAGTCGGTCGAGCCGCTGCGGACGATGATGCGCGAGGTGGTCACCGCGGGCAGCGGCACGGCGCTGAAGGACGTCCCCGGCGCACCGGTGCACGGCAAGACCGGCACCGCCGAGTACGACGACAACCCGGCGCACACCCACGCCTGGTTCATCGGCTGGCAGGGCGACGTGGCGTTCGCGGTCTTCGTCGAGAGGGGCGGGGCGAGCACGGCCAGCGCCGTGCCGATCACCGAACGCTTCCTGCGCGCCCTCGCCGCCCGCTGACCGCCCGCCGCGGCCGGAGCCGCGTCGTGGGGCGGAGCCCTGCGCGGCTGCCCCGGAACCGTTGGCCGCGCCCGGTGGGGCTGCCCGGAGCCACCTGTCGGACGGGCCCTGTGGAGCTGCCCGGAGCCACCCTGCCGGGGCGAGTCCTGTGGAGCTGCCCGCATGGACGGGGCAACCGCCGCGGCTCGCACTCCGGGCACCAGGCGCCCCGGCCCGCGCGTCGGACCCCCGACGGCCCCGCAGCACCCGCCCCCGACGGCCCCGCAGCACCCGCCCCCGACGCCGGCCCGCCACTGGTCGTAACCCAGCGCCGACGGGCGGGCGCACGGACGGGGCAGCTCCACAGGCCGCCGGAAACGGATGGCCCGGCTGGCCGGGACAGCGCCGGCCCGGCGACGATGGGCGCGCGTCAGGCGATGCCGGCGGCGGAATGCGGCGGTTCGAGCGGTGTGGGAACGGCGAGCCCGAGGGGCTGCGGCGGCTCGACCGGGTCCTCCGCCGTCCCGCCGGCCGGTTCGGCGGGCTCGGCGGGCTCGGCGGGCTCGGCGGGCTCGGCGGGCTCGGCGAGGCCATCGGCGAGGGTGGGACGACGGGCGGGGGCCCGGCGCGGGACGGGCGGCGCGGACGGAAGCAGGTGGGGTGGCACCGCGGCCGGGGCGGTGACCGGGGCCAGCCCGGCCACCAGGGTGTTGACGATCTCGGCGGCGTACGCGCCGTCCGGGTCGTAGTCGGGGTCGAAGACGGTCAGCTCGACGCCCAGGCAGTGCGGCGTGCCCACCAGACCGGCCAGCAGGATCTCCAGCTCGGCGAAGGCGATCCCGCCCGGGTCGGGCGCGTCGACCGCCGGCATCACCGCCGGGTCGAGCACGTCGACGTCGATGTGCACCCAGTAGCCGGCGCAGTCGGCCAACTCCTCGTGCGCCCACTGGGCGGTACGGGCGGCGCCCTCGGCGCGCAGCGCCGGCACGGGCCGCGTGGTGATCCCGGCGGCCTGCAGGTCGAGGCGGTACTCGTCCTGGGCCCGGATGCCGAGGACCACCACGTCGATGTCGCGGAAGTACGGGCGCCGCCCCTCGATGGCGGTCAGGTCGGCCTGCCCCCGCCCGGTGACCAGGGCCAGGTCCTCCCCCGCCGCCGCGCCGACGTACGAGGCGTTGCCGGGGTGCCGGAAGTCGGAGTGCCCGTCGACGAAGACCAGCCCGATCCGGCCCCCGACCGCCTCGCCGAGCCGGTGCATGGCCAGCGCCGAGCCGACCAGGATCGAGCAGTCGCCGCCGAGGACCAGCGGGAACTCCCCCCGGTCGATGATCGAGCCGATCCGGTCGGCCAGCGCCGCCGAGTACGCGGCGATCCCCCGGGCGTGGCAGACGCCGTCGCCGGGGCGCCAGTCGCCGGGGTCGTACCGGGGCGGGGTGAGGCAACCGGCGTCCCGGGCCCGCAGCCGGGCGAGCAGGCCCTGGTCGCGCAGCGCCCCCGGGGCCTTGGCGCAGCCGGGGACCGAGGTCAACGTCGGCGGGCGCAGCCCGAGGTTGGACGGCGCGTCGAGGACGGCGATGCGGCGCGTCATGGGCTCCCGTCCTCGGTGGGTCGGGCGGGCCGGCGACGCCGGCCCGCGCTGGCGTACGGCGGAACTCAGAACAGGGCGCTGGCCAGGGCCCGGCGGGCGGCGGCGACAGCGGGGTCGTCCGGCCCGGCGAGGGTGAACAGGCCGACCAGGTGCTGGCGAACCTTCTCCCGGTCGTCGCCGGCGGTGCGGCGCACCAGGCCGACCAGGCGGGCGTACGCCGCCTCGGCCTGGCCGCTGAGCACCTCGACGTCGGCGGCGAGCAGCTGGGCCTCGACGTCGTCGGGGTCCGCCTGGGCGGCGGCCAGCGCGGCGCCGGGATCGGCCCCGGCGACGCGGCGGGCCAGCCCGACCTGGGCGAGGCCCGCCTCGGCCGCGGCGTCCCCCGGCGTCTCGGCGAGGATCTTCCGGTACGCCTGCTCGGCGACGTCCAGGTCCCCGCTCATCATGGCGTCGTCGGCCTCGTCGAGGCGCGGGTCCACCGGCTCGGCGGCTCCGACGCCGCCGGCCCGGAGCACCGCGGTGATCCACTGCCGCAGCTGGGCCTCGGGGACCACCCCGGAGAAGGCGTCGACCGGCTGCCCGCCGACGACCGCGTAGACCATCGGGATGCCCTGCACCCGGAACATCTGGGCGAGACGCGGGTTGGCGTCGACGTCCACCTTGGCGAGTACCCAGGCGCCGCCGCCCTCGGCGGCCAGCCGCTCCAGCACCGGCGAGAGCTGCTTGCAGGGCTGGCACCACTCGGCCCAGAAGTCCACGACGACGGGTGTGCTGAGCGACCGTTCGAGGACCTCGGACTGGAAGGTCGCCTCGGTCACGTCGATCACGGTGACCCCGCCACCGGTGGCGGCGCCGCCGGGCAGACCGGCGGGCGGACCGGCCTGGGCCGGTGTGCTGGGACGGGCGGGGGCGGGCGCGGTGCTGCGCAGTGCGCTGAGGTCGACCGCGCCGCGGGTGAAGATCGACGAGGTGATCCGTGGGTCGCTCATGGTTACCTAGTCTCGCACGGACGCCGCCCAAGTCAGATCAACCGCGGCGGCGACAAATGTGACTCTCGCGGCTGGTCGTCGGCGGTGCCGGGGCTCGTCCGGCACCGCCGACGCGCGCCCGGTCAGAACCGGGCCGGCTCCCGGTAGACGCCCCACTCGGCGCGCAGCGCGTCACAGATCTCGCCGAGGGTCGCCTCGGCGCGGACGGCGTCCAGCATGGCCGGGATCATGTTCTCGCCGGTACGGGAGGCCGCCACCATCCGCTCGACCGCCGCCTTGACGGCGGCGTCGTCCCGGGCTGCCTTGCGCTCGGTCAACACCCGGCGCTGCTCCAGCTCGACCTCGTGCGAGATGCGCAGGATCTCCAGGTCCTTGGCGACCGTGCCGGTGTGGCAGTTGACGCCGACGATCCTCTTCTCGCCCTTCTCCAGCGCCTGCTGGTAGGCGAAGGCGGACTCGGCGATCTGGCCGGTGAACCAGCCGTCCTCGATGCCGCGCAGGATGCCGGAGGTCATCGGGCCGATCCGGTGCGGACCGTCCCCGCCGAGCTGCCGGATCCGGGCGAAGATCTCCTCCGCCTCGGCCTCGATCCGGTCGGTGAGCGCCTCGACGTACCAGGAGCCGCCGAGCGGGTCGGCCACGTTGGTCACCCCGATCTCCTCCATCAGCACCTGCTGGGTACGCAGGGCGATCTCGGCAGACTCGTCGGTGGGCAGGGCCAGGGTCTCGTCCAGCGCGTTGGTGTGCAGCGAGTTCGTCCCGCCGAGCACGGCGGCGAGGGCCTCCACGGCGGTGCGTACGACGTTGTTGACCGGCTGCTGGGCGGTCAGCGACACCCCGGCGGTCTGGGTGTGGAACCTCAGCCAGAGCGCCTTCTCGCTGGTCGCGCCATAGACGTCGCGCAGCCAGCGGGCCCAGATCCGGCGGGCGGCCCGGAACTTGGCGATCTCCTCGAAGAAGTCCACGTGCGAGTCGAAGAAGAAGCTGAGCCCCGGGGCGAAGACGTTGACGTCCAGGCCCCGCGACAGGCCCAGTTCCACGTACCCGAACCCGTCGGCCAGGGTGTACGCCAGCTCCTGCGCGGCGGTCGACCCGGCCTCGCGGATGTGGTAGCCGGAGACCGAGAGCGGCTTGTACCTGGGGATCTGGTGCGCGCAGTACTCCATCAGGTCGCCGATCAGGCGCAGGTGCGGCTCCGGGTCGAACAGCCACTCCTTCTGCGCGATGTACTCCTTGAAGATGTCGGTCTGCAGGGTGCCGTCGAGGGTGGACAGGTCGGCGCCCTGCCGCTCCGCGGCCACCAGGTACATGCAGAAGACCGGCACGGCGGGGCCGGAGATGGTCATCGACGTGGTGACCCCGGCGAGGTCGATGCCGTCGAACAGCACCTCCATGTCGGCGGCGGAGTCCACGGCCACCCCGCAGTGCCCGACCTCGCCCAGCGACTGCGGGTCGTCGGAGTCGCGGCCCATCAGGGTGGGCATGTCGAACGCCACCGACAGCCCACCGCCGCCGGCGCCGAGGATCATCTTGTAGCGCTCGTTGGTCTGCCGGGCGTTGCCGAAGCCGGCGAACTGCCGGATGGTCCAGGTCCGCCCGCGGTAACCGGTCGGGTGGAGACCCCGGGTGTACGGGAACTCGCCCGGCCAGCCGATCCGCTCGAAGCCCGGGTACGCGGTGCCCTCCGGCGGGCCGTACACCGGGTCGACGGTCATCCCCGAGAGCGTGGTGAAGTCGGCGTCCCGCTTGCGCGCGGCGTCGTAGCGGGCCTGCCAGCGCGCCCGTCCGGCAGCAATCTCGTCGGCGTTCATGGGCAGGGCTCCTCCTCGAGTCCTCGTCTGATGACCGAGTGTAGAGCCCCGTCCTGAACGATCGCTAAGACGCCACGTCGTCGACCCGGATGTTGATCTCGTCGACCCGCAGCCCGTACGCCTCGACGGCCTCCGTGACCTTCACCCGGACCGCGTCGGTCACCTGCGGCACCGGCTGGCCGGCGTCGATCACGATCACCAGGTTGACCACGGCCGCCCCGTTGGTGACATGGGCGGAGCAGCCCCGCCGGGCGTCGCCCACCTGGTCCAGCCCGACCTTGTCCAGCACGGCGTTGAAGAACCGGGCCACGTCGCCGCCCAGCTCGGCCACCCCGGGCACGGACTTCGCGGCGGCCACCGCGATCTTCTCCACCACCTCGTCGGAGACGAGCGTGCTACCGCCCGCCACCGCGTCCGGCGTCACCGACAGCTCCTGGGTCACCTCGTCAGCCATGCTCTCTCTCCCACAGGCTCGCACCGCCCCACGGGTGCGTGGAGCGGTGCGAGCGTACTAGTTCCGGGCCGGCGGGACGGGCGCTCAGGAGCCCAGCTGGGACAGCAGCTCGTCGGCGGCGGCGTACGGGTCGAGCGACCCCTCGGCCACCTTCGCCGCGAGCGCCGGCAGCTCCGTACCGTCGCGTAGCGAGCCGATCCGGGCCCGCAGGGCGCCCAGCGCGATCGCCTCGATCTCGGCGGCGGCCCGCGCCTCCCGACGGCGGCGCAGTTCGCCGTGCCGTTCCAGCCAGTCGCGGTGCTTGTCGATCGCGGCGGCGACGTCGTCGATCCCCTCGCCGCGCGCGGCGACCGTGCGGACCACCTGGGGCCGCCACTCGCCGGGGCCGCGCTCGCCCAGGGCGATCATGCCCTGAATGTCGCGGACCGTGGCGTCGGCGCCGTCCCGGTCGGCCTTGTTCACCACGAACACGTCGGCGATCTCCAGGATGCCGGCCTTCACCGCCTGGATCGCGTCGCCCATGCCCGGGGCGAGCAGCACGAGCGTGGTGTCCGCCAGGGAGGCGACCTCCACCTCGGCCTGCCCCACGCCGACCGTCTCGACCAGCACCACGTCGCAGCCGGCGCCCTCCAGCACCCGCACCGCCTGCGGCGTGGCCGCGGAGAGGCCGCCGAGGTGGCCCCGGCTGGACATCGAGCGGATGTAGACGCCCGGGTCGGTGGCGTGGTCCTGCATCCGCACCCGGTCACCCAGGATCGCCCCGCCGGTGAACGGGCTGGACGGGTCGATGGCCAGCACCCCGACCCGGCGTCCGCGCGCCCGCAGCGCCCGGACCAGCTCGTTGGTGGTGGTCGACTTGCCCACCCCGGGCGAGCCGGTCAACCCCACCACCTGGGCCTGCCCGGCGTACGGGGCGAGGGCCGCCGCGACCCGCGGCAGCACCTCGTCGCCGGACTCGACCAGGGTGATCAGCCGGGCCACCGCGCGGGGGTCTCCCGCGCGGGCCCGTTCCACGAGCATCGGCACGTCCCGGCTGCGCCGCACCGGGACGGCGACCCGCTCCACCTGTTCGCCGCTCACTGTGCTTTCTCTGTTCGCGACTGCGGGGCTCGCAAAACCGGCTCGCTCCTCGCGCTCACGGGGCTTTCTCTGTTCGCGACTGTGGGGCTCGCAAAACCGGCTCGCTCCTCGCGCTCACTGCGTCCCTTACTGACCGGTCTCGCCCGGGGCCGGGACGTGGATGATCAGGGCGTCGCCCTGGCCGCCGCCGCCGCACAACGCCGCCGCGCCGGTGCCGCCGCCGCGCCGCTTCAGCTCCAGCGCGAGGGTGAGCACCAGCCGGGCGCCGGACATGCCGATCGGGTGGCCGAGCGCGATCGCCCCGCCGTTGACGTTCACCTTGTCCGGGCTGATGCCCAGGTCGCGGGTGGACTTGATGCCGACGGCGGCGAACGCCTCGTTGATCTCGACGAGGTCGAGGTCGGCAATGCCCAGGCCGGCCTTGCGCAGCGCGTGGTTGATCGCGTTCGAGGGCTGCGAGTGCAGGGAGTTGTCCGGGCCGGCCACGTTGCCGTGCGCGCCGACCTCGGCCAGCCAGGTCAGCCCCAGCTCCTTCGCCTTCGCCTTGCTCATCACGACCACGGCGGCGGCACCGTCGGAGATCGGCGAGGAACTGCCGGCGGTGATCGTGCCGTCGGAGGTGAAGGCTGGACGCAGCTTGGCCAGCGAATCGACCGTCGTGTCCGGGCGGATGCCCTCGTCCTCGCTGATCACCAGCGGGTCGCCCTTGCGCTGCGGGATCACCACCGGGGTGATCTCGTCGGCGAAGTGGCCGTTCTTCTGCGCGGCGGCGGCCCGCTGGTGGCTGGCCGCGGCGAACGCGTCCTGCTCCTCGCGGGTGATGCCGTGCCTCGCGCCGTGCCGCTCGGTGGACTCGCCCATGGAGCAGCAGTCCCAGGCGTCGGTCAGCCCGTCGAGCGCCATGTGGTCGGAGACCGTGACGTCGCCGTACTTGTAGCCGGACCGCTGCCCGAGCAGCAGGTGCGGGGCGTTGGTCATCGACTCCATGCCGCCGGCCACCACGATGTCGAACTCGCCGGCCCGGATGAGCTGGTCGGCCAGGGCGATCGCGTCCAGGCCGGAGAGGCAGACCTTGTTGATCGTCAGCGCCGGCACCGACATCGGGACGCCGGCCTCGACGGCCGCCTGCCGGGCCGGGATCTGCCCGGCGCCGGCCTGCAGCACCTGGCCCATGATGACGTACTGCACCTGCTCGGGGGCCACCCCGGCGCGCTCCAGGGCCGCCTTGATCGCGACGCCGCCGAGCTTCGTCGCCGGAAGGTCCTTGAGGTTGCCCAGCAGGCGCCCCATGGGGGTCCGCGCGCCGCTGACGATCACCGAAGCCATGCCTGCCTCCGAGGGGGTGCCGACCTGTACGCCTTAACGACTGTTCGGTCAGACTAGCGCCATGACTGAGAACTCCCCCGTCGAGACCGCTGCCGACTATGTCACAGACATCGGCCTGCTCCGCATCGACCACGTCGGGGTCGCGGTCGCCGACCTGGACGCCGCGATGGACTTCTACCGGAAGACGTTCGGGATGCGCTGCGTGCACGTCGAGACGAACGCCGAGCAGGGCGTCCGCGAGGCGATGCTGGCCGTCGGTCCGACCGCCGAGGGCGGCTGCGTGCAGCTGCTCGCCCCGCTGACCCCGGAGTCGACCATCGCGAAGTTCCTGGATCGCAGGGGCCCGGGGATCCAGCAGGTGGCGTACACGGTGGCGGACGTCGACGCGGCCTGCGCGGCGCTGCGCGAGCGCGGGATGCGGCTGCTGTACGAGACCCCCCGCCGGGGCACCGCGAACTCCCGGATCAACTTCGTTCACCCCAGGGACGCCGGCGGGGTCCTCGTCGAGCTGGTCGAGCCCGCCCACTGATTCATCCACGGCCGTTTCGCCGACATGGCGGTGTCCATACGCCCCGGATACCGCCATGTCGCCGACACGACCCCGCCCAACAGGAGCGCGACCGGCGCCGACGAACGGGAGATCACCGTGCAGGACATCCTCGAAGCGATCATGGCGGCGGAGGGCTCCGACCAACCCGAGCGGCACCTCGCGGGCGTCGCCGGCCTGCCGGTGCCCGAGAGCTACCGGGGCGTGGTGGTACGCGCCGACGAGACCCGGATGTTCGAGGGCGTGGCGACCCGCGACAAGGACCCGCGCGAGGCGCTGCACGTCCAGGAGGTCCCGACCCCGGAGCTGGGGCCCGGCGAGGCGCTGGTCGCCGTCATGGCCAGCGCCGTCAACTACAACACCGTCTGGACCAGCATCTTCGAGCCGGTCTCCACCTTCAGGTTCCTCCAGCGCTACGGCCGGATCTCCCCGCTGACGGCCCGGCACGACCTGCCGTACCACGTCGTGGGGTCGGACGCGGCCGGCGTGGTGCTGCGTACCGGCCCCGGGGTGACCCGCTGGAAGGCCGGCGACGAGGTGGTGGCGCACTGCCTGTCGGTGGAGCTGGAGGACGCGGCCGGGCACGACGACACGATGCTCGACCCGCAGCAGCGGATCTGGGGCTTCGAGACCAACTTCGGCGGGCTCGCCGAGCTGGCCGTGGTCAAGGCCAACCAGCTCATGCCGAAGCCGCGCCACCTGAGCTGGGAGGAGGCGGCCAGCCCCGGGCTGGTCAACTCCACCGCGTACCGGCAGCTGGTCTCGCACCACGGGGCGAACATGAAGCAGGGCGACGTGGTGCTGATCTGGGGTGCGTCCGGCGGCCTGGGCGGCTACGCCACCCAGCTGGCCCTGAACGGCGGGGCGATCCCGGTCTGCGTGGTGTCCTCGCCCGACAAGGCCGAGCTGTGCCGCCGGATGGGCGCCGAGCTGGTCATCGACCGGTCCGAGGCCACCGGGGAGGGCTACCGCTTCTGGCGGGACGAGCACACCCAGGACCAGGACGAGTGGCGGCGCTTCGGCGAGCGGATCCGGGAGCTGACCGGCGGCGAGGACCCGGACATCGTCTTCGAGCACCCGGGCCGGGAGACCTTCGGCGCCAGCGTCTACGTCGCCAAGCGCGGCGGCACCGTCGTCACCTGCGCGTCGACCAGCGGCTACCAGCACCAGTTCGACAACCGGTACCTCTGGATGCACCTCAAGCGGATCGTCGGCAGCCACTTCGCCAACTACCACGAGGCGTGGCAGGCCAACCGGCTCGTGGCGCTCGGCCGGATCCACCCGACCGTGTCGCGGACGTACCCGCTGGAGCAGACCGGCCAGGCGGCGTACGAGGTGCACCGCAACCTGCACCAGGGCAAGGTCGGGGTGCGCTGCCTGGCCCCGGCCGACGGCCTCGGCGTACGCGACCCGCAGCTGCGCGCCCGGCACGACGAGGCGATCAACCGGTTCCGGGGGCGCTGACCGCGCCGCCGCGCGCCGGGCCGGCGGGCGGCCCGGCGGGTCGCGCGACGCGACGGCCGCCCCGCGGCACGGGCCGTCCGGGCGATGCCCGGACGGCCGTCCGGTGCTTGGCGCGTGCCTTTCGGCACAGGCCGCCGTACGCCGTTTCAGGAAAGAACCGTCAGTGATCGACAAAGGGTCGCGGGGAGGCCGGGCGACCCCTTGTTCCCGTCCGCTCGCCCGGCCGCCCGACCCGGCCCGGACCTGCGGGATCGTCGTCCGGCACCGGCCCTGCGCGCGGCCGCGGGGCCGGCCGGGTAAAGGCAGCGAGTTGACCATGTAAAGAGGACCCGAAAGCCGCGCACCGGTCTTGCGAACCACCCCGGGGCGTCTGCCACTATGTCCCAATGCCCCAGCAGCAGTCCTCCCCTCTTGCGTTCTTCGATAACGCGAACTCGCAGCCAGACTTCACCGTTGGCCTGCGCGGATACAACGTCGGCCAGGTCGATGACTTCATCGGTCGGCTGACCGCCGCGCTGACCCAGTCAGAGCAGGCCCGCGCCGAGGCCGAGCAGCGGATGAACGACGCCCAGCGTCGGCTCCGCCAGGCCGAGCAGCGCCAGAGCGCGCTGGAGCAGAAGCTCGCCGAGACCAACAAGCAGCTCGAGGAGAACAGCCGGCCGACCCTCTCCGGCCTGGGCACCCGGGTCGAGCAGATCCTGCGGCTGGCCGAGGAGCAGGCCAACGACCACCGCAACGAGGCCAAGCGCGAGTCCGAGGGCATCCTCTCCGCGGCCCGCCTCGAGGCCCGCGAGATCACCGACAAGGCCCGCGCCGAGGCCGCCGCGATGAAGGCCACCGCCGAGCGCGAGGCGGGCAGCGTCCGCACCGCCGCCGAGCGCGAGGCCGCCGAGGTGCGCGTGCAGGCCCGCCGGGAGGCGGACACCCTGCGGGCGGACGCCGAGCGCGAGACCAAGCAGCTGCGCACCGTCACCGCACACGAGGTCGCCGAGCTGAAGTCGACGGTCGAGCGCGAGGTGGCGACGCTGCGGGCGACCGCCGAGCGGGAGATCACCCAGCAGCGGGCGAAGGCGGCTCGGGAGGCCGAGGAGAAGCGCGCCGAGGCGACCAAGCTGCTCACCGACGCCCGCGACAAGCGCGACAAGGACCTTCAGGCCCTGGAGCTGCAGCTCGCCGAGCGGCGCGAGAAGGCCGAGCGCGAGGAGTCCGAGCGGCACGCCGCCCAGGTCGCGCAGACCCAGAAGCTGGTCAGCGAGGCCGAGCAGCGGGCCCGGGCCGCCCAGGAGCGGGCCAAGGAGATCGAGCAGCGCGCCGAGGCGCGCCGGGTCGAGTCCGAGCGCACCGCCAACGAGACGATCGAGAAGGCCAAGGCGCTCTCCGAGAAGACCCTCAACGAGGCCAAGGCCGAGGCGAACCGCCTGGTCACCGAGGCCCGCACCGAGGCCGACCTGACCACGCAGGCCGCGCGCCGCGAGGTCGAGGACCTCACCCGACAGAAGGACGCGGTCACCGCGCAGCTCGGCCAGATGCTCTCCGGCCTGGCCGGCATCGTGCCGGGCGTGCCGGCGGCGACCCCCGCGGCTGCGCCGGCCAAGCCGGAGGCCAAGGCCGACGCCAAGGACGAGTCGGTGAGCACGGAGTCCGCCGGCTGACACCGCGCGGCCGGGGCATGAACGGCGCGGGGCGACACCGGGTCACCGGTGGACCCCGCGCCGTGTGCGTTTCCCAATCCCTGGCATGCCCGGGTACGAACCGGGTGAAGTAGGTCCCAACAGGCGCGTCCGTATCGCCCCGGCAGAGCCGGATGCGTGTGAGGATGGGGGGCATGTCGCACGGCGAGGAACTGTTCGCCCTCGGCGGGGACGTGACCACGGAGCCCAGCTTCGAGTCCGCCCTGCGGGGGTACGAGAAACGGCAGGTCGACCGGTACGTCGCTCGCGCCGAGCACGAGATCGCGACCCTGACGGCCGAGCGGGAACAGGCGTACACGCAGATCCACAAGCTCGCCGGCCAGGTCGAGGTGCTGCAACGCGACCTCGCGCAGGTGCGCAAGCAGATCGGGGTGGTGGACCGCGCCTCGTTCCGCCACCTCGGCCCCCGGGTCGAGCAGATCCTCACCCTCGCCGAGGAGCAGGCCGACGCCATCCTGATCGCCGCCAACGAGGAGATCGAGGCGCGGCGGGCCGCCGCGGAGCACATCGTCGCCGAGGCCAAGGAGCAGGCGGCCCAGGCGCTGAAGGACTTCGAGATCGCCCTCGCCGCCCGGCGGGCCGAGGAGGAGCGGCACAGCAAGGCCCGGCGCGACGAGGCGGACGCCGCTCTCAAGGCCGCCAAGGAGGACGCCGCCCGGCTCCGCGCGACCGCCGAGAAGGAGGTCGCCCGGCTCCGCGCGACCGCCGAGGAGGAGGTCGCCCGGCACCGCGCGGCCGCCCGGGAGGCGCTGACGAAGGCCCAGCAGGAGGCCACCCAGCTCCGCGACACGGCCAAGGAGATCCACACCCGGGCCCAGCAGGAGGCGACCAAGCTGCGCGAGGCGGCCAAGGAGGCGCACGCCAAGGCCCAGCAGGAGGCCACCCAGCTCCGCGAGGCGGCCAAGGAGGTGCACGTCAAGGCCCAGCAGGAGGCCAAGCGGCTCACCGACGCGGCCACGGAGGCCGGGCGGGCCACTCACGCCAAGGCGCTGCAGGAGGCGAAGCGGATCACCGACGACGCCGAGGCGGCGGCGAAAGGCACCCGTGACCGGGCCCGGCAGGAGGCGGAGCGGCTCACCACGCAGGCCGGTGAGGCGGCGAAGCGCCAGCGCGCCGAGACCGAGGCGTACGTGCAGCGGATGCGCACGGAGACCGAGGCGTACGTGCAGCAGACCCGGTCCCAGACCCAGGAGGAACTGGGCGCGTGGCGGGCCGGCGTCGAGAGGGAGGTCAACGGCCGCCGGGAGGCCGCCGACCGCGAGCTGGTCCAGCGCAAGGCGGCCGCGGAGCGGGAGTACGCCGAGCGCCGCGACTCGCTGGAGCAGCAGTTCACCGCCCGGCAGGCCGAGTTGGAGCGGCAGTACACGGCCCGGCGGGAGGAGATCGAGGAGGGCGCCGCGGAGATCCGTCGCGCCGCCGAGCAGGACGCCCTGGCGATGCGTCAGCAGGCCGAGGAGGAGGCCGCCGAGCTGCTGCGCCGGGCCGAGGACGACGCGAACGACAGGCGCCGCAAGGCCGACGAGCACGTCTCCGCCTCCCGCCGCCAGTTCGAGGAGTACGCGGCCACGACGCAGCAGCACCTGGCCACGACGCAGCAGCACCTCGCGGCGACGCAGCAGGAGGTGGCCGCCGGCCGGCAGCAGCTGGCGCAGGTGATGCTGGACATCGCCAAGGCCCAGCAGCAGCTGGCCGACCTGCGGCAGGAGACCTGGCAGTCCCGGCAGGAGTCCGACGAGCTCCAGCGCCAGCTGCTCGACCTGCGGCAGCAGGCCGCCGGGGCGGGACTGTCCGCCGACGGCGCCCGTCCGGCCCGGGTCGGCCCGGCGAGCCCGGCCCCCGCCGCCCTGGCCGAAGCCGCACGGGCCGGGGCCGTCGACGCCCCCGCCCGGGTCAACGGTGTACCGACCGGAGCCGCCACCGGCACCGGCCCCACGGACCCGACCGCCGGGCCGGTCAGGGCCGAGCCGGCCGACGAGCCCGCCAAGGCCGGGGCCGCCCCGGCCGGGCCCCCCACCACGGCCATCAGGGCGACCGCCGACGCCGGCTCGGCGAAGATCTCCCCGGCCGACGCCGCCGCGCCGGCGACGACGCCCACGGCCGACGGTTCGGCGCCGGCGAAGCTCGCCCCCGCCGACGACGGCGCGCCGACGAAGGCCACCCCGGCGGACGGCACCGGGCCCGCGAAGGCCCGGCCGGTGGGCGAGCCGGTCACCACGGTGGACGGCGGAGCGGCGAGCGCCGGCGTGGACGGGGAGCCGACGATCGCCGCGGTGCCCGGCGAGGGTGGCCGGGAGGCCACGCCCACGAAGATCACCAGCACCGGCGAGAACGGCAAGCGCCCGACGAAGCCGACCACCGACGAGCGCAGCGCCAAGCCGAGCAAGGTGACAGTCGAGTCCGAGTAGTCCTCGGGTGGGTGCGGTCGGGGTGGGGCTCGCCGTGCCCGGCTCCGGGCGGTCAGGCTTGATCCCTACGCCGGGCACGGCGGGCCCCACCTGGCCCATCCCGCCCGCGTCGGGCGCTCAGCGTCCCGCGATCTTGCAGTTCCGCCCCGGCAATACTGGCATACGCCCCATAACAGGGGCGCGAAGTGCAAGATCGCGGGTGGGTGCCTCGCGGGGCCTCGTGGAGCGCGCGGGGTGTCAGGTGGGCCGGGGGCCGGGGACCGGGGTGTCGGCGAAGGCGGCGACGGTGCGGTCGGCGTACGCGCTGACGTCGCCGGTCTCCATCGGGCCGTCCCAGGTACGCGGCAGGGGCAGCGGGGTGCCCGGGGCGACCCGGCGGACGATCTCGTCGAGCACGGCCTCGGCGTCGCCCACCCAGAGGTGCTTGGCGCCGGGCACCCCGACCACCTCGGCCTGCGGCACCGCCGCGAACCGCCGCCGGGCCTCGTCCGGCCGCAGGTAGTCGTCGAACTCCGGCACCAGGGCGGTCAGCGGCTTGCCCGCCTCGGCCCAGTTGCCCAGGTCGTCGGGGGTGGAGAAGCGCAGTGGCGGGGAGAGCAGGACGGCACCGGCCACCGCCGGGTCGCAGCCGTACTTCAGCGCCAGGTCGGTGCCGAACGACCAGCCGACCAGCCAGATGTTCGGCAGCTCGGCGAACTCCGCGTACTCGATGGCGGCGGCGACGTCGAACCGCTCGCCGACCGCCGCGTCGAACTCGCCCTCGCTGGTGCCGCGCACGCTGCTCGTGCCCCGGGTGTTGAACCGGAGCACGGCCAGGCCGGCCAGCGCCGGCAGCCGCCACGCCGCCTTGCGGAAGACGTGGCTGTCCATCATCCCGCCGTGGGTGGGCAGCGGATGCAGGCAGACCAGGGTGCCGACCGGCTCCCGGTCCACCGGCCGGGCCAGCTCACCGACCAGGCGCAGCCCGTCGGCGGTGTGCAGCTCGATGTCCTCCCGGAGACCGGGCAGGATCGACGACGCGCGGATCGGTGTGCTCACCGCCCAAGTCTCGCGCGCCGCCGCGCGTCCCGCCCGCCGGGGCGGAAACGGGGTGACCCAGATCGCTCAGCCGTACCGGGGAGCGCCGCGGCCCCGCTGGATCCCCGGGCCGCGCCGGTCCCGGGCCCGCCAGCACCCGCTGTGCCAGTGCCGGCGGTCGGTCAGGTCCCCCCGGTCGTCCGCCGGCCAGGCCACCACGTGCGCCACCCCGGGCCGGATCTCCTGGTCGCAGCCCGGACAGCGGTACGTCTTGACCGACGCGCCGCCCGAGATTCCGCGTACCTGCCAGTCGCCGTCGCGCCACTGCTGCACCGAGGGCACGCCCTGCCGGGCCCGCTCGGCGTCCAGGTGGGCGTGCTCGTCCCGCCGGGGACGGTTGCGACGGGGGCTCACGGTCAACAAGCGTACGGGCCAGCGTCCGGACCGGACTCGTCCCTACCTCACAAAGCACACTAAAGCCAGGTTAGGAACCTGGCAAAACCCTGGTTCTGCCTCGCGCCACGCGTGGTACCTCCAAGTGCCGCACGATCATCCTCCTGCCGGCCTGCGCCGGCCTTACGGAAGGCCGAGGCTAGGGTGGAGGGATGCAACCCGTCGTCCGTGCGCTCCATGTCCTCCAGGCACTTTCCAACCGGCCTGACGGCATGACCCTCCAGGAGCTACGTCTGGCGCTCGACATCCCGTTGGGGAGCATGCACCGCGTTCTCGGAGTGCTCCGTGAGCAGCGGTTCGTCAGCCGGTCACCGATCGACCTCCGGTATTTCCTCGGCCCAGCGGTACGCGATCTGACGGAAAAAAACGTGAGCGAGACGGGCGGGATGCAGTCGCTCGCCAACATGGTCCGCGAGTTGTCGCGGGCGACCGGCGAGACCGTTTTCCTGACCGAGTTGCACGGCAGTGAGGCGGTCTGTGTGTCCCTGGTGGAGGGCACCTATCCGCTGCGGCTCTTCGTGCGGCTCGGGCAGGTCATGCCGATGCACGCCGCTGCTGCCGCGCGTATTCTCCTTGCCTTCCTGAGTTCCGAGGTTGCCACTGAACTGCTCAAATCCCGCGATCTCGACGAGTTCACCCCTTCGAGCCCGCACACGGTCGACTCCGTACTCGAACGTCTCCCGGTCATCAGGGATCGGGGATACGACATCGCCGCGGACGAGTTGGACGAGGGTGTCTGGGCGGTCGCCGCACCGGTCTTCACATCGACCGGCCGGGTGACGGCCAGCGTGACCCTCGCGGGATCGTCCAGCCGGTTCGCCACCGACGACCGCCGGACCTCCACCGTCGAGAAGGTGAAGGAAACCGCGGCCAGGATGTCCACGCTCTTGGGCTGGAATCCCGACCAGTAGCGCGCGCGTTTTCCGGGCACGCCAGTCGCCGCCCCGGCGACCTTTTCTGTTGTCGCCGGCCCGGCGGTCCGGGTTTTCGACATCACCACCGCGTCGGCCGACCGCGACCGCCGCGCCGACGATCCGGCGGCACGGCGCCCATCCGCATGCTCCGTGGCGACCTGTCGCGTGGAGAACGACCACGGTCGCGATGGGCCGCCGCTTTCGCCAGTCTGGAAATGTGGGCATGAAAGCCGTGACAGGTACTGGAAGGGACGAAACGATCTGGCGCATGAACGGCTGACGTGGAAACATGTATTCCACGTCGCGAAAGGATGGCCATGGTGACGAATGATCGGGGTCTGCGGCCCGACGAGGTCGCGCTCGCGGGACGGATCGAGTGGCTCTGTGTCGGGACCGCGTCCGTGCTCCGGAGCGGCGATCAGGAGATCCTCACCGGTTACCTCAAGGAGCCGGTCGACGAGGTCCGGGTGTCGAGGACCGGGCTCCCCGGGGACGAGCAGGTCTACGAAACTCACGGCGGTCCCGACCGCGTCGTGCTGAGCTACTCGACCGAGAACTACGCGTTCTGGCGGGAGACCCTCGGACTCGACCTCCCGCTTTATGCGGCCCTCGGCGAGAATTTCACCACCACCGGGCTGACCGAGTTCGACGTTCACGTCGGTGACGTCTTCGCCGTCGGTGAGGCCGTCATCCAGGCGGCCCAGCCGCGTTCCCCGTGTCACAAGGTGGCGGCGCGCTACCGCCGGCCGAAGTTCGCCATCGAGGTCGCGCGGAGCCACCGGACCGGAATTCTTTATCGGGTGATCGAGGAAGGGGTCGTCCGGGTCGGCGACAGCATGCGCCTCACGGCCCGGGAGGACCACGGTTACACGATCGCCGACGCCAATCAGATCCTTCTCGACCGAAAAGACATCAAGGGCGCCGCGGCTCTTCTCGCGGTCGGCTCGCTCGCGGAAGCGAAGAAGGCCGAGCTCCGGGAGCGGGTGGCCAAAGGCTCGCCAGTTGACCACAGGGAGATCTCATGATCCGGGTGCATGTCGACCTCAACCTCTGTCAGGGATTCGCCAACTGCGTGATGGTGGCGCCGGATTTCTTCGACATCGACGAGAACAACAAGGCGCTGGCGTTGGGCGAGACCTTCCCCGATTCCGACCTCGCCGACCTGCGGGAATCAGCGGAGTCCTGCCCCGCCGGCGCGATCCGCCTCGAACAGGTCACGCGGTGAACGCGGGAACGCTGATCGTCGGTGCCGCCCTCGCTGGACTGCGGACGGCGGAACAGCTCCGTGCCAGGGGCTACGACGGCCGGCTAACTCTTGTCGGAGCTGAACGGCACCTTCCGTACGACCGTCCGCCGCTTTCGAAGCAGATGCTCCTCGGTGAATGGCCAGAGAGTCAGATCTACCTCGTCACCGAAGGGCGACTGGCCGAACTGAGAATCGACCTCCGCCTCGGAGTGCCCGCGACGGCGCTCGATCGGGGGCGGAAACTCGTCACGCTCGCCGACGGCACGCGTCTCTCCTACGATTCCCTAGTCATCGCCACCGGGTCGAGAGCACGCGCGGTCGCGGGTCGAGGTGTTGGCTGCCACGACGTGCACACCTTGCGGACCCTCGACGACGCGCGGCAGATCGCCGCGAAGCTGAAGCCGGGACGGCGTCTGCTCGTCATCGGCGGAGGCTTCATCGGTTGCGAGGTCGCCTCGTCGGCGGTCGCCAGAGGTGCGTTCGTGACCCTCGTGGCTCGCGAGCCCGTCCTGATGCCCCACCTCGGTCCGCGCGTCTCCGACCGCCTGATGGCCATGCACCGGGACGCCGGTGTCGAGCTGGTGCTCGGCGCGGACGTCCAGTCGATCGGTCAGACAGCCGGCGGGGCCACGTCGACCGTACTCACTGACGGACGGGTGTTCGACGCGGATCTGGTCGTCGCCGGGATCGGGGGCATCCCGAACGTGGAGTGGCTGGAGGGCACCGGCCTCGCCGGGCCTGAGGGGGTGCGGGTGTCCCACCACGGTCGGACCGTGGACGAGGTGATCTTCGCGGTCGGCGACGTGTCGGCCTGGCCGTGCGACGGTGACCCGGGGTTCCGGCGGTCGGAGCACTGGTCGTACGCCGTCGAGCAGTCGAAGATCGTCGCCCGCGCCCTGGTCGACGGAATGGCCGCGGAGCCCCTCGCCTTCGTCCCCTACGGCTGGTCGGACCAGCACAACAGGAAGATCCAGATCGTCGGCGAGGTGTCCTCGGCGATGCGCGAGGTCGTGTCGGCGAACTGGGAGACATCCGACCGACGGTGCTACTGCCTCTATCTGGACGGTCGGGGCTCGGTGGCGGGCGGCTTCTTCCTCGACAACGCGAGGGCCGCCGGGCAGTTCCGGCGTGAACTTCAGAGGCAAGGTGGACCGGTGGCCCTCGACTCGCTCGGCTTCCTGCCCGACCTACCGGTGTTCCCGGTGTTTCCCGCCCCCGCCGCCGCGCCGGTCCTCGGGGCCACAGGCTGCTGACTGGCGCCGGGGCGGGCACCGGTCCGGTCAGCCCGTCAGGCCGGTCCGCCAGCGGCGTGCCGCCGGTGACGACCGTCACGACGCCGGAGATCGGCTGACGGCACGGGCGGGGGCCGGATGCGCGGGACCCATCGGGCCCGCGACCCGACACCCAGGTGGAAGACGGCGCAGTTCGTCATGTGGTCGGGCCTGGCAATCCCGGCCTGACCGGCCACCGGGATGCGTCATCGCGTCGTGTCAGATCAGGTGCAGGCCGCCGACAACGGTCGGACCGGCCAGGGCCACCGGGGACGAGGCAACCAGACCGCCCGCCTCGGCCGCCACACACCACGGTGACCGCGTTGTAGCCAGCACGAGGCCGCCGACGACGGGGCCCACGATGTTGCTGGGGGTGGTCCGGCCTGGGGGTGGGTCCCCTTCCACGCCTGGGCATTCGGCCGCCCGGCCAGCGGTCACGCTGGCCGGGCGGCCGTCGCCGTCGCCGTCTGGTTAGCTCACCTCGGCCAACTGTGGTACGCCGACAGCATGGTCCGCAGGAGTCGGTCGTTGTCGACCGTCTTCACCACCCGAACCGGTCTGGCCCGCGAGACATCGAGGCCGACGTGCAGGCGTAGGTTCTCTCTCGTCCACGCGACGGGTCGCCCACGGGTGAGCGTTCCCCGGGTTTCGACGTCGACCATCATTTCCTGGGTGGTGACGATGCCGGGGTCGATCAGCAGTGCCACGGCGAGCGGATCGTGCAGCAGGCAGCCGTCGATGTTCCGCCATGCAGCGGCGAGGTCGATCCATGGACGGGTCGTCTCCACGACGTACCGGGTCAACGCGGAACGATCGGGGTCCACGAGATCGAGGTCGGAATGCCTGAGCAGCGTCTGTGACGTCGCGTCCAGCGGCAGTAGCGTGATCGGGCAGCCCGAGGTCAGGACGATCCGCGCGGCGTCCGGGTCGATACCGAAGTTGAGTTCCTGCAGGAAGCCGGGAACGTCGAAGGCCCCACCCATGACCACGACCTCGCGGACGAGGTCCGCGATCCCCGGGTCGATCTGGAGGGCCTGCGCGATGTTCGTCAGCGGGCCGATCGCCACGATGGTGATCTCGCCCGGGTTGGCGCGGACGAGCCGGACGATCTCGGCCGCCGCGCCCAGTGCGGTCCGTGCCTCGTACGAGCGTGGCGCGGGAACGGCGGACCAGGCCGCGACCACCGCCGGGTCGCGGCTGTTGCGGTCCTGCCGGGTCCGCCACGGCGCGCTTGGCTCCAGCAGGGCGACACTGGCTCCCGCGAACACGGGGACGTCCAGTCCGACGAGGTCGAGGAAGGTGCGGGCCACGTCGAAGCCCTGGTCCCGGTGGGTGTTGCCGGAGACGACGGTGACCATGTCAAGGTGGATCGTCGCGGAGGAGACGGCGAGCGCGAGTGCGAGGCCGTCGTCGATGTCGGCGCCGGGAATCCCGTTGCCGGGATCGCAGTCGATGATGACCCGCCGCGGGGCGGTGACGATGTCCATCACTCCCGCTCCCCGGTGGACGCCAGTGACGAGGTGAACTGTCGCTGCGCGAAGAGGAGGACGAGCAGCGGGATGAGGGCGGTGAGGGTGGCGGCGGCGAACATCTGGCCGTAGTCCACCCCCGACTCCTGGGCGAAGTCGGCGATGGCAACCGGCGCCACGCGTACGGCCGGTGCCGGCGCGATGAGCAGCGGCCACAGGAACGACTGCCACTGGAAGACGAAGAGAATCAGCCCGGCGCCGACCATCGAGGCGCGGGACAGCGGCAGATAGATCCGCAGGTAGATACCGAACCAGGACAGTCCGTCCATCCGGGCCGCCTCGCTCAGCGAGATCGGGATCCCGAGGAAGAACTGCCGGAGCAGGAAGATCGCCAGACCGTTGCCCACCGCCGGCAGGATCAGCCCGGTCAGCGTGTTCTGCAGGTCCGCCTCCCGGAACGTCGACGCGAGCGGGATCGCGATCGCCTCGAAGGGCACGAGGAAGCTCATGACCATGACGCCGAACAGCGCGGCGCGGCCGGGGAACGGAATCATGGCCAGCGCGAACGCGGCCAACGACGACACTGCGAGGCCGGCTGCCACGCTGACGGTCGTCACCACGATAGAGTTCAGCAGCGCGAGGGTGAAGCTGCTGTCGAGCACCGCAAGGTAGTTGTCCAGCGAGACCGTGGTCGGCACGACCGTCCAGACGGACACCGGGGAGAGGTAGCGGAAGATCTCGTCACCCGGTCGGAGCGAGGAGACGACGGCCCAGAGCAACGGTGCGACCGCCAGGACCGCGGCGGGGACGACGATGAGCAGCGTACGGCGTCCGATGCGCCGTTCGTGCTGCCTGGGGACGGTATCGACCATGTCCTCAGTCCTTTCCGGGGAGCAGCCGGAACTGCACGGCAACCACCGTGATGACGATGCTGACCAGGACGACCGTCGCCGCCGCGGAACTGCCGGTGTCGGCCAGGGTGTAGGCACGCTCGAAGATGAAGTTCATGATCAGGTTCGTGGAACCCTCCGGCCCGCCCTGAGTGAGGATGCGCACGGGGGCGAACACGAGGAAGTTGGCGACGGTGTCGGCGACGAGAACGAACAACAGCGGTCGTCGTACGCCGGGAAGCGTGATGTGGACGAACTGCTTCCACCCGGTTGCCCCGTCGAGGTCCGAAGCCTCGTAGAGGCTCCGGGGAATCTCGTGAATGCCGGCGACGAGGAAAGTCATCCAGTATCCGACACCGACCCAGCTGCAGAGGATGACGATCGACATCAGCGCCGTGTCGGGACTGACCAGCCAGGGGACGGCCGGGATGCCGACCGCGTCGAGGACGCCGTTGAGCGGGCCGTCCGGGCGGAACAGGACACCCCAGACTATGGCCGACACCGTCTGCGGGACCGCGATGGGCAGGAGGATGAGCGTCCGCCAGACACCGACCAGGGGGACGTGCCTGGTCAGCGCGACGGCCAGGAACAGGGCCAACCCGATCTGAAGCGGATTGACGACCAACGAGAACAGCAGGGTTACCTTCAGCGAGCCGAGGAAATCGGGGTCGCTGAAGACGCGGGTGAAGTTCGAGAGCGAAAGCTCCCCGAGCCGGTTCGTGAACGACGAGAGGACGGCTTCGGCGGACGGGATGAGTCGCAGGAAGACGAGGCCGACCAGGGCTGGTAGGAGGAACAGGCCGGCAGTGGCGAGGTTCCGCAGGCGGCCGTGGAGTCTCGTCCGACCTTGTCGGAGGAGCCGACCGGGGCGTGAGTGTACTTGGGTCACGTTCGTGTCTTTCCGATAGACATCACGCAACCCCGGGCGACGGGCCGTCGCCCGGGGCCGGACGTGCTACCTGTACTGGGACAACTGCCGGTCGAGGGCGTCCTGCGCGGCGGCGAGGATCTTCGCCGGGTCGCCACCGTTGCGGATGTCAGAGAACGCCTTGTTCACGATCGTCTCGAAGTCGACGTACCCGACCGACGGCGGCCGCCGGACCGCGTGCTCGTCGGTGTCGGTGGTGAGGAGCGTGCCGTACTGGGTCGTCTGCTTCGGCGCGATGCCGTCGATGTAGTGGATGTACTTCGGGTAGGCCTTCTGGTTGACCGGCGGCAGGTTGAACTTCGTGGCGGTGGACGTCGCGCCGTCAGGGGACAGGGACAGGTAGCGGGCGAACTCGCGCGCAGCGGCCTGGTGTTCGCTGAAGTTGCTGACGCTCACCGCCCACGAGTCCGTCGGGGTGACGACCCTGCCGCCGGCCGCGTACGGCAGCGGGGCCATGCCCCACTTGTCGGCCAGGCCGCTCTTCTGCAGGTCGGTGATCCGCGCCGTCCCGGCGATGTAGAACGCCACCGATCCGTTCTTGAACAGGTCGGGCATCTGCGCCGAAGCGACACCGCGCGGTGCGAGGCCGGACGAGTAGAGCTGGGCGTACCACCTGCCGAAGTCGATCCACTGCGGGTTGTCCACGGCGGGCGTGAGGTTGTCCTTCCCCTCCAGGCCGGTGCCGCCACCCATCGACATGATCACGGGCTGGAGCGCGTAGTAGGCGTCGACCTGTTCGAAGGCGAACCCATACTGGGCGCCGGCGGCCTTCGCCTTCTCGGCCGCAGCGAGGGTCCGGTCCCACGTCCACCGGCTGGCGTTGTCCGCCCCCGGTTCCGCGATCGCGGCCTTTGCCAGCAGGCTCTTGTTGTAGAAGAGGAAGTTGTCACTGGTCCACAGCGGGTAGCCGTACTGCTTGCCGTCCCAGGTGACGGACTCGATGCCGCCCGCGGTCAGCGCCTCCTTCAGGTCCGCGGCGTCATCGGAGACATCCTTGAGGAAGCCCTGTGTCGCCAGGCTGGGCAGGCGGGGCGGATCCACCGCGATCACGTCGATGGAACTGTCCTTCGCGCCGAGCCGGGCCTGGGTCTGGGCGGCGATCTCGGCAAACGGAATGATCTGCACCTCGACGTTGATGTTGGGATGCTCCTCCTCGAAGGCCGCCACGGCCTCGTCGAAGACCCCCTTGTGCGGTGTGACGAAGGTGATGGTGACGTCCTCGTTGGGGTCGTCGCCGGGGGATGAGCCGCAGGCGCTCAGTGACAGTGCGGCGATCGCCAGCGAAGCGCCGGCGATCCGGCCGACCTTCTTTGTCATGTTATGATCCTCTTCTGGTGGGGACTCCCAGGTGCCGCTGTGGACTGCAATCTGAGTCGGCGCCTGGTGGTTCTCTCTGATCTGATCGGTGCAGCCGCAGGAGCGGCGACGGATGAGTTCGACATCGCAGACGATGTGCCTCGATCCGTCCGCGTTCGTGGAGCGCGCCAGAGCGACGGCGTGACGCGCGATGTCGGTCAGTGGCTGACCGACGGTGGTGAGCGGTGGCACACTGAACATCGACTGCTCGGTGCCGTCGAAGGTGACGATGGCCAGGTCTCCGGGTACTCGTACCCCGGCGTCGGCCGCGGCGGCGAGGACGCCGAGGGCCTGCATCTCGTCGGCCACCAGCACGGCGTCAGCCGTACCGCGTCGGAACAACGAGACGGCGGCCTGGTAGCCGCCCGCACGGGAGAAGGGCGCCTCGAAGAAGAAGCTCTCGTCGTCGGGCAAGCCATGTGCCTTCAGGGTCTTCCGCCAGCCGCCGATCCGCTCGACGGAGGTGAAGAGGTTCGACGGGCCGGCGATGATGGCGATCCGGCGGTGCCCGTGCCCGACGAGATGATCGGTGGCCATGGCGGCACCGTCGAAGTTGTCGACCACCACCGAGGAGATGTCCGAGAACCTGTCCCGTCGGTCGAGGGCGACGACGGGTATCCCCGCGCGGATCGCCTCCTCGACGGGTGAGTGATGACCCACCCCCACGTAGAGCAGCCCGTCGACCTGTCGCTCGACAAAACTGGTGATCAGCCGGGCCTCCCGGACGGCGCTCTCCGCCGAGTTGCCCACGAGGAGGACCTGGCCTTCCCGGAACACCTCGTCCTCGATCGACTTCGCCAGGGCGGAGAAGAAAGAGTTGGAGATGTCGGGAACGACCAGGCCGAGCACGCCGGAACGTCCTCCGGCCAGAGCCTGCGCGATGACGTTGGGTCGGTAGCCGGTCTTCTCGATCGCGTCTAGGACGCGCTGGCGGGTGGCTGGTGCGACCCGACGCGGTCCGTCGTTGATGACGTAGCTCACCACCGCCACCGAGGTTCTGGCCTCCCGGGCGACGTCCTGTCGGGTCACCCGACGCGGGTTCGTCATCGCAACACCGCCCCGGAGTGGAGGACGGCGTCGACCTGCGCCCGGGTCGGGTAGGCCGTGGCGGCGCCGGTCTGGCCGACGGCGATGGACGCGGCGGCCATTCCCCGGCGGGTCGCCTCCACCAACGGGTACCCGCACGCGAGCCCGGCCGCGAGCGTGCCGGTGAAGCAGTCGCCGGCCCCGGTCGTGTCCACGACCGTCGCAGGAAAGGCCGCCTCGTGGTGGACCCGGTGGCGATCGGCGAGTACCGCCCCGTCGGCACCGAGGGTGATGACGAGCGAGCGGATCCCGGTGCCAATGAGACGTCGTGCCACGCCGAGCGCGTCGTCGAGGCCGTCGACCGTCCTCGGGGTGCCGTCGAGCAGTTCGAGCAGGGCAGTGGCTTCGTGCTCGTTCACCACGAGGGGGTCGGCCTGCCGCAGGGCCGCCAGGTCGACCGGCAGCACGGGAGCCAGGTTCAGGACAAACCTCGAACCCGCCTCTTTCGCCGACTCGGCCGTCCAGCATATGACCGGCGCAGGCACCTCGCCCTGGACGACGACGACCGCCGGTGGTGTGTCGCGGTCACACAGGTTCGCGTCGATCATGTTCCGCGCGATCAGGTCCACCGGACCGGGCTCGACGATGATCAGATTCTCGCCCGCGTCCTCGACTACCACGGTGGCCCGCCCGGTCTGCCGGCCGGGGACGACACCCACCTGCGCGACCGAGACACCGTGGGCGAGAAGTTCCCTCCGGACGACGACGGCGCTGCCGTCGTCGCCGACCACGCCGAGCAGGTCGCAGTGGACACCTGTGCGGGCGACGGCCACCGCCTGGTTCGCTCCCTTGCCCCCGAGACCGTCCAGGGTCCGGCCTGAGATAACCGTCTCGCCCGGGCCCGGCAGTCGCGGCACGAGCAGTGAGCGGTCGTGGTGGATCGAGCCGACGACCAGGACTGTGGGCTCTCTCCCCGCCGAATCGATCATGTGTTTCCCTTCCGGCCTGCATGAGGTTTCGCAATCTACGCGCGTTGAAACAGGCGGTCAATGGGTTGTGGAATCGATGTTTCCACCGCGGCGTGTCGATCTGACACCGAAAGATCAGCGCCGGTCAGCGTTTGTATCGATGTGAGGGGATTCTGGCTGCGTCGGAACGGTCGCGCCGGGCCGCTCCGGCGTGGTCGCGCCGGGTCGGCCCCGATCCGGCGAGCGCCTCGATGTCGCAGGCGGTGGTGATCTCCGCGACGAGGTCGGGCCGGCGTTCTCGGAGGAATCCGCTCCTGACCATGTTGTCGAGCTGCCGCAGGAACGGGTCGAAGAAGCCGCTCGCGTTGAACACCGCGCACTTGACCGTGGTGAAGCCGATGCGGCGGAGGTTCACCGCCTCGGCAAGCTCTTCGAGGGTGCCGGGGCCGCCGGGTAGCGCGACGACGACATCGGACAGTTCGAGGATGCGGGCGCGCCGGGTCGGCCGGTCCGGCGCGGTCTCGATGCGGGTCAGCCCCCGGTGGGGCGACTCGCCCCCTTCCCGTCGAGGGGGTAGGACGCCGGTGACTGGGGCACCTCGGGCGATCGCCGTGTCGGCGACGAGTCCCATGATGCCGGCCGAGCCGCCACCGTAGACGAAGTCGTGTCCCCGGTCGGCGAGCCCGCCGATCAGGGCTACCACGCACGTGCGCAGTTCGGCGGTGCCGGCCGCCGAGCCGGCATAGATCCCGACCCGCATGGCCGCCTCCCTCGTCGCCCGCCGGGCTTGACAGGCCCGCGCGGGTCAGCTGATACTCCGTACCCTGATTCTGGAAGAGTGATTTCCGATACGCGGAAACATGCTACGTGACGAGGGAGTTGGAGTGCGACCGCTGTCCCCGGATCCGGTTCCGTTCGATCCCGTCGCCGACGGCGTCGATTTGTCCGTGCACATCCGGGGGCTCAAGCTGAACTCCCCGGTGATGCCCGCCTCGGGATGCTTCGGACCTGAACTGGGCCGGATGCTCCCCATGCCGGAGATCGGGGTCGCCGTCACCAAGACCGTCTTCCTCCAGCCCCGGGCCGGCAACCCCGCCCACCGACTGACCGAGATTCCGGCAGGGGTGGTCAACAGCGTTGGCATCCCCAGTCGCGGCCCGCGCGGATTCCTGGCCGGCCAGTTCGCCGCCTACCAGGCGCTTTCGGTCCCCACGATCATCAGCATCGGTGGACACTCGCCGGCGGAGTACGAGGAGGTCGCGACGCGGCTCGACGGTGCCGGCGCCGGGTACGAGATCAATGTGTCGTGCCCCAACCTCGACGCGGACGGCCGTGACATCGGATCCGACCCGGCCGCGCTGCACGACACGGTGTCGCGGGTGCGGGCGGTCACCGACAAACCGTTGATCGCGAAACTGCCCGTGATGGTCGCCTCCATCGCCGAGTGCGCCCTGGCGGCCCAGGAAGCCGGTGCCGACGCGGTCTGCATCGCCAACTCCGTCCCCGCGCTGCCCCTCGAACCGGGAAGCCTGAAGCCGGCCCTCGGCAACTACGTCGGCGGCCTGACCGGCCCCCACATCCGGCCGATCGTTCTGCGGCTGGTGTGGCTCGCGGCCAAGGCCGTCGAGCTGCCCGTCATCGCCTGCGGTGGGATCGCCACCGCCGACCATGCCCTGGAGTACCTCTCCGTCGGCGCGTCGGCCGTGCAGGTTGGCACCGCGAACTTCAGCCGGCCGTTCGCAATGGTCGACGTCGTACGCGGGCTCCGCTCCCGCTGCCACGCGGCCGGGGTCACCACCATCACGTCCCTGCTCCGCCGGGAAACAACGCTCGCTTGACCCGCGTGTCCGGCCACCGCCGTACGTATCCCAGGAACGAGGTCACCCGATGAACGAACTCCCCTATCTCTCCGCGCTGACCGGGCCGATGACGAGGACGGACGGCAACGGCCTCTGGTTCGACCTGGGCTGCGACCCCCAGGAGACGAACCGGCTCGGTACCGCGATCGCGGCCATCCTGTCCACCCGCGCGGTGGGGACCGTCCTGAGTTGGGAGGGTGAGGAGGAGGCGGTCTTGGCGCACGTGGTCGCGTCCGCGATGGGAGCGCGTCGGGCCACCGTCGTACAGGAACGCGGTCTCCTCTTCACCTCCGCCGAGCCACCCGCCGGATCGACGGTGGCGCTCGTCGCCACGCGGCTCACCAGCTCCCGGCCGATGCTGCCGGTGATGGAGATGATGCGGGAGCGGGGGCACCGGTTCGACTGCGCACTCACCCTGCACCCGCCGCGGCTCCACGTCCCGCCGGCGGACCTCCTCCCGCCCGTGGCCGACGGCCGTTAGCCGACCCTCCAGGAGAAGCTCATGTCGACACCGGTCACCTCCCGCATCGTCGGGGCCACGTGGTTCGAGAACACACTGCGGCAGTACGCCGCCCTGTCGGAGCCCGGCGCTGGCGTCTCTCGGCTGGCCTACACCCGTCTCGAACGTCAGGCGCATGAACTCTTCGCCGCGCAACTGGCCGATCTCGGGATCGCCGCCCACACCGACGCCGCCGGCAACACCATCGGCGAGCTGCCACCCAACACCGCGCCGCGTCGTGGCGCGATCGGCACCGGATCGCATCTGGACAGTGTTCCGCACGGCGGCGCGTACGACGGTGTCGTCGGTGTGGTCGGTGCCCTGGCGGTGGCGACCGCCGCCACCGCCAGCACCCGCCCCCGACGGCACCCCTGGCGGTTCGTCGCCTTCGCCGCCGAGGAGGGGGCACGCTTCGGCCAGGCATGCAACGGCAGCCGGATGGTCGCCGGCCTCACCGGCGAGGCCGACCTGCACCGGCTGCGGGATGGCACGGGTACGACGATGGCGGCCGCGATGTCCTCGTGCGGGCTCGACCCGCGACGGGTCGGGACCGCCCGGTGGACGCCGTCGGACTGGTGCGCCCTCGTGGAACTCCACGTCGAACAGGGCACGGTACTGCAGGACCGCGGCGTGCCGATCGGCGTCGTGGACACCGTCTCCGGCTCGACGAGACTGCGGGTCTCGATGACCGGCGTGGCGTCGCACAGCGGAGGGACGCCGATGGACGGCCGCCGGGACGCCCTCGCCGCCGCCTCGGAGTGCGTGCTCACCTGCGAACAGTTGGCCGTGGAAGGCGCCGAGACCAACACCCGCATCACTGTGGGCGCACTGTCGGTCGAGCCGGGCGCGGTCACCATCATCCCTGGTCGAGTGGTATTCACCGTCGACGTCCGTGAGACCGACCACCGACGGCAACGCGCCGCCGCGGACGCGGTCAGGCGACAGTGCCGGGCGATCGCGCGGCGACGCGGTGTCGACGTCGACGTCGAGGAACTGGCCGACACCGCGCCGGTCGACCTGTCGGAGGAGGTCCGGTCGGTAGCGCTGGAAGCGGCAGCGGCGCTGGGGCTCGCCGCCGACGTGATCCCCAGCGGTGCCAGCCACGACACCCAGCAGATCAGCCGGCTCATGCCGGCCGGTATCGTCTTCGTCCCCAGCCGCGGCGGGCTCTCCCACTCACCGGACGAGTTCACCGACGCCGGTCAGATCGCCGCTGGCGCCGCCGTGCTCCTGGAGACGATGTACCGGCTGGACTCGGCGCGATGACGGCCATGCCTCCGCCGGCCGTGCTGCCGGCCCGCCACCGACCCGAGCCGTCCTGCGAGTCGGCTGTCGTCGTCAGCCACGCCCCGCTGTCGCCGACCATCTTCCGGCTGGTGCTGCGGGTACCCCGCATCTGCCTGGCAGCTCAGGCCGGACAGTTCGTGATGATCAGCGTGCCCGAGGTCGCAGGCTCACCCATCCAATTGCCCCGACCGATGGCGATCCACCGCCGACGGGCGTCCTCCGGTGACATCGAGGTGGTCTACAACGTGCACGGCCGGGGCACCGACGCGCTGAGCAGAGCGCGGGCCGGTGACGTACTCCTGGTGACCGGCCCACTCGGCCGCGGTTTCGACCTCTCCAGCTCCGCCGAGTCGCTGCTGCTCATCGGGCGGGGGATCGGCGTGTGCTCCTTCATGACGCTCGTCGAGGACGCCACACACGCCGGAATCGCCAGCACGCTGGTCCTCAGCGCCCGGTCCGACAACCGCGTCATCGGTCGGGACGACTGCGCCGAACTCGGCGCGAAGGCCATCACCGTGACGGACGTCGACGGTTCGAGTTCGGTGGAGGCACTCGACCGACGGTTGGACGCGGAGTTCGACGACCTGCCACCGGGACTGATCGTGGTGTGTGGCTCCACCCGCCTGGCCGGGCTCGCGATGACCCTGGCCGCCCGCTGGAACGTACCGTTACAGGTGTCGCTCGAAGCGCACATGGCCTGTGGGCTCGGATACTGCCACGGCTGCGCGGTACCCGGCACTGCCGACCCGTCGCGGGAGGGACCCCTCGTCTGCAGCGACGGCCCCGTCTTCCAGCTACGGAGCGACGGCCATGCTGCGGCTTGAGTCCGTACGGCTGTCCCTGCAGGGACCGCTCGTCGACCTCACCATCGCCGAGGGGACCATCCGTGCGATCGAGGAAGCCGGGGACGACACGCCAGCGACGACCCGCCTCGTCCTCCCCGCCTTCGTCGACCTGCACACCCACCTGCGGGACCCCGGCTTCACCGAGGCCGAGGACCTCTGGACCGGAACGGCCGCCGCGGTTGCCGGCGGCTATTCGGACGTGTTCGCCATGGCCAACACGTCGCCGCCCACCGACCGGGTGTCCCGCGTCGCCGAGCTGCTGCGCCGCGCTCCCCGCGGCACCGCCCGGATCCGTCCGGTGTCCGCCGTCACCACCGACCTGGCCGGTCGGTCGCTCGTCGACGTGGCGGCACTCACCGCCGCCGGCGTACGCCTCTTCTCGGACGACGGCCGCTGCGTCGAAGATCCGCGACTTGTCCGCGCGATGCTCCAGGCCTGCCGGGAACAGGATGTCGTGTTCGGCCAGCACGCTCAGGACTCGGCGATCGTCGGCTCCGGCGCCGTCAACGCGCGGGTGGCGCAACGGGCCGGCGCCTCGCCGTGGCTCCCGGCCGGTGAGGAACGCGTCATCGAGCGGGACCTCTCGATTGCCGCCGACACCGGTGGGCACCTGCACGTCTGCCACGTCTCGACCAGGGGGTCCGTCGAGCTGATCCGCCAAGCGAAGAAGGCTGGAGTTCCGGTGACCTGCGAGGTCACCCCGCACCACCTCATGCTGGACGACGAGGCGGCGCTCAACTCGGGAGCGGCCCTGAAGGTCAACCCTCCGCTGCGGTCGCGCGACGACGTCCTCGCGCTCCGGGAAGCCCTCATCGACGGCACCGTCGACGTCGTGGCGACCGACCACGCACCGCATCCCGCGCCAGCCAAGGCGAAGGGCTGGGCGGATTCCGCGTTCGGGCTGACCGGGCTGGAGACGGCGCTCCCCGTCGTCGCCGCCGTGCTCCGCGCGCCGACCACCGGGGAGGTCGACTGGGTGCGGCTCACCGAGGTGCTGTCCGCCGTTCCGGCCCGTATCGGCGGCATCGCCCACCAGGCCGGCCGGCCGGTACGAATCGGCGAGCCGGCGAACCTGTGTGTGGTCGAGACCGGGATTTCCGAGGTGATCCGGGGCGACCGGCACCGGAGCAGGTCCCGCAACAACCCGTTTCTCGGCTGGCGCGCGCACGAGCGCGTCGCCTGCACGATCGTCGACGGGCGGGTCGTCCACGGGCGTGCCGACCGGGACCACGGGCGGGGTGGCTAGGAACTGCGCCATGGGAGCCGGCGTCTCAGTTGCCCAGCCGCAGCTCCGACCAACGGGGGTCATCGTGGTTGGCCCGCGTGAGCTTCCAAGGGACGGACGGGCATGGGTTTGGATCGACAGCGGAAGCGGGCCGGGGCACAGGATCAGCGTTCGCCACGAAGACATGACGGAACCCCAGCCACCTCTGTGGCTGGGGTTCCGTCGCCTGTGGAATCAGGTGGCGACCCGGATCAGCGACTGGTGTGGTCGCGAAATCCGCGCCCGGTCTTGCGGCCCAGGTAGCCGGCGGTGACCAGGTGCTCCAGCAGCGGCGCCGGGGCGAAGCCGGGCTCGCGCAGCTCCAGGTACAGCTCGCGCTGGATGGCCAGCGCGACGTCCAGGCCGACCACGTCGAGCAGCTCGAACGGGCCCATCGGGTAGCCGCAGCCGAGCTTCATCGCGTGGTCGATGTCGTCGGCCGTGGAGTAGTTGGCCTCCAGCATCCGCACCGCGTCGTTCAGGTACGGGAAGAGCAGCGCGTTGACGATGAAGCCGGACCGGTCGCCGCAGACCACGCTGGTCTTGCCCAGCCGCGCGCAGACCGCCCGGGCGGTGGCGGTGGCCTCCGCCGAGGTGCGGATGGTCCGCACGATCTCCACCAGCGGCATGATCGGCGCGGGGTTGAAGAAGTGCAGCCCGAGCACGTCGGCCGGCCGCTGGGTGGCCATCGCGACGTCGATCACCGGCAGCGACGAGGTGGTGGTGGCGAGCACGACGCCGGGCTTGCAGATCTCGTCGAGGCTGGCGAAGAGGGCCTTCTTGACGCTCAACTCCTCGACGACCGCCTCCACCACCAGGTCGACGTCGGCGAGGTGCTCCAGGGTGGCCGACCAGGTGACCCGGCCGAGCGCGGCGTCCCGGTCGGCCTCGCTCAACTTGCCCCGTACCACGCCCTTGTTCAGCGAGGTCCTGACCGCCTCGCAGACCTTCGCGGACTTCTCCGCGCCCCGGGTGACCGAGACGACCTCGTACCCGGCCTTGGCGAAGACCTCGATGATCCCGACGGCCATCGTCCCGGAACCCACGACGCCCACCTTGCTCACGACTGCGGGGCTCGCAAGCTCACTCCTCGCGCTCGCGATGCCCACCTTGCTCACGACTGCGGGGCTCGCAAGCTCACTCCTCGCGCTCGCGATGCCCACCTTGGCGATCGCCCGGGCGCCGTCGGTCAGCGCCGGCTCCGCCGCCACGGGCGTGTGCTCGTCCGGTACGACCTTCGGCGAGCCCGGCCGCTCGTACGTGTAGAAGCCCCGGCCGGACTTGCGGCCGAGCAGGCCCGCGGTGACCATCTGCTTGATCAGCGGCGCCGGGGCGTGCCGGCGGTCCCGCCCGCCCCGCCGGTACATCGTGTCCAGGATCTCGTACGCGGTGTCCAGGCCGATCAGGTCCATCAGGGCCAACGGGCCCATCGGCAGGCCACAGCCGAGCTTCAGCGCGGCGTCGATGTCCTCGCGGCTGGCGTAGCGCGCCTCGAACATCGTCACGGCGTGGTTGAGGTACCCGAACAGCAGGGCGTTGGCGATGAAGCCCGCCCGGTCGCTGATGGTGACGTCGACCTTGCCGAGGCGGGCGCACAACGCCTCCACGTCGTCGACCACGTCGGACGAGGTGACCACCGTGCGGACCACCTCGACCAGCTTCATCACGGGCGCCGGGTTGAAGAAGTGGATGCCGATGACCTGGTTGGGCCGGGTGGTGGCGACCGAGATCTCGGTGACCGACAGCGACGAGGTGTTGGTGGCCAGGATCGCCTCGGGCTTGCAGACCCGGTCCAGCTCGGCGAAGATCCGCTGCTTGAGGTCGAGGTGCTCGGGGACCGCTTCGATCACCAGGTCCACCGAGCGCAGCGCGTCCAGCCCGACGGCGAAGCGCACCCGGGACATCAGCGCGTCCCGGTCGGCCTCGGCGAGCTTGCCCCGGGCGACCGCCCGGTCGGTCGAGCCGGTCAGGTTCGCCCGGCCGCGCTCCAGGGCGGCGTCGGAGATCTCGACCGCGACGACGTCGAGGCCGTTGCGCGCGAACACCTCGACGATGCCCGCACCCATGGTGCCCAGCCCCACAACGCCCACGCTGGTGAACTCGCGCGCCACGACCGGCCTCCCCAAAGTCCGCGGGACCGCATGAACGGCCACTAAGGTTATGCGCGCGAGTCTGCCACGTGACGCTCGGTTGTCGAGACGCGGTGGATTATCTCACGGTCCGTGCCGGCTTGCCGCACAGCCGGTGCCGCCGCGCCCGGCTCAGACCGTCGCCGGCACCCCGGCCAGCGCCAGCAGCTCGGCGACGAACTCCGCCGGCCGCTCCAGGTGCGGGCTGTGCCCGCAGCCGGGGAGCACCACCTCCCGGTACGTCCCGCCGGCCGCCGCGTACCGCTCGAGCACCGCCCGCGTCTGGCCGACCATCGGCTGCGGCGGGCAGTCCGCCTCCCCCGGCCAGCCCGGCACCGCCCCGAGCGAGCCCAGGTACGCCAGGTCGAACAGCGAGGTGTCCGAGACGATCACGTCGGCGTCCCCGCGTACCCAGGTGACCGGGGGCTTGGCGGCGACGGACACCAGCTCGTCGGCGATCCGGAAGTGGGCCGGGGCCAGGGCGTTGAGCACGCCCCGCCCGCCCGGCGCGGTGCCCGGCCAGTGCGGCGACCCGGCGGCCGTGCCCGGGTAGTTGTCGTCCCCGGTCGCGGTGGACAGCACACTGTCCAGCAGCAGCTCCTCGTCCTCGCCGAGCGAGGCGGGGTCGGCCACGTACGCCGCCCGCAGCACGTTGCGCGGGCTCGTCGGGCCGTCCGTGCCCCGGTCACCGGCGGCCAGCCGGGCGACGAAGTCCGCGTTCGCGGTGCCGGCCCCGGTGCCCGCGAAGTCGGGAGTGGTCGGCGCGCCGTCGAGGTCGCGGGTGCCGCCGAAGCCGTACGGGGAGACCGGCGCCTCCAGCATCACCGGGGCGGTCTCCGTGTCGCCGTACCCGCGCAGGTCGGGGGCGACGACCCGGACGGTGGGTGGCAGTCGGCGCACCAGCGGCTCCCAGAACGCCGACGACGAGCAGTTGCCGTGGATGAGCAGCACAGGCACCCCGTCCGGCGGTCCGGCGACCCGAAGCCGCTGGACGATCCCGTTCGCCGTGAGGGTGTGCTGTGCCGTCTCCATCCGCGGCATCGTGCCACGTCCCGCCCGTCCACTCCATGTGGCCGTCCCACTGCCCACCCGGGTCCGGGGTGTGTGCGCGCCTCAGGTCCGGGCGGCGGGCGGGGCGGGCAGCGGTAGCGGCAGGGTGGTGCGTCGGTCCCGGCGACGGCCACCGAAGGCCAGCCCCACCGGGTCGGTACGGGCCAGTCCGGGGTCGAAGAAGCGCAGCTCGGTACGGCCCACCCGGAGCACGTCCCCGTCGGTCAACTGCTCCGGGCCCTCGATCCGGCGGTCGTTGAGCCAGGTGCCGTTGGTCGAGCCGAGGTCCATCAGCGACACACCCTCGGCGGTGAGCCACACGGTGGCGTGCCGGCGGCTCAGGTGCGGGTCGTCGACTCCGATGTCCGCGCTCGACCCGCGGCCGATCACCTGCGGTCGCGGGCTGAGCCGGAAGCTCGCCCCCCGCATCGGCCCGCCCGCCACCGTCAGCAACGGCAGCAGTTCCGGAAAAAGGTCCTCCATGGACGGTACGCCTCCAGCCACCAGGGTTCGGGCGTCAGACTGCCATCACACCGCACCCGTCCCCACCACCACAAGGTCACCCCGGCGGCACCGGCCGGACAGGTACCGTTGGCCGGTTCGGCACCCGCCGTCCCTTTCCGCCCGCCGGCTGTCGGCCCCTCGGCCCGCCGCCGGCGGACCTACCGATGGGTAGCTTGCGGGTCTAGACTTCGGCCATGACGGCTGTGCATGCCCCGGGTACCCCGGTCGTCGAGGACGGCCGACTGGTGTCGACCAGCCCGGCCACCGGCGCGGAGGCGGGGCGGCTGCCGCTCGCGACCCCCACCGACGTCGCGCGGGCCGTCGACCGCGCCCGCGGGGCGGGGCAGTGGTGGGCCGGCCTCGGCTTCGGCGGCCGCCGGGAACGGCTGCTGCGCTGGCGGAGCCTGCTCGCCCGGCGGATCGAGGAGCTGGCCGAGCTGGTGCACACCGAGGGCGGCAAGCCGGTCGCCGACGCCGTCGTCGAGATCCTCACCGCGATCGAGCACGTCGACTGGGCCGCCCGCAACGCCCGGCGGGTGCTCGGGCCGCGCCGGGTGCGCTCCCGACTCATCCTGGCCGAGTTCTCCGCCCACCTCGAATACCAGCCGTACGGGGTGGTCGGCGTCATCGGCCCCTGGAACTACCCCGTCTTCACCCCCCTCGGCTCCGCCGCGTACGCCCTCGCCGCCGGCAACGCCGTCGTGTTCAAGCCCAGCGAGTACACCCCGGCCGTCGGGCAGTGGCTGGTGGACACCTTCGCCGAGGTGGTGCCGGAGCACCCCGTGTTCACCGCCGTGCACGGCCTCGGCGACGTCGGCGCGGCGCTGTGCCGGTCCGGGGTCGACAAGCTGGCCTTCACCGGCTCGACGGCCACGGCCAAGAAGGTGATGGCCGCCTGCGCCGAGTCGCTGACGCCGGTGCTGGTGGAGGCGGGCGGCAAGGACGCGATGATCGTGGACAGCGACGCCGACCTGGACGCCGCCGCCGAGGCGTGCGTCTGGGGCGCGCTCACCAACGCCGGCCAGACCTGCATCGGCATCGAGCGGGTGTACGCGGTCGAGCCCGTCTTCGACGCGTTCGTCGGCAAGGTGGTGGAGCGGGCCGGCCGGCTGACGGTCGGCGCCGAGGCAGCCGACATCGGGCCGATCACCATGCCCGGCCAGCTCGACGTGATCCGTCGGCACATCGACGACGCGCTGGCCCGGGGCGGCCGCGCCGTGCTCGGCGGTGCCGACGCCGTGCGGCCCCCGTACGTGCACCCGACCGTGCTCGTGGACGTACCGGAGGACTCGGCCGCCGTCCGCGAGGAGACCTTCGGGCCGACGCTGACCGTCAACCGGGTCCGCGACGCCGACGAGGCGGTCGCCCGGGCCAACGCCCTCCCGTACGGCCTGGGGGGTTCGGTCTTCGGCCGGCGTCGGGCCGTGGCCATCGCGCGGCGGCTGCGCTCCGGGATGGCCGCGGTGAACTCGACCCTGGCCTTCGCCGGGATGTCCACGCTGCCGTTCGGTGGCGTCGGCGACTCCGGCTTCGGCCGGATCCACGGCGAGGACGGGCTGCGCGAGTTCGGCCGGGCCAAGGCCGTCACCCGCCGCCGGGCCCGCTCCCTGCTACCGGCGATGACCTTCGAGCGCACGCCGGCCGACGTCGCCCGCCTGGTCAAGGCCACCAAGCTCATGTACGGTCGCCGCCACTGACCGCCCCTGGCCGCCGGGTACGTTGATCCACTCCATGTCGCCGACATGGCGGGCATCCCTCGGCTCGGACACCACCATGTCGCCGACATGGACCGGCCCACGGTCCGAGCCTGCTCAGAACAAGGTCAGCTCGTCCCGCTCGATGCCGCGCAGCTTGTCGTAGTCGACCACCACGCACCGGATGCCCCGGTCGGTGGCCAGCACCCGGGCCTGCGGCTTGATCTCCTGGGCGGCGAAGACGCCGGCCACCGGGGCGAGCAGCGGATCCCGGTTCAGCAGTTCGAGGTAGCGGGTCAGCTGCTCCACGCCGTCGATCTCGCCGCGCCGCTTCACCTCGACCGCGACCGTGCCCTGCTCGGCGTCCCGGCAGAGCAGGTCCACCGGCCCGATCGCCGTCATGTATTCGCGGCGGATCAGCGTGTACCCCTCGCCGAGCGTGCCCGGGTTGGCCGCCAGCAGCTCCTGCAGGTGCGCCTCGACGCCGTCCTTGCGCAGGCCCGGGTCGACCCCCAGCTCGTACGAGGTGTCCTGGAAGATCTCCTCCAGGGTGATCCGCAGTTCCTCACCGGCCTTGTTCACGACCCGCCAGACGCCCGGGGCCTCCTCCAGCCGGCAGGGCGGGCTCATCCAGTTCAACGGCTTGTACGCCCGGTCGTCGGCGTGGATCGACACCGACCCGTCCGCCTTCACCATCAACAACCGGGTGGCCATCGGCAGGTGGGCCGAGAGCCGTCCGACGTAGTCCACCGAGCACTTCGCAATCACCAGCCGCACCCGACGAGGGTAACGGAGACCCCGGCCCGCGCCACCGAGCGGCACTGGCGTGCCGGTGCGATGCTGAGACGGTGTTCGAAGTGCTCACGGGTACCGGTCTCGCCGCCTCGGCGGGTCTGAACGCCTACATACCCCTGCTCACCATGGGGCTGCTGGCCCGCTACACCGACCTGATCGAGCTGCCCAGCGGCTGGCAGTGGCTCGGCAACGGATGGATCATGATGATCCTCGCGGTGCTGTTCGCCGTCGAGGTCGTCGCCGACAAGGTCCCCGTGGTCGACCACGTCAACGACATCGTGCAGACCGTGGTCCGGCCGACCGCCGGCGGGCTCGCCTTCGGCGCCGGCTCCAGCTCCGAGACCGTCACCGTCACCGACCCCGGCCACTTCTTCTCGTCCAACCAGTGGGTGCCGGTGGTGACCGGCATCCTGATCGCCTTCGGCGTCCACGCGCTCAAGTCCGCCGCCCGCCCGGTGATCAACGCGACCACCGCCGGCGTCGGCGCCCCGGTTGCCAGCACGGCCGAGGACGCCACCAGCATCGCGATGTCCCTGGTGGCGATCATCCTGCCGGTGCTGGTGCTGGCCTTCCTGCTCGGCCTGGTCCTTTTCCTGTTCTGGTTCTTCCGCCGGCGCAAGGACCGTCGCCGGGAACGCCAGGCGGCCCGCGCCGCCGGCTTCCGCGTCTGAACCACCACGGGTACGCCGCTGGCCGGCACCCCGTCGTCTGGGGTGCCGGCCAGCGGCGTCGTGCCTGCGTGTTCGGTTGTGCTGTGCTGGGTCAGTTGTTCCAGTGCTGGGCGACGAGGTCGGCGGCCTGCTGCTCCCACTGGGCGTACGCGTCCGGGTACGCCGACACCTGCACCGTCTGCGCGGCCTCGGTCAGCGGCATGTCCTGCCACCCGTCCACCTGCTTCAGGCCCTTCAGGAACGCCGTCGTCGAGTACTGCGGGTCCGTGATCTGCTCCGGGGTGCCCCAACCCGACGACGGCCGCTGCTGGAACAGGCCCAGCGAGTCGTGGTCGTTACGGTCACCCAGGTGCCCCAGGTTCTCCAGCTTCGACTCCTGGAGGCTGGTGGCGATCGAGATGACGGCGGCCCGCTCGGGCAGGCCGGCCTTCTTCGTCGCCGCGATGATCGCCTTCGCGTTCGCCACCTGCTCGCCGTCAAGGTCGATGCGGGACTGCGCGCCCTGCACCCCGTGCGGGATCAGCTTGCCGCTGTCGGGCTTGTCGGCCTGCACGGCCACGGCAACCGGCTTCACCTGCGCCGGGGCGGCGTGCGCGGCGGTGGCGTGCAGCGGACCGGCGGCCAGCCCACCGGCGAACGCGAGACCGGCAACACCGAGAACGCTCTTACGCAGCATCGTGTTCATCATCAAAGCTCCATTCGGGGGTCGACACCCACGCCGGGCCGTATGGGGGACGGCCCTGTGCAGGGTGTGAGCACCGTCAGGGGCGCTCGAAAGCTTGAGGGGAAGAGGGGGCTCTGCCCGGTACGCACCGCGGGGCGGCAACCCGGTCAAGGCGAGGATGCCTGCGCCCAAGGCGGGGCACCTGCGCTCGAGCTGGGGATGCCTCGGTTCGGGGCAGGGATGCCTCGGTCGCGGCGAAGGTGCCTGCCTCGGTCGAGCCGGGGGTGCCTCGGTCGAGCCGGGGGTGCCTCGGTCGAGCCGGGGGTGCGTGCCTCGGGCGAGCCGGGGGTGCGTGCCTCGGGCGGTGGTCCCTCGGCGGAGGATTGCCTCGTCGCAGCGCCCGGGACCATGCACAACGACCGGCGGCCCGCCATCATTCCAGGGGGCCCGGGTCACCCCATCCCGCGGGGCGCCCTTCTCGGCCGTGCACCCGTGTTCAACGCCCCCACCCCGGCCAGGATTCCGCCCCGACGATGGGCCCCCGGTCGCCCACCGGCACGCTCATATCGCACATTCGACGCAAACGGGACACGCGGACGAGTTGATTCATCCCATGTCGCCGACATGGTGGTGTCCGAGCCCCGGGATGCCCGCCATGTCGCCGACATCGAGTCGATCACCACCTGAACCGGCCACCCGAACATGAACACCGAGGCAAAGACCGGCCGGGGCCGGGGCCGGGGCGCACGCTCCACCGGGTCGGGCAGCCGCCGGCCTATCGCACGAGTAGGGCGCATCGGGACAAACAACGCACACGCCTACCGGACCGCAACCAGGCCGAAGGGACAGCAACCAGGCCGAAGGGATAGCAACCAGGCCGAAGGGGCAGCAACCGGAACGAGCCGACGGACAGCAACCGGAACCAGCCGACGGACAGCAACCGGGACAGGGGCCGGGTGGGGCCCGCCGTGGCCGGCGCAGGGATCAAGCCTGACCGCCCGGAGCCGGTCACGGCGGGCCCCCCCCCCCCCCCCCCCCCCCCCCCCCCCCCCCCCCCCCCCCGGGGCCCCACCCCACCGCAACCCACCCCCACCGCAACCCACCCCCACCGCAACCAACGACGGAGACCGAGCAGAATTCGCCCGGTGTCCGTGAACCGCACTCGCGTCCCCCTCGTCGCGACGCTGGCCGCCCTGACCGGCATGCTCGCCCTGCTCGTCCTGCCGACACCTTCAGCGGAGCACGGCGAAGGGACGATCGCCCGGATACCGGCAGACGCCGCGACACCGACACCCGAGGCGGCCCGGCCGACGCCGACACCCGAGGCAGCCCGACCGACGCTCACACCCGAGGCGGCCCGGCGGACGACGGCACCGGAAACACGGCCCGGCACCTCTGACCCCCGGCGCCGGCCGCCGGTGGTCGACCACGGCCCGCGTACCGGCAACCGCGTGGCGCTCACCTTCGACGCCGACATGACCGACGCGATGCGCTACCAACTGCGCAGCGGCGCGGTCCGGTCGTACGCGAACCTGGCGATCGTCGACCTGCTGGAGCGGGAGCGGGTGCCCGCCACGTTCTTCCTGACCGGGAAGTGGGTCGAGGAGTACCCCGAGGTGACCCGCCGCCTGGCCGGCAACCCGCGCTTCGAGCTGGCCAACCACACGTACGGCCACTTGGCCTTCACCCCGGACTGCTACGGCCTCCCGACGATCTCCCGCCACCGGATGGCGGCGGACGTGGCGCGCACGTTCGACGTCGTCGCCCCGTACGGCGGCCGGCAGACCCGCTACTTCCGCTTCCCGGGGCTGTGCCACGACCGGGCCGCGCTCACCGCGTTGGCGCCGCTGGGCGTGACGGTGGTGGACGGCGACGTGGTCAGCGGGGACCCGTTCGCGAAGTCGTGGCGACCGATCGTGAACGCCGTGCTGTCCCGGGTACGCCCCGGCTCGGTCGTCGTGCTGCACGTCACCGAGGCGAACGCCCCGATGACGGACGAGGCGCTGCCGCACATCCTGGCCGGGCTGGCCGAGCGCGGCCTCACGCCGGCCCCGCTGTCCGAAGTACTCGGCCCGGACCGGTCCGCCGCCGCCCAGCCCGGCTGAGCCCGCCGCGGAACCGGCGCGCCTCCAAAGCGGCCACGGGTCCGACCGAGCCGGCTGTGTTCACGGGTCCGACCGGGCCGGCTGGATGCACGTGCCCGACCGGGCCGGCTGGATGCACGGGCCCGACCGGGCCGGCTGGATGCACGGGCCCGACCGGGCCGGCTGAGTCCACGGGTCCGACCATGCCTGACCAGGTGTACACAATCCGGCAAAAGCCTAGTATCGGAGGAAAGCCAGCGAAGGATCAGGAGTCTGTCATGACCGCGTCGATGGAGAGGCCCCGCGTCCAGGAGTGCGTCGTGGCCGCCTGCGCCTACA
Organism: Micromonospora sp. NPDC048830; assembly: GCF_043198215.1. Taxonomy (NCBI): domain Bacteria; kingdom Bacillati; phylum Actinomycetota; class Actinomycetes; order Micromonosporales; family Micromonosporaceae; genus Micromonospora; species Micromonospora sp. NPDC048830. Next base: position 177,057 of record NZ_JBICUP010000006.1, read on the forward strand.
ACCGCACCGGCGACTGTCACGCCTTCGCCATCACCATCGGCAGCAGCGACCACGCCCACTGTCACACCTTCATCCGCATGCCCGAGTCGGGTGGCGTGGACACGCTGGTCGCCCAGGTCGGCGCGTGCCAGCGGGCGGACTGCCGGCACAACTCGCGGCTGGAGTGCCACGCCCCGGGCATCCGGGTCGGGCCGGACAACGACCTGGCCGACTGCATGACGTACGACCGCCGCTGACCCCGGTAACTCAGCTCAGGGCGTTGGCCTCGCGGATCACCTCGACGAGGTCGCCGATGATGTCGGTGAGGGCGAAGTCCTTGGGGGTGAAGACCCGGGCGACCCCGGCCGCCCGCAGCGCGTCGGCGTCGGCCGGCGGGATGATGCCGCCGACCACCACGGGCAGGTCCCCCCGGCCGGCGGCACGCAGGCCGTCGAGCACCGCCGGCACGGCGGCCAGGTGCGAGCCGGAGAGCACCGACAGCCCGACCAGGTCGACGTCCTCCTCGACCGCGGCGGCCACGATCTCCCCGGCGGTCAGCCGGATGCCCTGGTAGACGACCTCGAAGCCGGCGTCGCGGGCGCGTACCGCGATCTGCTCGGCGCCGTTGGAGTGCCCGTCCAGGCCGGGCTTGCCGACCAGCAGCCGCAGCCTGCCGCTGCCCAGTTCCCGGGCGGTGGCGGTGACCCGCTCCCGCACGGCGGCCAGTCCCGCGCCGCCGGCCGCCCCGGCCGCGCCGGCCAGCCCGGTCGGCGCCCGGTACTCCCCGAAGACCTGGCGCAGCGCGCCGGCCCACTCGCCGGTGGTCACCCCGGCCCGCACGCACTCCAGGGTCGCCGGCATCAGGTTCGCCGACGTCGCGGCGTCCGCCCGCAGCCGGTCGAGCGCCGCCGCGACCGCCGCGCCGTCCCGCCCGGCCCGCCATTCGCGTACGGAGGCCACGGCCGCCGCCTCCACCGCGGGGTCGACCTGCTCGATCGCCTCGGCGCCGGCAGCGGTCAGCGGGGACGGCTCGGTCTCGGTGAACCGGTTGACGCCGACCACGACGTCCGTGCCCGCCTCCATCCGGCGGCGGCGGTCGGCCAGCGAGGCGACCAGCGCGCTCTTGAGATATCCGGACTCGACGGCGGCCACCACGCCGCCCATCTCCAGCACCTTGTCCAGCTCGACCCGGCCCCCGGCGACGATCCCGTCGACCAGCGCCGTCATCACGTGCGAGCCGTCGAACAGGTCCGGATACTCCAGCAGGTCCGACTCGTACGCCAGCACCTGCTGCATCCGCAGCGACCACTGCTGATCCCACGGGCGGGGCAGCCCCAGCGCCTCGTTCCAGGCGGGCAGCTGCACGGCCCGGGCCCGGGCGTCGCGAGACATGGTCACGCCGAGCATCTCCAGCACGATCCGCTGGATGTTGTTCTCCGGCTGGGCCTCGGTCAGCCCGAGCGAGTTGACCTGCACGCCGTACCGGAAGCGGCGCTGCTTCGGGTCGGACACGCCGTACCGCTCCCGGGTGATCTCGTCCCAGAGCGCGCCGAACGCGCGCATCTTGGCGATCTCCTCGACGAAGCGCACCCCGGCGTTGACGAAGAACGAGATCCGGGCGGCCACGTCGCCCATCCGTTCGGCCGGCACCTGACCGGAGTCGCGGACGGCGTCCAGCACGGCGACGGCGGTGGCGAGGGCGAAGCCGACCTCCTGCACGGGCGTCGCGCCCGCCTCCTGGAGGTGGTACGAGCAGATGTTCACCGGGTTCCAGCGCGGCATCGTCTTCAGCGTGTGCGCGACGACGTCGGCGGTGAGCCGCAGGGACGCGCCCGGCGGGAAGATGTACGTCCCCCGGGACAGGTACTCCTTGATGATGTCGTTCTGGGTGGTGCCGGCGCAGCGGGCCAGTTCGGCGCTCTGCTCCGTCGCCACGGTGCCGTAGAGGGCGAGCAGCCACATCGCCGGCGCGTTGATGGTCATCGAGGTGTTCATCTCGGCGAGCGGGATGCCGTCGAAGAGGGCACGCATGTCGCCGAGGTGGGCGACGGGCACCCCGACCCGGCCGACCTCACCGGCGGCCAGCTCGTGGTCCGGGTCGTACCCGGTCTGGGTGGGCAGGTCGAAGGCCACCGACAGCCCCGTCTGCCCCTTGGCGAGGTTACGGCGGAAGAGCGCGTTGCTCGCGGCGGCCGAGGAGTGCCCGGCGTAGGTGCGCATCACCCACGGGCGGTCACGCTCGGGCAACCGGCCGGGAAGAGCCTTCTCGTCCATGGCCGGAGTCTAAGTTACCGTTCGGTAGAACGAGCTGTGGAAAACTGCACAGGCCCATGTCGCGGACGAGGGGGCGCAGAGGGCCCGACATGGGGCGGACCGCCACACCCCGGGCGCCGCCGGACGGCCCGGGAGTCGCACACTGGACAGCATGGATGACCAGCTCGCGATCTCCGTCCGGGGACTGCGCAAGGCGTACGGCGGCAACGTCGCGGTGGCGGGCCTGGACCTCGCCGTCCGCCGCGGCGAGGTGTTCGCCCTGCTCGGCCCGAACGGCGCGGGCAAGACCACGACGGTGGAGATCCTGGAGGGCTACCGGCAGCGCGACGCCGGCGAGGTGTCCGTGCTGGGCAGCGACCCGGCCCGCACCGAACCCTCATGGCGCTCCCGCGTCGGCATCGTGCTCCAGGGCACGGGCGAGTTCGACGAGCTGACCGTCGCCGAGGTGGTCGGGCACTTCGCCGGTTTCTACCCCGACGCCGACGACCCGGCGAAGGTGATCGAGCGGGTCGGCCTGGGCGCCAAGGCGCGGGCGCGCACCCACACCCTCTCCGGCGGGCAGAAGCGCCGCCTGGACGTGGCGCTCGGCATCATCGGCCGCCCCGAGCTGCTCTTCCTCGACGAGCCCACCACCGGCTTCGACCCGGAGGCCCGGCGGGAGTTCTGGGAGCTGATCCGCGACCTGGCCGCCGCCGGCACCACCATCGTGCTCACCACCCACTACCTGGACGAGGCCGAGGCGTTGGCCGACCGGGTCGGGGTGATCGCTGGCGGCCGGCTCGTCGAGGTGGCGCCGCCGGACCGCCTCGGCAACCGCCAGGAGGCGCTGGCGACGGTCTCCTGGCGTACGCCGGAGGGGGGCGTCGAGACCGCGGAGAGTGCGACGCCGACGGCGCTGGTCGCGGAGCTGGCCACGCGCTACGGCGGCGAGGTGCCCGGCCTGACGGTGACCCGGCCGACCCTGGAAGACGTCTACCTCAAGATGATCGGACACCGATGACGACCACCACGAAGCCGGCGGCCCCCGTCGCCGCCGGCCCGGCCCGCCGGCCGGGGCCGGCCGCGCTCGCCCTGCGCCAGGGTCGCCTGGAGATCACCCAGTTCCTGCGCAGCCGGGAGTCCGTCGTCTTCACGCTGGGTTTCCCGATCATCATGATCCTGATCTTCGCCTCGATCTTCGACAACGAGATCGCCCAGGGGGTCAGCTACACGCAGTACTTCATCACCGGCATGATCGCGACCGGCCTGATGACGGTGAGCTTCCAGAACCTCGGCATCTGGATCCCGATCGAGCGGGACCGGGGGGTGCTCAAGCGATACCGGGGCACGCCCATGCCGAAGTGGGTGTGGTTCGCCGGCAAGGTGGTCATGGTGGTGGCGATCGGGGTGCTGGAGATCGCCCTGCTGCTGGCCGTCTCGGTCGTCCTGTTCGACCTGAGGCTGCCGGACGCGGGCGGCTGGCTCACCTTCGGCTGGGTCGCCGTCCTCGGGGTCACCGCCTGCACCCTGTGCGGCATCGCCATCTCCTCGCTGGCCCGTACGGCTCGCAGCGGTTCGGCCGTGGTCACCCCCGTCGCCCTGGTGCTCCAGTTCACCTCCGGCGTCTTCTTCGTCTTCACCGAGCTGCCGCCCTGGATGCAGCAGGTGTCCGCGCTGTTCCCGCTCAAGTGGATGTGCCAGGGCCTGCGGTCGGTCTTCCTCCCGGACAGCTTCGGCGCCCGGGAGGCGGCCGGCGGGTTCGAGCTGGGCCGGGTGGCGCTCGTCCTCGCCCTCTGGTGCGTGATCGGCCTCATCCTCTGCCTGACCACCTTCCGCTGGACCACCAAGCGCGACGGCTGAGGCGTAGGGAAGGCTGGGTCGGTGGCGCTTCGACTCACCCGGCGGCGGCTGCTGTTGGCGGGGGCCGGTACGGCGGCGTTGACCGTTGGGGCCGGCTGGACGGCCCGCGAGCTGACCCGCCGTCGCCCGGGGCCGGCGCCCGCGCTGCCGGACGCCCCGGCGGGCGACGAGCGGCTGGTCCAGCGGGCGTCCGCCGCGCGGGCCGCTCGGGGCCGGACGATCCGCAACGGATGGTGCGCGAGGAACTGCCGGCGTGGTGCGCCGGGCGCGGCTTCGACACCAGCCGGGTCGCCGCCTGGGGCTGGTCGATGGGCGGGTTCGGGTCGCTGCTGCTCGCCGAGACGTTCCCCGGCTGGCTGCGCGCGGTGGCGGCCTTCTCCCCCGCCGTACGGCCCGGAAACGACGTCTTCGCGGGCGCCCGGCGGCTGCGCGGGACCCCGGTGGGGCTCTGGTGCGGCCGGCAGGACGGCCTGCTGCCCGAGGTACGGGCACTGGCCCGCGCGCTGCCCGAGCCACCGGCCCGCGCCGAGTACGCCGACGGCCGGCACGACTTCGTCTACTGGGGGAGGGGCGTCCCCGCCGCCTTCCCGTTCCTGGCGGGGGCGCTCACCCCACCCCGGCCGGCCCGCTGACCCTGTCCCCGCCGGAGGCCGACGGGGACAGGAACCGCGTCGGATCAGTAGGTGTAGAACCCCTTGCCGGTTTTGCGGCCCAGGTCGCCGGCGGTGACCATGCGCTGGAGCAGCTCCGGCGGGAAGAACTTCTCGTCGGCCGTGTCGGTGTAGATGTTCCTCGACGCGTGCAGCAGCACGTCCACGCCGGTCAGATCACAGGTGGCCAGGGGGCCCATGGCGTGGCCGAAGCCGAGCCGGCAGGCTGTGTCCAGGTCCTCGGCCGACACCACGCCCGACTCGACCAGCTTGACCGCCTCGACGACCAGCGCGGCGATCAGCCGGGTGGTGACGAAGCCGGCGATGTCCCGGTTCACCACCACGACGGTCTTGCCGACGCCCTCGGCGAACGCCTTCGCGGTGGCCAGGGTCTCGTCGCTCGTCTTGTAGCCGCGCACCAGCTCGCAGAGCTTCATCATCGGCACCGGGGAGAAGAAGTGGGTGCCGACGACCGACTCGGGGCGCTCGGTCACCGCGGCGATCTGGGTGACCGGGATGGCCGAGGTGTTCGTGGCCAGCACCGCGTCGGCCTTGCAGATCTTGTCCAGCGCGCGGAACACCTCGTGCTTGACGTCCAGCCGCTCGAAGACCGCCTCCACCACGATGTCGGCGTCCGCCGCGGCCTCCAGGTCGGTCGTCGGGGTGATCCGACCCAACGTCGCCTCGACCTCGGAGCGGTCGATGGTGCCCTTGTCAGCGAACTTCTCCAACGACTTCCGGATGCCGGCCAGCCCCCGCCCGGTGGCCGCGTCGTCCAGGTCCCGCAGCGTCACCTGCCAGCCCGCCTGCGCCGCCACCTGGGCGATGCCCGAGCCCATCAGCCCGGCCCCGACGACCGTGAGTCGACCCGCCATCTGCTCTCTCCCTCGCCTGAATTCGAGTGTCTGTCAGCACCCTAGTCGGCAAGGCTGAACGATGGCTAAGCCGGCTGCCCCGGCCCGTCGGGATCACCCCGGCGCGTCTCGGTCGAGCCCTTCGGTCGGCGCGCGGTCAGATCTCCAGGGCCGGCTCGTCCGGTACGGTGCCGCGCTCGACCTCGACCCCCAGCGCCCGCAGGTCGGCGACGAAGTCCGGATAACCGCGGTCGACGTGGTGCACGTGGGAGACCTCGGTGACCCCGTCGGCGCACAGCCCCGCGATGATCAGCCCGGCGCCGGCCCGGATGTCGGTGGCCCGGACGGGGGCGCCGGAGAGCCGGTCCCTCCCCCGGACCACCGCGTGGTGGCCGTCGGTCTTGATGTCCGCGCCCAGCCGCATCATCTCGTTGGCGAACATGAACCGGCCGTCGAAGATGTTCTCGGTGATCAGGGAGGCGCCGTCGCTCACCGCGGCGAGCCCGATCGCCATCGGCAGCAGGTCGGTGGCGAAACCCGGGTACGGCAGCGTCACCACGTCCACGGCCCTCGGGCGGTCGTCCATCCGTACCCGGAAGGCATCGTCGCGGGTCTCGATCAGGCCGCCGGCGGCGACCAACTTGTCCAGCGCGACCTCCAGGAATGCCGGGTCGATCCCGGTCACGGTCACGTCGCCCCGGGTCATCGCGGCGCCGAACGCCCAGGTCCCGGCGACGATCCGGTCCCCCACCGTCGCGTGCCGCACCGGCCGCAGCTCGGGCGCCCCCTCGATGCGCAGGGTGGACGTGCCCGCTCCCTCGATGCGGGCACCCATCCTGATCAGCATCGAGCAGATGTCGACGATCTCCGGCTCCCGCGCCGCGTTGTCGATCACCGTGCTGCCCCGGGCGAGCACCGCGGCCATCACCAGGTTCTCGGTGGCGCCGACGCTGGGAAAGTCCAGGACGATGTCCGCGCCGTGCAGCCCGTCCGGGGCGGACGCGATGACGAAGCCGTGCTCGCCGCAGATGTCCGCGCCCATCCGGGTCAGCCCGGAGATGTGCATGTCCAGTCCACGGGAGCCGATGGCGTCCCCACCGGGGTGGGCCACCCGCACGTTCCCGCACCGGGCGAGCAGGGGGCCGAGCACGCAGATCGACGCACGCAGCCGGCGTACCAGGTCGTAGTCGGCCTCCGCGCCCGGCCGCTCCGGCACGTCGATGGTGACCGAGCGCGAGCGGGCCACCCCGCCCCGCGCCACCATCGGGTCGACCGGGTCGTCGGCGTCGAACCGTACGCCGCAGCCCAGCCGGCGCAGCACCTCGCCCATGATGGCGATGTCGGTGATCCGGGGAACGTTGGTGATCACGCTCCGGCCGGGCGCGAGCAGCGCGGCGGCCATGAGCTTGAGCGCCGAGTTCTTCGCCCCGACGACATGCACCGTCCCGCCGAGCCGGGCGTCGCCGGCCACCCGGATGACGTCGACGTCGTTGAGCGCCAGGTCGCCGGCGTCCCCGGGGCCGACCCCGGCCGGCCGGGCCCGCTCCGGCGGGCACTGCTCCGGCCGTACGGGGATGGTCAGGTCCGGTATCCGTAGGCTGTGCGTCATGGCCGTCCACCTCACGCGCATCTACACCAGGGCCGGCGACGCCGGCACGACCAGGCTGAACAACAACGAAGAGGTCCCGAAGACCGATCCGCGGATCGCCGCGTACGCCGACGTGGACGAGTGCAACGCGGCCATCGGCGCCGCGATCGCCCTCGGGCAGCTCGACGACGAACTGCGGGCGGTGCTGGGGTCGATCCAGAACGACCTGTTCGACGTCGGCGCCGACCTGGCCACCCCGGTCGAGCCGGACCCGAAGTACCCGCCGCTGCGGGTCACCGAGGAGTACGTGGAGCGCCTTGAGGGCTGGTGCGACGAGTACAACGAGCGCCTGACCAAGCTCGACTCCTTCATCCTTCCCGGCGGAACCCCGGGCGCGGCGCTGCTGCACGTGGCCCGGACCGTCGCGCGGCGGGCCGAGCGCGCGGCTTGGGCCCTGCTCGCCCACGATCCCGACCGGACCAGCTCACTTCCGGCAAAGTATCTCAACCGGCTCTCCGATCTGCTCTTCATCCTGTCAAGAACGGCAAATCCGGCGGGCGATGTGCTATGGACGCCGGGCGGTCAGCGCTGAGCGGAGACGCGTCAGCCGCGCCGGACGCCTCGGGCCCGCCGGCCACCCCCGTCGGCGGGCTGCACCACGTCGAGGTCTGGGTGCCGGACCTGGCCAGGGCGATCCGCAGCTGGGGCTGGCTGCTGGGTCAGCTGGGCTGGAGCCCGTACCAGGACTGGCCGGCCGGCCGCTCGTGGCGGCTCGGTCCGACGTACCTGGTGCTGGAGGAGTCCCCGGCACTGTCCGGACGAAACCACGACCGGCTCGCCCCGGGCCTGAACCACCTGGCGTTCCACGCCGGGCCGCCGGCCGCCGTGGACCGGCTGGTCGCGGCCGCGTCGGGCCACGGCTGGTCGCTGCTCTTCCCGGACCGCCACCCGCACGCGGGCGGCCCACAGGCGTACGCCGCCTATCTCGCCGACGACCAGGGCTACGAGGTGGAGCTGGTCGCCTCGACCGACTGACCCGAACAAGCGAACGCCGCTGGCCGGCACCCCGTCTCCTGGGGCGCCGGCCAGCGGTGTCCTGCCTGCGTGTTCAGTCGTGCGCGTTCGATCCTGCTCGGTGGGTCAGCTGTTCCAGTACTGGGCGACGAGGTCGGCGGCCTGCTGCTCCCACTGCGCGTACGCGTCCGGGTACGCCGACACCTGCACCGTCTGCGCGGCGCCGGTCAACGGCATGTCCTGCCACCCGTCCACCTGCTTCAAACCTCTCAGGAACGCCGTCGTCGAGTACTCCGGGTCCGTGATCTGCTCCGGCGAACCCCAACCCGACGACGGCCGCTGCTGGAACAGGCCCAACGAGTCGTGGTCGTTACGGTCACCCAGGTGCCCCAGGTTCTCCAGCTTCGACTCCTGCAGACTCGTGGCGACCGAGATCACCGCGGCCCGCTCGGGCATCCCGGCCTTCCTCGTCGCGGCGATGATCGCCTTCGCGTTCGCCACCTGCTCGTCGTTCAGGTCGATCTTCGACTGCGCGCCCTGCACCCCGTGCGGGATCAACTTGGCCTTGTCCACACCGGGCTTGTCGGCCTGCACGGCCACGGCAACCGGCTTCACCTGCGCCGGGGCGGCGTGCGCGGCGGTGGCGTGCAGCGGACCGGCGGCCAGCCCACCGGCGAACGCAAGACCGGCGACACCGAGAACGCTCTTACGCAGCATCGTGTTCATCATGATCAAAGCTCCATTCGGGGGTTGGCGCACACCGCCGAGAGGGGGCTCGGGCGGGCGTGCGCAAGCACCGTCAGGCGCTCGAAAGCTCGAAAAGCGGGGGAAAGAGTTTCTGGCCGGCGCGACCGCGGGGCAGGGGGTGCCTCGTCACGGGCGCCGGGACCATGTACAACGACCGGCGGCCCGCCATCATTCCGGGCCCGGCCCCACCCGCCTCACGGACACGGAAGCGGGCCGTCCTCGGTCGTGCGTCAGGTGTAACGACCCCGCCCCGGCCACGATTCCGCCCCACGACGCCCCGGCCAGGCCCCACGACCCCCACGAACCGGACAGACAGACCGGATCGCCGCAGTCGGGCCGGATAATCGACGCGATGTCGCCGACATGGCGGCATCCGGAGCGCTCGGACACCCCCATGTCGCCGACATCGAGTCGATCAAGACACGGCGGCCACCCTCGAACCGGGGGCCTGTCTACGGAGATCCACTCCGTGTCACCGACATTGGGGCATCCGTGTCACTCGGATACCCCAATGTCGCCGCCATGGAGTCGATCACGACACCGGGTGTCCACCCCGACCGGCCTCGGGCGGGCGCTCCTGCTGCAGGGGTGCACCGGAGATGACGATCGGCGGCGTAGCGGACGGATGGGGCCATCACCGGGACGGCCCGGCGGACAGCGACCGGGACGGACCGGGTGGGGCCCGCCGTGACCGGCGCAGGGATCAAGCCTGACCGCCCGGAGCCGGTCACGGCGGGCCCCACCCCACCGCGACCAACGACGAGCCGGGCACGGCGGGACCCACCCCCACAACCATCAGAGCCGGGGCACGGCGGGACCCACCCCCACCACAACCATCGGAACCGGGCACGGCGGGACCCACCCAACCGCAACCCACCACCCACCGCAACAGAGCAACCGACCGCAACGGAGGAAAGCGACCCGCAACGAAGCAACCGCAGCCAAGAAGGCGGTCAGGCGGCGGGCCAGTCCTGGGAGGCCAGACGCGGCGAGACCGCCCCGGGCGGGGCGGCCTCGAGCCAGGAGAGGAAGCCGGTGACCGTGGACCGCGCCATGGCGATCTCCACCGGTACGCGCTGGCTGCTACAGCGGAGGATCACCCAGTCGGCGGGCATGGAGAGCCGCTCCTGCCCCTCGGGCAGCCGCCGTCGCTCCACGACCAGCGTCTTACGGGAGAGCACCCGCTTGGGGCGCAGGGCGAAGCTGAACATCCGGTACCAGCGGAGTTCTTCGCCGGAGAACCGACCGAAGCCGGGTGACCAGCCCCGGCCGTCGAGAATCGTGGAGACCCGGACGCTGAGCCGGATGATCCCGCCGCTGCGGGTCACCACGGCCCGCCGGACGAAGAGGATCAGGAGAGCGACGAGCACGACGGCGACGCCGATGCCGATGCCCTCCACGATCTCCATCGGCGGGTGGGCTCAGCGACTCTGCGCGGCGGAGACGGGGGTGGCGGTCTCGGCCAGGACGGTGACACCCTGACTGCTCACCGAGAGGAAACCACCGGCCACCTCGTACGACACCTGCTCGCCGCCGGGCAGCTTGATCCGGACCTGGCCGGGCTCGGCGAGCTGGCCCAGCAGGGGCGCGTGCCCCGGGAGCACACCCAGCTCACCCTCGGTCGTCCGGGCGACGACCATCTCGGCCTCGCCGGACCAGACCTTCTCCTCGACGGCTACGAGCTCGACGTGAAGCTGCTGTGCCACGCTGTCTCCTTGCTGCGGCGGCGGATTGTCGAAAGTCTAGTCGCGCCGCCTTCGGCCCCCCAACGCGGGTGGCGTAAGCTGCGCCACCCCGCGTCTGGCCCGCCGGCGCTCCTACTTGCTCTTGTTACGGAAGTCGGGATGCTCCAGGAGGAACGCGTCCAGCTTCTCTTCCCGCAGCGCGGTGAAGAAGTCCTCCGCGGCCGGCTGCAACCGCTCCCCCCGGTACGCCCGGCCGGTGCCGATGCTCGCCCCCGGCAGCTTGATCAGCTCGACGTTGCTGGACCGGATGTTCTTCAGCGCCAGCGCGAAGTCGACCACGCCGTGGCCCCGGCCGTTGAAGATCAGCGACTGCCCGGCGGCCCGGAGCACCCTGTCCAGCTTGATCGGGTTGGCCACCACGTCGGCGCTGAACGCCTGGTCGACCATCGCCTTGATGAACTGCTGCTGGTGGCGCTGGCGGCCGTAGTCGGCGTCCGGGACGCCGTTCTTCGGGTAGCGCTGCCGGACGTAGTCCAGCGCCTGCCACCCGCTCAGGTGCTGGTTGCCCTTCGTGTAGACCGCCTGCGGGCCGATGTATCCCTCGCCGTACGGGTTGCCCTTGCGGTGCACGCCGCTCGGCTCCCGGTGCTCGGAGCGCACCTCGCGCTCGATGTACATGTCGACGCCGCCCATCGCGTCGACGATCTTCTGGAAGCCGGTGAAGTTGATGATCGCGCCCGCGTCGAACCGCTCGATCCCGGTCACCTGCTGCACGGTCTTGGCCAGCAGCTCGAAGCCCCGGGCGGCGTCCGGGTTCTCCCCCGGCACCCGGCTGCCGTACGACATGGCGGCGTTGAGCTTGTCGGTGCCGCCGTTGAACTCCGCCTTGCTGAACTTCGGGATCTCCACCCGCAGGTCCCGTGGCAGCGAGAACAGGTACGCCCGGTCCAGCTCGGCCGGCACGTGCAGCACCATGATCGAGTCCGCCAGCGGCGGGGTCTCCGGGTTGCGCGGGTCGATGCCCACCAGGAGGATGTTGAGCGGGCCCTTGATGTCGCTCTTGCGCTCCTGGGCGCCGGCCGCCTGGTCGCCGAAGAGGTCGCCCTTGCCGATCGCGCCCTCGTAGCGCGACAGCAGCGCCTCGTAGCTCACCAGCACCGCGCCGCTCAGCAGCATGAGCACGGCGCCGAACACCGTGCACACCCGGGCCCAGCGCGGCACGCGCACCCACCGGGACGGCCTTCTCCTGCCGTCCTTGCCGGCCTTACCCACGATCATCTCCGTTCGTCACGCCCACGAAGAGGAGACGGGCGTACGCAGCCGAATAGTTGCAGTGACCACCGCTCGTCCGGAGGAGACGGCGTGGATCGACGGTACCTCGCAGCCGACAGGACCGTCGGCCCGTGAACCGGACAGCGGAGATCATAGGACCTCCACGTGAACGAAAACCGCCCCGGTGTGTACCGGGGCGGTTTTCGTTGGTGTGACGAGGGTCTTAGCCCTTCATCAGCTCGGCAGCCTTGCGCTCCAGGTCCTCCAGACCGCCGCACATGAAGAAGGCCTGCTCGGGGAAGTGGTCGTACTCGCCCTCGCTGATCTTCTTGAACGCCTCGATGGTCTCCTTGATCGGAACCGTCGAGCCCGGCACGCCGGTGAACTGCTCGGCGGCGTAGGTGTTCTGCGACAGGAAGCGCTCGATGCGCCGGGCCCGGCCGACGACGAGCTTGTCCTCCTCGGAGAGCTCCTCGATGCCGAGGATGGCGATGATGTCCTGCAGGTCCTTGTACTTCTGCAGGATCCGCTTGACCTCGGTGGCGACCGCGAAGTGCTCGGCGCCGACGAACTCCGGGGCGAGGATCCGGGACGAGGACGCCAGCGGGTCCACGGCCGGGTAGATGCCCTTGTCGGAGATCGACCGCTCCAGGTTGGTGGTCGCGTCGAGGTGGGCGAACGTGGTGGCCGGGGCGGGGTCGGTGTAGTCGTCCGCCGGCACGTAGATCGCCTGCATCGAGGTGATGGCCTGGCCCCGGACGGAGGTGATCCGCTCCTGGAGCTCGCCCATCTCGTCAGCCAGGGTCGGCTGGTAACCCACGGCGCTCGGCATGCGGCCGAGCAGCGTGGACACCTCGGAACCGGCCTGGGTGAAGCGGAAGATGTTGTCGATGAAGAGCAGCACCTCCTGCTTCTGCACGTCGCGGAAGTACTCCGCCATGGTCAGCGCGGAGAGGGCGACCCGCAGTCGGGTGCCCGGCGGCTCGTCCATCTGGCCGTAGACCAGCGCCGTCTTGTCGATGACGCCGGACTCGGTCATCTCGGCGATGAGGTCGTTGCCCTCGCGGGTGCGCTCACCCACGCCGGCGAACACCGACGTACCACCGAAGTTCCGGGCCACGCGGGTGATCATCTCCTGGATGAGCACCGTCTTGCCCACGCCCGCGCCGCCGAACAGGCCGATCTTGCCGCCCTTGACGTACGGGGCGAGCAGGTCGATGACCTTGATGCCGGTCTCCAGCATCTCGGTCTTCGGCTCCAGGTCCGCGAAGGCCGGGGCCTTGCGGTGGATCCCCCAGTGGTCGTCCGGGTTGAGCGTCTCGCCCTCGGTGAGGTTGAGGCACTCGCCGATGGCGTTGAAGACGTGGCCCTTGACCGCGTCGCCCACCGGCACCCGGATCGGCGAGCCGGTGTCGCGCACCTCGGTGCCACGGACCAGGCCGTCGGTCGGCTGCATCGAGATGGCGCGGATCAGGTTGTCGCCCAGGTGCTGGGCGACCTCCAGGGTCAGCGTCTTCTGGCCGCCGGACAGGGTCACGTCCACGTGCAGCGCGTTGAACAGGTCCGGCATGCCGTCGCGCGGGAACTCGGCGTCGACGACCGGGCCGATGACCCGGACCACGCGACCCGTGGCCGTCTTGGTCTCTACTGGGGCAGTCATCACACTTCACTTCCCGACGCGGCCAGCGCGTTCGCGCCGCCGACGATCTCGCTGATCTCCTGGGTGATCCCGGCCTGGCGGGCCGAGTTCATCTCACGCGTGTACTTCTCGATCATCTCTTCGGCGTTGTCGGTGGCGCTCTTCATCGCCCGCCGTCGGGCCGCCGACTCGCTGGCCGCCGACTCCAGCAACGCCGCGTAGATCCGCGTGTTGATGTACTTCGGCAGCAGCGCGTCGAGCAGCGCCTCCGCCTCCGGCTCGAACTCGTACGCCGGGAGCAGGCCCTCGGACCGCGGACGGTCCTCGACCTGCATCGGGCCGATGATCCGCGTCACCGGGTTCTGGGTCATCAGGGACTTGAACTCGGTGAAGACGATGTGCAGCTCGTCGATCCCGAGCACCCCGTCCGCCCCCGCGCTGCCGTCCGTGTCGTCCGCGCCGGCGGTGAACGCCTTGATCAGCGTCTCCCCGACGGTGCGGGCGTCGCCGAAGCCCGGCTGCTCCGAGAAGCCCGTCCAGCTCGCCTCGATCGGCCGGTCCCGGAACCGGTAGTACTGCACGCCCTTGCGCCCGATGACGTAGAGCACCGGCTCCTTGCCATCGGCGCGCAGCCGGGCGATCAGCGACTCCGCCGTCCGGATCGCGTTCGAGCTGTAGCCACCGGCGAGGCCACGGTCGGCGGTCACCAGCAGGACGCCCGCCCGCCGCACCCGCTCGCGCGGGGTGAGCAGCGGGTGGTCGATCCGCGCGTTGGACGCCAGCGCCGTGAGCACGCCGGTGATGGCCTGGGCGTACGGCAGGGACGCCTCCACCCGGGCCTGGGCCTTGGCGATCCGGCTCGTCGCCACGAGCTCCATCGCCTTGGTGATCTTCTTCATCCCCTTAGCGGAACGGATCCGCTGACGAAGAACGCGTACCTGGGCCGCCATCCGTCAGCCCTACTGCTTCTCGGCGGTGTCGCGGTAGCGGGTCACCGACTCGCGGTTCTCCTCGCCCTCCATGGGGGCGGCCGGCGCCTCGTTGATCCGAGGCTCGTCCTCCTTGCCCAGGAAGAGCTTCTTGAACTCGGTGATCGCGGCGTCCAGCGAGGCGATGATCTCGTCGTCCCACGTGAAGTCGGCGATCGCCGCCAGCACGCCCTCGTGCTTGTGGCGCAGGTACTGGAGGAACTCCGACTCGAAGCGCTTGATCTCGCCGACCGGGATGTCGTCGAGCTTGCCCTCGGTGCCAGCCCAGACGGAGACGACCTGCTCCTGCACCGGGTACGGCGAGTAGTTCGACTGCTTCAGCAGCTCGACCAGCCGGGAGCCGCGCTCCAGCTGGGCGCGGGAGGCCTTGTCCAGGTCCGAGGCGAAGGCGGCGAACGCCTCCAGCTCGCGGTACTGGGCCAGGTTGAGCCGCAGCGAGCCGGAGACCTTCTTCATCGGCTTCACCTGCGCGGCGCCGCCGACCCGGGAGACCGAGGTGCCGACGTTGATGGCCGGCCGGACGCCCTGGTTGAACAGGTCGGTCTCGAGGAAGATCTGGCCGTCGGTGATGGAGATGACGTTGGTCGGGATGAAGGCCGAGATGTCGTTGGCCTTCGTCTCGATGATCGGCAGGCCGGTCATCGAGCCGCCGCCCAGCTCGTCGGAGAGCTTGGCGCAGCGCTCCAGCAGCCGGGAGTGCAGGTAGAAGACGTCACCCGGGTACGCCTCGCGGCCCGGCGGGCGGCGCAGCAGCAGCGACACGGCCCGGTACGCCTCGGCCTGCTTGCTCAGGTCGTCGAAGACGATCAGGACGTGCTTGCCGCCGTACATCCAGTGCTGGCCGATGGACGAGCCGGTGTACGGGGCGAGGTACTTGAAGCCGGCCGGGTCGGACGCCGGGGAGGCGACGATGGTGGTGTACTCCATCGCGCCGGCCTCCTCCAGCGTGCCCTTGATCGAGGCGATCGTGGAGGCCTTCTGGCCGATGGCGACGTAGATGCAGCGGACCTGCTTCTTCGGGTCGCCGGAGCGCCAGTTGTCCCGCTGGTTGAGGATGGTGTCCAGCGCGACGGTGGTCTTGCCGGTCTTCCGGTCGCCGATGATCAGCTGCCGCTGGCCCCGACCGATCGGGGTCATCGCGTCGACGGCCTTGAGGCCGGTCTGCATCGGCTCGGAGACGGACTGCCGGGACATCACGTTCGGGGCCTGGAGCTCCAGCTCGCGGTAGCCCTCGTTGGCGATGTCGCCGAGGCCGTCGATCGGCTGGCCGAGCGCGTTGACCACGCGGCCGAGGAAGGCGTCGCCGACCGGCACCGAGAGCACGCGGTTGGTGCGCTTGACGCGCTGCCCCTCCTCGATGCCGCCGAAGTCGCCGAGGACGACGACACCGATCTCCCGGACGTCGAGGTTCAGCGCCACGCCGAGCGTGCCGTCCTCGAACTCCAGGAGCTCGTTGGTCATGGTCGAGGGGAGACCCTCGACGTGGGCGATGCCGTCGCCGGCGTCGGCGACGGTGCCGACCTCCTCACGGGAGACGTCGGGCGAGTAGGAGGAGACGTAGCGCTCCAGGGCGCCGCGGATCTCCTCCGTCGAGATGGTCAGCTCGGCCATCCTCTGCTTCCTTAAGTATCAGGGGCCCGGGATACCTAGTACCGACCGGTCCGAATGGCGTCTGTCATTCAGTGCTTCGCGGGTCGCCGACGTGTGCCGGTCAGCGCTTGGCGAGCGCGTTGCGGGTCTCGTTGAGCCGGCGCAGGACGGTGCCGTCGTACAGGTCGGAGCCGACCCGGACGCTGACGCCACCGAGGATCGAGGGGTCGACCGTCTGCTTGACGGAGACCTCCCGACCGTACATCGCGGAGAGTCGGGCACCGAGGCGGCGCTCGTCCTCGTCACTCAACGGGGCGGCCACGGTGACGTACGCCACCTGCCGGTCCCGCCGGTCGGCGGCGAGCTCGACCAGCCGGGTGAGCGAACCGGTGAACGACCGCCCACCGAACCCGCCCAGCGCCACCTCGACGAGGCGGACGGTGACCGGCCGGGCCTTGCCGGCCAGCAGCTCACGGGCCAGCCCGGCCCGCTGCTCGGCCGGGACGGTCGGGTTGCCGAGCGCCGCGGAGAGCGCGGGCTCGCCGGCGACCACCTGGCCGAAGCGGAACAGCTCGTCCTCGACCTCGCCCAGGTCGCCGGCCGCGTCGGCACTGGCGAGCAGCGCCTCCACGCCGAGCCGCTCGACGCCGTCGAGCAGCTCCGACGGCGCCGACCAGCGGCCGGACACCAGCGCGGTGAGCAGGTCGAGCGCGTCCGCGCCGATCCTGCCCTGGAGCATCCCGGAGAGCAGCCCGGCGCGGTCCGAGCCCGGCCGGGCCGGGTCGGACAGCGCCCGGCGCAGCCGCGGCTCGCGCCGCAGCAGGCCGGCGACGGCGAGCAGGTCGTCGGCGGTGGCGGCCACCGTCGACGGCTCGGCGCCCCGCGCGTACGCCGCCAGGCGCTCGGTCGCGGCCTGGTACGACTCCCGGCTGGCGGCCTGCATCAGCGGGCCCCCGTGCTCTCGAGGTCGTTCAGGAACCGGTCGACGGTGCCCTTGCGGCGGGCCTCGTCGGCCAGCGACTCACCGACGATCTTGCTGGCCAGGTCGACCGCGATCGTGCCGACCTCCGTGCGCAGCTCGCGCACGATGGTGGCGCGCTCGGCGGCGAGCTGCTCCTTGCCGGCCGCGATGATCCGGTCGGACTCCTCCCGCGCCTTGGCGAGGATGTCCTGGCGGATGCCCTCGGCGTCGGCCCGGGCGTCGTCCCGGATCCGGGCGGCGTCGGTCCGCGCCTCGGCGAGCTGGGCCCGGTACTGCTCGAGGAGCTGGTTGGCCTCGGCCTGGGCGGCCTCGGCGCGCTTGATACCGCCCTCGATCGCGTCGACCCGGGCCTGGAACGTCTGCTCCATGCGGGGGAAGACGAACTTCATCAGCACGATGCAGAGCACGACGAAGGCGATGCCACCGACCACCAGCTCCTGCCAGAGCGGGATGATCGGGTTGTGGGTGGATTCACCACCCTCAGCGGCGAGCAGGAACATGGGAAACCTCCCGGTCTAAGGGCGGGACTTAGAGGTTGCCCTGCCAGATGAAGCCGAAGGCGATGCCGAGCAGCGCGAGCGCCTCGATGACGGCGAAGCCGATCCAGACGTACGGCAGGGTGATCCGCGACGACTCCGGCTGGCGGGCGGTCGACTGGATGTAGGCGGCGAAGACCAGGCCGACACCGATGCCCGGGCCGATGGCCGCGAGACCGTAGCCGATGGCGGCGGTGCTGCCCTCTACCGCGGCGTAGACGTCCATTAGTGGTTCCTCCTGGTTATCACGCGTGACGGTCACGCGGGACGACAACGGGTGGTGCGAGAAGGTGGATCAGTGTTCCTCGGCGAGGGCGCCCTGCACGTAGCTGGCGGTCAGCACGGTGAAGACGTACGCCTGCAGGCAGATCACCAGGAACTCGAGGAAGGTGAGCGCGACGGTCATCACCCAGGACAGCACCGAGACCGGGGCCAGCCAGGTGTTGGCGCTGATCATCGCGAAGCCGCCGAGCGTGAAGACCAGCAGGAGCATGTGGCCGGCGAACATGTTCGCGAAGAGACGGACGGCCAGCGAGAACGGCCGGACCAGGAAGGTCGAGAAGAACTCGATCGGGATCAGAATCGGCAGGATGTACCACGGGGCCGGCGGGATCAGCGAGTTCTTGAAGTACTTCACGAAGCCGTGGTGCCGGATGCCGATCCAGTTGAACATCACGTAGCTGATCGCGGCGAGGAAGGCCGGGAAGGCGATGTGCGAGTTCGGCGAGATCTGGAAGAACGGCACGATCGCGAAGAAGTTCGTCAGCAGGATGAAGCAGAACAGCGTGGTGAAGTACGGCGCGAACCGCACCCCCGCGTGCCCGATCATGTCGACGGCGATGTTGTTCCGGACGAAGCCGTAGATCGACTCGGCGATCCACTGCTTCTTCGTCGGCACCAGCTGCGGCTTCCGGTAGCTGGCCAGGAAGAAGATGATCAGGACGCCGACGGCGATCCAGACCATGGCCGTGATCTTGGTGAACCAGTACGAGTCGTGCTCACCCCACGGGAGGATGCTGGGCAGGTAGAAGTCCTCCACGCTGGGTGGGAAACCTGCCGCGCCCTGTGCCAGGACGTTCGCCTGTCCGAACACCGCGTCCCTTCCTAAGTAGGCGTGCCCAGTCGGCGGACGACCAGGACGATCCCCCCGGCCATGCCGAGCACGACGCCGATCCCGGTGGCGATGCCGCCGGTGTCGAGCCACTGGTCGACCAGCCAGCCGATGAAACCCCACACGAGCATGCCCGCGATCAGGTAGCTGAGCGCGGTCCAACCCTGGCCGGCTCCGGGCGGAGGTTCGTCCGGGCGGCCATCGGGTCGGGGGGTTTGGTCACCAGCCATGACGGGGCGAACGATATCAGCCATGAAAACGAGGCTGTGCCTCACCCCCCGCACAACCGTCGTTGTGTGGGCGCCGGGCGGAAAAATCGTCTGTGGGCACGCTACTCCCCTTGTGCCACACAGTGAATGACCGGTACCGGACACGTTCGCGCGTCGTCCGAACCCTGGGACGGCGCCGCCGGTCAGCCCTGCTGGCGGCGGGCGTGCACGGTGGTCAGCCACCAGATGTGCACGCCGGTCCACACCGCCACCCCGGCGGCGATGCCGAGGCAGAGCGGGACGAGACCGGCCCAGCCGGTGGACGCGACCAGCACCATCACCGCGCCGAGCGCGGTGATCTTGGCGACGTACAGGCCGACGCCGACCGGGAGCACGAGCTGCGGGTTGCGGGCGTCGGCCCAGGCCAGCACGACCGTGGTCAGCGTGTAGCTGAGCGCGGTGACGGCCACCCCGGCGGCCACGCCGAGCGCCGCGTCCGCGCCGCCGGTGACGCCGCCGACGGCCGCGCCGAGCGCCGCCAGTGCCACCGAGGAGAGCACCAGCACCGGCAGGTGGCGCAGCCGCCAGCCCCGGTCCGCGGCGGCCCGCGCCGCGTCCGCCGTCGGCTCAGCCACGGGGGTACGCCGGGAAGGCGGCGACCAGGTCGGCCACGTCGGCGGCGATCCGGGTCAACTCGTCGGCGCCGCCGGGGGCGGCCGGGTCGGTGCGTACGGCGCGGGCGATCAGCCCGGCGGTCTGCCGCATCTCCGCCTCCCGCATGCCCTGGGTGGTGACGCTCGGGGTGCCCACCCGGATGCCCGAGGCCACCATCGGCTTCTGCGGGTCGTACGGGATCGCGTTCTTGTTCAGGGTGATCGTCGCGGCGTCGCAGCGCGCCTCGGCCTCCGCCCCCGTCACCCCCGTCTCCCGCAGGTCGACCAGCGCGAGGTGGGTGTCCGTGCCCCCGGACACCGGGCGCATCCCCTCGGCGGCCAGCCCGTCGGCGAGCGCCCGGGCGTTGGCCACCACCTGCGCGGCGTACGTCCGGAACTCCGGCTGGGCGGCCTCGCGCAGGGCGACCGCCTTGGCCGCGACGGCGTGCATCAGCGGGCCGCCCTGGGTGAACGGGAAGACCGCCTTGTCGATCCGCTGGGCCAGCGACTCCCGGCAGAGGATCATGCCGCCGCGCGGGCCCCGCAGCACCTTGTGGGTGGTGCAGCAGACGACGTCGGCGTACGGCACCGGGGAGGGGACGGCACCGCCGGCGACCAGCCCGATGAAGTGCGCGGCGTCCACCATCAGGTAGGCGTCCACCTCGTCGGCGATCTCGCGGAACCGGGCGAAGTCGATCAGCCGCGGGTAGGCGGTCGCCCCACAGATGATCATCTTGGGGCGGTGCGCGAGAGCCAGGTCGCGCACCTCGTCGTAGTCGATCAGCTCGGTGTCCGGGCGGACCCGGTAGCCGACGGCGGCGAACCACCGGCCCGAGAAGTTGACCCGGCTGCCGTGGGTCAGGTGCCCGCCGTGCGGCAGGTCCATCGCCAGCACCGTGTCCCCCGGCTGCACCAGCGCGGCGTACGCGGCCAGGTTGGCGCTCGCCCCGGAGTGCGGCTGGAGGTTGGCGTGCTCGGCGCCGAACAGCTCCTTCGCCCGGGCGATGCCGATCTCCTCGGCCCGGTCCACCTCGCCGCAGCCTCCGTAGTAGCGCCGGCCCGGGTAGCCCTCGGCGTACTTGTTGGTCAGCGTCGAGCCGAGCGCGGCGAGGACCGCCGGGGAGGTCAGGTTCTCGCTGGCGATCAGTTGCAGGCCGCCGCGCAGCCGGTCCAGCTCGCCGAGCACCACCCCGGCGATCTCCGGGTCGGTCGCTCTGAGCTGGTCGAAGTCCGGCCCCCAGAAGGTGCCTGTCGCGTTCTCCACGACGAACGAGTCTATGGGCCGCACACTGGAAGCCGTGCGATGCCTCGTCACGGGCGCCACCGGGTACGTCGGTGGACGCCTCGCGCCCCGGCTGCTCGCCGAGGGACACACCGTACGCTGCCTGGTCCGCCGCGCCGCCCGGCTGCGCGACGTGCCGTGGGCGGCGGACGCGGAGATCGTCGAGGCGGACCTGCGGGCGCCGGAGACCCTGCCGGCCGCGTTCGACGGCGTGGACGTCGCCTACTACCTCGTGCACTCGCTCGGGCAGGCCGGCTTCGAGCAGGCCGACCGGGAGGCGGCGGAGCACTTCGCCGGGGCGGCCCGCGCCGCCGGCGTACGCCGGATCGTCTACCTCGGCGGGCCGGAGCCGGCGGCGGCCGACCGGGCCGAGTCGCCGCACCTGCGCTCGCGGGCCGAGGTGGGACGGATCCTGCTGGCCAGCGGGGTGCCGACGGTGGTGCTGCGGGCGGCGGTGATCATCGGCTCGGGGTCGGCGTCGTTCGAGATGATGCGGTACCTGACCGAGCGGCTGCCCGTGATGCTCACCCCGCGCTGGGTGCGCAGCCGGGTCCAGCCGGTCGCCGTCCGGGACGTGCTGCGCTACCTGGTCGGCTGCGCCACCCTGCCGCCGGAGGTCAACCGAGCCTTCGACATCGGCGGCCCCGACGTGCTCACCTTCGAGGCCATGATGCAGCGGTACGCCCACGTTGCCGGGCTGCGCCGGCGGGTCGTCGTGCGGGTACGGCCGCTGACCCCGGCGCTGTCCTCGTACTGGGTCGGGCTGGTCACGCCGGTGCCGAACGCGATCGCCCGCCCGCTGGTGGAGAGCCTGACCCACGAGTCGGTGGCCCACGAGCACGACATCGCCCGGTACGTCCCGGACCCGCCGGGCGGGCTGACCGGCTTCGACGAGGCGGTGCGACTGGCGCTGGCCAAGGTCCGCGACGCGGCGGTGGAGACCCGGTGGTCCACCGCGAGCGTGCCGAACGCCCCGGCCGAGCCGCTGCCCAGCGACCCGGGGTGGTCCGGCGGCACCGCCTACACCGACGTACGCACCCGCGCCGTGGACGCGCCGCCGGAGGTGCTCTGGCGGGTGATCGAGGGCGTCGGCGGGGAGCACGGCTGGTACTCGTTCCCCCTCGCCTGGGCGGTGCGCGGCTGGCTGGACCGGCTGGTCGGCGGCGTCGGGCTGCGCCGGGGCCGGCGCGACCCACACCACCTGCGGGTCGGCGAGGCGCTGGACTTCTGGCGGGTCGAGGAGATCGAGCCGGGGCGGCTGCTGCGACTGCGCGCGGAGATGCGGCTGCCCGGCCGGGCCTGGCTGGAGATGCGCGCCGAGCCGGCCGACGGGGGCCGCAGCCGGTACGTCCAGCGCGCCGTGTTCCTCCCCCGCGGGCTGGCCGGTCACGCCTACTGGGGCTCGGTGGCCCCGTTCCACGCGGTCGTCTTCGGCGGCATGGCCCGCAACATCGCCCGCGGCGCCGAGCAGGTCGCCGTCGGCTCCTGAGAGCCCGCGCGGGCTCTCCGAAGCCGCGGATCGCCCCGCCCGGCGCCGCCCGGGTCGGGTCAGTTGCCGGCGCGCTCGGCCGTCACCCGGTAGGCGACCGACTCGCTCGGCGGGACGAAGTCCCGTACCGGCTGGCCGCGGAGGGTGTCGGAGAGGACCCGGCCGACGACGTCGACCAGAGCGCGCACGACGGCCCCGCCGACGGCGTCCTGCGGGTCGTCGGGGTTCGCCGCCATCGAGGCGACGGCGAGCTGCGGGGTGAAGGCGACCACGGTCTCCGTCCCGTTGTGCTCCGAGCTGCCGGTCTTCCCCGCCACCGGCCGGCCCAGCTTCTCCCGCAGGTCGGGGGCCGTGCCGCCGTCGCACCCGCGGTACATCGACTGGTCCCCCACCGGGCAGCGGGCCGCGTCCACCGCGCCCCGGGCCACCTCGGGGTCGAGCACCGGCTTGCACTCCGGCCGCCCGGCGGCGACCGGCCGGCCGGCGGCGTCGGCGATCGAGACGACCGGCGTGGGCGCGCAGTACGTCCCCTCCGCCGCCAGCGTCGCGTACGCGTTGGCCAGGTCGAGCGGGGTCGTGGCGGAGACGCCGAGGGTGAACGGCCCCCAGTTCTTCGCGCCGTAGCGGGCCAGCCGGGCGTCGGAGGCGGCACGGAACCTGATGCCGAGCCGCTGGGCCATCTCGACCGCCCGGTCCGCGCCGACCCGCTCCATCAGCCAGGCGAAGTACGTGTTGACCGACCGGCCGAAGGCGTCCCACATGGTCCGGTAGCCGTCCATCGAGGGATCGGCGTTGGCGGGACACCACCGGCCGTCGCACGCGGCGGGGCCGCCGCCGGTCGGGTACCCGGTGACGATGCGGTGCGGGGCGTCGAACTCGGTGGCCAGCGGCATCCCCGCCTCCAGCGCGGCCAGCAGGGTGAACACCTTGAAGGTCGAGCCGGCCTGGTAGCCCTCGATGGTCCCGCCCCCGGCGACGAGCTGGTTGACCGTGTTCGGGCGGTTCTTCGCGCCCGGCGGGTTGGCCGCCACGCTGTAGTTCCGGTTCACCGCCAGGGCGAGGACCCGGCCCGTGCCCGGCTGCACCACGGCGGTCGGCGCCGCGCGGCGGTCGTCGACGTCGTAGATCCGCAGCACCTGCTCCATGGCGCTGCGCTGCACGGTGGGGTCGAACGAGGAGACGATCCGGAAGCCGCCCCGGCGCAGGGTGCGCTGCCGCTCGTCCGCGTTCGCGCCGAACGCCGGCTGCTCGCTCCACCAGCGGGTGAACCAGTCGCAGAAGAAGCCCCAGTCCTGGTGCTTCTCGGGCACCGCCGTGCAGTCGTTCGGCGTCGCGCTCGGCTTCAGCGCCAACTGCTCGGCCTTGGCCGCCGCCGCCGCGTCCGGCGCGACCTGGCCGCTCTTGACGAGCTGGTCCAGCACGTACGCCCGGCGGGCCAGCGCCGCGTCGGCGTCCCCGTTGATCGGGTCGTCGGTGTGCGGCGAGCGGACCAGCCCGGCCAACAGGCTCGCCTCGGCGAGGGTGAGCTCGCTCGGCGGCTTGGAGAAGTACCGCTTGCTGGCGGCGGCCACCCCGTACGCCCCGGCACCGAAGTACGCGATGTTGAGGTAGTGGCCGAGGATCTCGTCCTTGTCCAGCTTCTGCTCCAGCGCCAGGGCGTACCGCATCTCCTTGAGCTTGCGGGCGGTGCTGATCTCGGTGGCGCTGGCCCGCTGCTCCTCGGTGAGCCGCGGGTCCGTGCCGAGCACGTTGCGGACGTACTGCATGGTCAGCGTGGAGGCGCCCTGTCGGGTTCCGCCGTCGCGGGTGTTGACCGTGAGCGCCCGCAGCACGCCCCGCACGTCGACGCCGTGGTGCCGGTAGAACCGCACGTCCTCGGCGGCGACCATCGCCTGGCGCATCACCGGCGCCACCTCGGCCAGCGGCACGTCCACCCGGTCCTCGGCGTAGAACGAGGTGATGGGGGTGGTGCCGTCCTTGGCGTAGAGGGTGGACCGCTGGGCGGTGGGCGGTGTCAGCAGCGAGTCGGGCAGCCCGCCGGGGGTGAGCCGGCTGGCGCCGAACCCGAAGACCAGCGCGGCGGGCAGTGCCGCGACCGCGAGCGCAAGGCCGGCGAGTGTGCCGGCGATCAGCACGGTGAACAGCTTGTCGAGACGGACCCGGATCATCAGCTCTCCCCGTAGGAGCCCAGTCAGGTGCGGACCCGTCCAGAATGGCCACGCACCGGGCCAAACCTGACTGATTTTCCCGAAAGGGGTACGGATTTCGCGGGGGAGAACAAGCGGGACGGCACCGGACACGGCGCCCCGGCCCGCCGCCCGGGCGGCGGTGTCAGGGCAGCAGGACGGCGGCCAGCGGGTGGACCGTCTCCTCGATCTCGTCGGCGACCCGGCCGAAGCACTGGTCGCCGCGCCCCCACGGGTCGTCGAGATCGTCGGTGTGCAGCGCGGAGGCACCCTGTCGGGCGCCGTGCACGGCGGCGACCAGGGCCACCCCCCGGGCGTACACCGCGTCCGGGGCGGCGGCGGCCGGCGGCAGCGCGGCGGCGTCGACGGCGCCCAGCAGCCGGCCGAACTCGCCCAGCACGAAGGTGCGGGGCGCCGCGTCGGGCCGCAGCGCCACGACGTACTCCTGCTGGTCCGCCGTGGCGGTGAGCACGAGGTCGGCGGCGTCGACGAGGTCGGAGCGCAGCTTGCGGGCGGCGAACCCGGCGACGTCGCCGCCGCGCGCGACCACCTGCCGGGCGGCCGGGGGGTTCATCTCCTCGCCCGCGTGCCAGCCGCCGGTGCCGGCGCTGTGGCTGTGCAGCAGCTCGTCCGCGGCGGCCGGGGCGAGGCCGCGCCGCGCCAGCCGCTCGCGGACGGCCAGCGCCAGCAGCCGCTCCGCCATCGGTGAGCGGCAGATGTTGCCCATGCAGACGTGCAGGACGGTGAACGGCGGCACCTCAGCCCACCCGGCTCTCGACGATGTCCGGCACCACGTCCCGCAGCTTCTCCAGCGCGATCGCCCCGCTGCGCAACACCCGGGGCACCTCCCCGGTGACGTCGACGATCGTGCTCGGCACCGGGTCCGGGCACGGCCCGGCCTCCAGGTACGCCCGGACGGCGTAGCCGA
Organism: Micromonospora sp. NPDC048830; assembly: GCF_043198215.1. Taxonomy (NCBI): domain Bacteria; kingdom Bacillati; phylum Actinomycetota; class Actinomycetes; order Micromonosporales; family Micromonosporaceae; genus Micromonospora; species Micromonospora sp. NPDC048830. Next base: position 202,553 of record NZ_JBICUP010000006.1, read on the forward strand.
GCTGTTCCCGGGCCTGCTCGGCGGTGAGCGCGGCCTGCTGGCCGATCCGGTTGGCCGAGGCGACCGCCATCGGGCCGGTCTCCCGCAGCACCTCCAGCGCCACCGGGTGCAGCGGCATCCGCACGGCGACCGTGCCGCTGTCGTCGCCGAGATCCCACGACAGGCTCGGCGAGTGCTCGATCACGATGGTCAGCGCGCCCGGCCAGAACGCCTCGACCAGGTCGCGGGCCGCCCGGGGCAACGTGAAGGTCAGCCCGTCGAGGGTGTGCCGGGAGCCGATCAGCACCGGCGGCGCCTGCCGGGTGCCGCCCTTGGCGTCCGCGAGGGCCTTCACCGCGTACGGGGTGAAGGCGTCCGCGCCGATCCCGTAGACCGTGTCCGTCGGCAGGACGACCAGCTCACCGTTCTTGACCGCCTCGATCGCGGCGGCGACACCGCGGTCCCGGTCGGCCGGCGACCGGCAGTCGTAGAGCATCACGAGGAGCCAGTCTGCCACGCCGCGGCGCGGGCACGGTCGCCGGCGGCCCGGGAGTCGTCGGCGCGGCGGCGGGCGGTGGCGAAGCGGGGCCGTCCCGCCAGGTCCCGGTGCCCCTCGACCGCCTCGTACCGGCCGTCGGCCGCGAGCAGGGCGGGCACCGCGTCGCCGTGCGTGTCGTCGTGCTCGACGCCGAGCACCCCGCCGGGGCGCAGCAGCTCCGCGGCGCGCGCCAGCACCGGCCGGATCACGGTCAGCCCGTCCGCCCCACCGAAGACCGCCTCGTCGGGGTCGTGGGCGGCCACCTCGGGGGGTACGGCCACCGCGCGGGGCACGTACGGCGGGTTGCACAGCAGCACGTCCACCCGCCCCGTGAGCTCCGCCAGCAGGTCCGGGTCGGTGACGTCGGCGGCCACCACCGCCACGGGCCGGTCCCCGGCGGCCACCCGGTCGGCGGCGTTGCGGCGCAGCCACCCCAGCGCGGCCGGCGACCGCTCCACCGCCACCACCCGGGCGTCGGGCGCCTCCTGGGCGACCGAGAGCGCGATGGCCCCCGACCCGCTGCACAGGTCCACCACCAGCGGACGGTCGGCCCGCCGGGCCCGGTCGATCCCCCAGCCGGCGAGCAGTTCGGTCTCGGGCCGGGGCACGAAGACGCCCGGGCCGACCGCCAGCTCCAGGTGCCGGAAGGCGGCGCCGCCGGTGAGGTGCTGCAACGGCTCCCGGGCCGCCCGGCGGGCGACCAGGCCGTCGTACCGGTCGAGCTGGTCGGGGGTGACGCCGTCGGCCAGCGCGAGCCGGCCGCGGGGCACCCCCAGCACGTACGCGGCCAACAGCTCGGCCTCGGCGCGCGGCGCCTCGATCCCCGCCGCCGCGAGGACGCGGGCCGCCCGCGCCACGACAGCGGAGGGACGGAGGCGTTCTGACCCTTTGGACGGGTGTTGCGGGAAAGGGGCCACGCCATAATCATGAAGCGTCGCCGGGTCGCGCCACGAGCTGGTCGACCCGACCGCACACCGACAGGGAGGTCGCGGGTGGGCTGGCTCGACCGGGTCAACAGCCAGGTTGACGCCCTGCGACGGGCCCGCGCCCTGCAGGAGGTGAGCCGCTCCGCCGAGGCGTGCGCCCTGCTCGACGAGGTGCTGCGCGAGACCACCGACCCGTACACCCGCGCCGACGCGCTGGTGCAGCGCCTCTCCGCGTTGATCAATCTCGGTCGCACCGCAGAGTACACCCGGGCCATCGAGGAGGCGTCGGCGGCCGTCCGGGACCTGGCCGAGCCGTCCCTGCACGGACACCTCAACGCACTGGCCGCGCTGGCAGCGCACCACCAGGGGGCCCTCGACCGGTGCGTCACCCACCTGGTCAAGGCGGCCCGGGCGCTGAACGCCGTGGGGGAGGCGGACCGGGACACCGCGTGGGCCTGGCACGACCTGGCGATGGCGTACTCGTACCTCAGCTTCCACGGGTACGCCCTCAGCGCGATCGAGCGCGCCCGGCAGCTCGGGCTGGCCGCCGACATCCCCGAGGAGACGTTCGCCGCCCCGGGCATCCGGCTGCGCAACGCCGTCGCCCTCGACCACGCCGGTGACAGTGACGGCTGCCTGCGGGTGCTGCGGGACGTCGCCGCCGACCTGAGCCGGTTCCTGCGCGGCGGTCGGGCCGACGAGCTCCGCCCGAGCAGCCTCGCGGCGTACGGCTACGCCGCCGCGCGCCGGGCGGCGCTGGGCGACCGGGTGGAGACCGGCACGGCCGCGGACCCGTGCCGGCTGCTCGCCTACGGAGCGGACAGCGCCCGGGCCCGCGACATGCGCCAACTCGGCCAGGTCTGCCTGGCCATCGCGTCCGGCAACCCCATCCAGGCGGTCACCCTGCTGGACGCCGCCCGGGTGTCCAAGGAGACCCTCGGCGCGGCCGAGCCGGCCCGGCTGCGCAGCATCGCGTACGTGCGGGCCGGCGACCACGCGGCGGCGCACCGGGCCGACCGGCACGCGTTCCGGCTGGCGGCGCAGCGCAACGACCGGCTGCGGGACGTCTACATCGAGGGCATCGCCGCCCGGATCGACCACGAGGAGATGCGCCGCGAGGCGGCCCGCTACGAGGGCGAGGCGCTCACCGACCCGCTGACCGGGCTGCCGAACCGCCGCCGGCTGGAGCGCTACATCGCGGCGGTGGTCGCCCGCGGGGAGCGGGTCGTGATCGGCGTCTGCGACCTGGACGGCTTCAAGGCGGTCAACGACCGGCACGGCCACCACTCCGGCGACCTCGTCCTGCAGCGGATCGCCGGAGTGATCAACCGGGTCATGCGCCGGGGCGACTTCGTGGCCCGCTACGGCGGCGACGAGTTCGTGGTGGTGCTGTCGGGCGCGGGCATGACCGACGCGGCGGAGGTGGCCCGCCGGATCGAGGCGGCGGTGCGCACCGAGGACTGGGAGACCCTGGTGCCCGGCACGCCGGTCGGCGTGAGCATCGGCTTCGCGGAGGTCGACGCCACGGGTCCCGGGCTGCGCGAGGCGCTCGGCACGGCGTTCGAGGTCGCCGACCGGGAGATGCTGCGGGCCAAGATCCGCCCCCGCGCCAGCTGACCCCGCCCCCGCCCCGCGTTCTTGACGCGTCCGGGTCAGCGGCGGGTGAGCTCCGTGTCGCCGGCGAGGCGGGCGGCGCGGTCGGCCTCGGCGAGGGCGTCCAGGACGCCGTCCAGCTCGCCGGCCAGGGCCAGGTCCAGGTTGTACGCGGTGTAGCCGATCCGGTGGTCCGTGATCCGGTTCTGCGGGAAGTTGTACGTCCGGATGCGCTCGGAGCGGTCCACCGTACGCACCTGGGCCTTGCGGGCGTCCGAGGCGGCGGCGTCAGCCTGCTCCTGGGCCACGGCGAGCAGCCGGGCCCGCAGGATGCGCATCGCCTGCTCCCGGTTCTGCAGCTGGGACTTCTCGTTCTGGCAGGAGACCACGATGCCGGTCGGCAGGTGGGTGATCCGCACCGCCGAGTCGGTGGTGTTCACCGACTGCCCACCCGGGCCCGACGAGCGGAACACGTCGATGCGCAGCTCGTTCGGGTCGATGGTGACGTCGACCTCCTCCGCCTCGGGCAGCACCAGCACCCCGGCGGCGCTGGTGTGGATGCGGCCCTGCGACTCGGTGACCGGGACGCGCTGCACCCGGTGCACGCCGCCCTCCCACTTGAGCCGGGACCAGACCCCGTTGCCGCCCTCCGGCACGCCCTTGGTCTTGATCGCCAGCGAGACGTCCTTGACGCCGCCCAGGTCCGAGTCCTGCGCGTCGATGACCTCGGTGAGCCAGCCGTGGCGCTCGGCGTACCGGGTGTACATCCGCAGCAGGTCACCGGCGAACAGCGCGGACTCCTCGCCGCCCTCGCCCGCCTTGATCTCGACGATCACGTCCTTGGCGTCGTGCGGGTCGCGCGGGATCAGCAGCTCGGCGAGGCGTTCCTCCAGCGCCGGCAGGGTGGCGGCGATCGACTCGGCCTCGGCGGCGAAGGACGGGTCCTCGGCCGCCAACTCCTTCGCCGCGGCCAGGTCCGCGCGGGCCTGCTCCAGCTCGGCCGCCGCCTTCTGCACCGGGACCAGCTCCGCGTACCGGCGGCCGACCCGGCGGGCCGTGCCCTGGTCGGCGTGGATGGCCGGGTCCGCGAGCCGCTTCTCCAGCTCGGCGTGCTCGTCGAGGAGGGCGGCCAGGCGCTCACTGCTCATGCTCGGGTGCTCCTTCGACGACGGGGACGGCCGGCAACCGACCGGAGAAAAGAGTGCAATACGGACGGCGCCCGCGCCCGGCACGAAGCCGGACGCGGGCGCCGAACACGCAGTTACTTGGCCTTCTTGGCCTGAACCTTGGCGTACTTCTGCTGGAACTTCGCGACCCGGCCCGCGGTGTCGAGGACGCGCTGCTTACCGGTGTAGAACGGGTGGCAGGCGCTGCAGGTCTCGACGTGGATCGAGCCGCCCTTGGCGGTGCTGCGGGTCGTGAAGGAGTTGCCGCAGGAGCAGGTGACCTCGGTGGTCACGTACTCCGGGTGGATGTTGGCTTTCATGTCGCCTCGGTCCTCTCGTCGGTGGTCGCCGGGTCGCCGTACGGCCGGCCGCGCGGGGCGCGCGCGCCGGGCTCGGGCGTGAACCGGAACCAGTGGCCGATTGACCAGTGTGCCATGGGCGGGAGCCGACCCGTCAGGCGGGCCGCACAGCGGGTCCGGCCTCGTCAACGCACCCGCGCCCCCCTGCATTCCCGCCCGGCCGGGGGCACATTCCCCCGTCGCCCGTGACCCGGCCGCGCCCCGGCGTACCGTGGTCTGGTGTCCGGTTCGCCCGAGAAACCGACCGGGACGCGGAGACCGCCCCGGCTGATCGCCACCCGGGGACTGCCCGCCTCGGGCAAGACCACCTTCGCCCGTACCCTCCAGCCCTCGGTCGTCCGGGTGAACCGCGACGACCTGCGCCGGATGCTGCACGGCGAGCGGCTGTTCACCCAGTGGGCGGAGGCCCAGGTCACCCGGGCGCAGCGGGCGCAGGTGGAGGCGCTGCTGCGGGGCCGGGTCAGCGTCTGCGTGGACGACACCAACCTACGCGCCCGGACGCTGCGGGACTGGGCGCGGCTCGCCGCCGACTGCGGGGCCGACTTCGAGGTGCACGACTTCACCGACGTACCCCTGGACGAGTGCCTGCGCCGGGACGCCGCGCGGCCGGAGGCCGACCGGGTGGGCGAGGAGGCTATCCGGCGGCTGCACGACCGCTACCTGGCCGGCCGGCCGCTGCCGCTGCCGGTGCCGGAGGTCACCCCCGGCGGCCCGGCCCGGGTGCACGACGTGCGGGGCGGCCCGCCGGAGATCGTCCTGGTCGACATCGACGGGACCGTCGCGCTGAACGTCTCCCGCAGCCCCTACGACATGACGCGGGTGGGCGAGGACGTGCCGAACGAGGCGGTGATCGCGGCGGTCCGGGCGATGCACGCCGCCGGGCACGGGGTGGTCTTCTGCTCGGGCCGGGACGCCTCGGCCCGGGGCGACACCGAGGCGTGGCTGGCCCGGCACGTCCGGGTGCCCTACCTGGCCCTGCACATGCGGGCGGTCGGCGACTCCCGCAAGGACTCGATCGTCAAGCAGGAGATCTACGAACGCGAGATCCGGCCCCGCTACCGGGTGGTCGGGGTGTTCGACGACCGGATGCAGGTGGTCCGGATGTGGCGCGCCCTCGGCCTGACGGTCTTCCAGGTGGCCGAGGGCGACTTCTGACGGAGGGCCCTGTCCGGTTCCGACGCGGGCCCCGGTCCGGCGTCGCCGCACCGGACCGGGGCCCTCCTCGCAGGTCAGGCGGCCGGGGCGAGCGCGGCCTCGGTGAGGGTGACGGTGGCCTCGGCCCGTACGCCGTTGACCGTCACCGCCAGCACGACCGTCGCGCCGGGGCGCAGCGCCGACAGCTCGCCGGTCGCCGGGTCGAAGCGGGCGACGTGCCAGGGGCGCACCCCGTCGACCCCTCCGGTGTGGACGCTCGGCGAGGCGGACCAGTCCGCGCTGACCGGGGCGGCCACGGGCACCGTACGGCCGCCGGGCTGGGTCAGCGTCGCCGTGACCCGGGCCGGGGCGCCGACCGCCACGCTGGCCGGGGCGGCCAGGTCGAGTCGGTCGACGTGGGCGTGGAACTCGGCGGCCACCCAGCGGCGTCAACAACAGGACGCCGGCAAGATGGGCGGATCTGCGGGTACGCATGGGCGACAGTCAACCGGACAATGAATAGAAGTTTCAATAGGCGACGCCTTAACCGAAGGAAAACTCCACCGGCGGGGACGCTCGGCGCCCGGTGATCCGGCGCGGCCCGACCCACCGGGGACACTCCGTGTCGTCGACGTACCGGATCGGCGCCCCGCCCTCCGGCGGGCCGCGCGGACGACGAAGGGCACGGCCGCTGACGGCCGTGCCCTTCGTCGATCCCCGACCGGGAGGGGTCACTCCCCCGGCGTGGACTTTGCGATCTGCATCAGGAACTCGATGTTGGTGCGGGTCTGCTTGAGCCGGTCGAGCAGCAGGTCCAGCGCCGCCTGCGAGTCCAGCGAGTGCAGGACCTTGCGGAGCTTGTGGACGATGGCCAGCTCCTCCGGCGCGAGCAGGACCTCCTCCTTGCGGGTGCCGGAGGCGTTGATGTCGACCGCGGGGAACGTCCGCTTGTCGGCGATCTTCCGGTCCAGCTTCAGCTCCGCGTTGCCGGTGCCCTTGAACTCCTCGAAGATGACCGTGTCCGCCATGGAACCGGTCTCCACCAGCGCGGTGGCGAGGATGGTCAGCGAGCCGCCGTTCTCGATGTTGCGGGCCGCGCCCAGGAACCGCTTCGGCGGGTAGAGCGCGGTGGAGTCGATACCACCCGACATGATCCGGCCGGAGGCCGGTGCCGCCAGGTTGTACGACCGACCGAGCCGGGTCACGGAGTCGAGCAGCACGACCACGTCGTGGCCCAGCTCGACCAGCCGCTTCGCCCGCTCGATCGCCAGCTCCGCCACCGTCGTGTGGTCCTGCGGCGGGCGGTCGAACGTGGCCGCGATGACCTCGCCCTTCACCGACCGCTGCATGTCGGTGACCTCTTCCGGCCGCTCGTCCACCAGCACCACCATCAGGTGGCACTCCGGGTTGTTGCGGGTGATCGCGTTCGCCAGCGCCTGCAGCACCATCGTCTTGCCCGCCTTCGGCGGGGACACGATCAGCGCCCGCTGGCCCTTACCGATCGGCATGACCAGGTCGATCACCCGGGTGGTGAGGATGTGCGGCTCGGTCTCCAGCCGCAGCCGCTCCTGCGGGTACAGCGGGGTGAGCTTGTAGAACTCCGGCCGGCGCCGCGCCTCCTCCGGCTCCATCCCGTTGATGGTGTCCAGCCGGACCAGCGGGTTGTACTTGTCCCGCCGCTGCTCGCCCTCGCGGGCCGCGCGCACCGCGCCGGTGATCGCGTCACCGCGGCGCAGGCCGTACTTCTTGATCTGGGACATCGACACGTAGACGTCGTTCGGGCCGGCCAGGTAGCCGGTGGTCCGGACGAACGCGTAGTTGTCGAGCACGTCGATGATGCCGGCCACGGGGACGAGGACGTCGTCCTCGCCGACCTGCGGCTCGCGGGCGCCCTCGCCGCCCTCGGCGCGCTCGCCCCGGCCGCGCCGGCGGTCCCGGAACCGGCTGCGCCGGCCGCGCCGGCCGCCGCCCTCGCCGTCCTCGTCGTTGTCGGTGTCGCGCTCGACGCGCTGGCCACGGTCGTTGCGGTCACCGCGCTCGGCCCGCTCGCCCCGCTCGCCCCGGTCGGCACGCTCAGCCCGCTCGCCCCGGTCGGCACGCTCAGCCCGCTCGCCGCGGTCGACACGCTCGCCGCGCTCAGTCCGGTCGGCACGCTCGGCCCGCTCGCCGCGCTCGGCCCGCTCGCCGCGCTCAGCCCGCTCGCCGCGCTCGGCCCGCTCGGCCCGCTCGCCGCGCTCAGCCCGCTCGCCGCGCTCAGCCCGGTCGGCACGCTCGGCCCGCTCGGCCTGGTCCCGGGTGCCCCGGCCCTCGCCGCGCTCCCGGCGGCCCTCGCCGCGCTCGGCCCGCTCGGCGGGCTCGGCGGCGGGTGCGGCCTCCTCGACACGGGTCTCGGCCGGCCGGTTCTCGGCCTCGGCGGCCCGGGTCTCAGCCGCGGCGGCGGTCGCCCGGCTACGCCGGGCCCGGGTCCGACCCTCGGTCGGGGCCGCCGGCTCGGCAGTGCGCTCGGCACCCGACGGGGCGACCTCCGCGCGCACCTCCTCCCGGACGGGAGCGGCCGCAGCCGCGACATCGGCCCGCGGTCGAGGGGTCCCGGCGGCGGCGCCGCCCTGCCGCTCGGAGATCGCGCTGATCAGCTCGCCCTTACGCATGCGAGCCGTGCCAGAGATGCCGAGCGACGCGGCCAGGCTCTGGAGCTCCGGCAGCAGCATCGCCGACAGACCGGTGCCGCTACGCCGACGGCGGGCGGGGGCGGCGGTGGCTTGGCCAGCGACGTTGGAAACATCCGACGTCACGTCGGTGGTGTCGCTCAATGGATTCCTTCCCTCGATAGGCCGGGACTGCCCGGAGTCGACAAGCAGGTGGCCGGGCGGCCTCGGTGCACCCGCCTCGCATGACGCGTCGCGGGAGTCTGTGACACAGCAGCCGGTCGGTTTCCCGACTCACCAACCTCGGTGAGCAGGTCTCGCCGTCTGCGGCGACCTGTGGAAACTGCGGTGCGGCGTGAGCCTTTGGCAGGGGTGACGGGCTGACCGCCGATAGCTTCGGGGGTGCGCCGACCCGCAGGAAGATCGCATGCTTCGCGGCTGTGCTAGGTCTAGAGCGTAATCAACTCTTCCGACCTGCGGCAACAGGATCCCGCTCGGCGTGTCCAAGTCTACCCCTGGCGACCCGCGCCCCGTGCACGTCTATACCCAACCGCCAGGTCTGCCAACCTGTTCCCGGCGAGAAGCCCTCCGGCGGCTCGGCCAGCGCCAGGACCGTCGGGCCCGCCCCACTGACCACCGCCGCCACACCGGCCGCACGCAGCGCGTCGACCAGCGCCGCCGTGTCGGGCATGCCGGCGGCGCGGTAGTCCTGGTGCAGCCGGTCGACCGTGGCCGGCAGCAGCAGCGCCGGCGCGGCGGTGAGGGCGTGCACCAGCAGCGCGGCCCGGCCGGCGTTCAGCGCGGCGTCGGCGTGCGGCACGGTCGCGGGCAGCGCGGCCCGGGCGGCGGCCGTCAGGCCGCGCTGCTCGGGCACGAACACCGTCGGCCGTACGGCCTCGGCGACGGGCAGCGAGACCGCCCGGGCACCGGACGGCTCCGTCCAGGCGACGGTGAAGCCGCCGAGCAGGCAGGGCGCGACGTTGTCGGGGTGACCCTCGATGTCGGCCGCCAGCCGCAGTGCCGCCGCCTCGTCGAGCTGGCTCGACCCGTCGGTGACCAGGGCCCGCGCCAACTGGACGCCGGCGACGATCGCGGCCGACGACGAGCCCAGCCCCCGGGCCTGCGGGATCCGGTTGACGCACTCGACGGCGAAGCCCGGCGGCTGGGCCCCGAGCGCCTCGAACGTGGCCCGCATGGCGCGGGCGACCAGGTGCCGCTCGTCGCCGGGCAGCTCCCCGGCGCCCTGCCCGGTCACCGTCACCCGGACACCGTCGGGCACCACCTCGGCCGCCACGTCGTCGTACAGTCCGAGCGCCAGCCCCAGCGCGTCGAAACCCGGCCCGAGGTTCGCGCTCGTGGCGGGAACCCGGACCCGCACCGGCCCAGTTACGAATGTCGTCGGCACGGGCTCATGCTAGGCCGCCGGACCGACAGACGTTCGCCCGGTCGGTGGGATCCGATCATCTGAACTAACCTGGCCGCCGACGATCATGCGGGAGGACCACGGTGGAGATCCTGAACAATTCATTCGTGCAGGCGTCCCTGCGCCTGCCCATCCTGCTGGTGCTGGTGGTCGGGCTGGTGGTGACCCTGATGGCGCGCAAGCGGCTGCCCGGCAGGTGCGTGGCGATGCTGGTCTTCGGGGTGCTGGCGTCGTTCCTCGGCGTCCTGGTCGACCTGACCGGGGTGTTCGCCATGCCCCACCTCTACCGGTCGGGAGCGGTGTCGTTCTCCACGCTCACCGGGCTGGGCACGGCGATCGGCCTGCTGAGCATCGTGTTCGGTGCGGTCGGGCTGGCCCTGCTGTTCGCCGCGGCGGTCGCCGGCAGACAGCCGTCCACCCCCCGCTGACCGCCCGTCCCTGCCCCCTGCCCCCTGGCCCGCCGCCAGCCGGCCGCCCGCCGGCCCCCGCCGCCGCCCGTCGGCCCCCGCCGCCGCCCGTCGGCCCCCGCCCCCCGCCGGCCGCCCGTCCGCGGTGATCAAGAGAAATGCGTCGGCGTTGATCTCCACGGCGACGCAAACCTCTTGATCACCGGGGACGCGAGGGCGGAACGCGGGAGGGCGGGACGCGGGAGGGCGGAACGCGGGAGGGCGGTCAGCGGGTAGCTGCCTCCGGGGCCGGGGTGGGCTCGTCGGCCGGGTCGGTCAGCGACAGCCGACGGGTGGCGATCCGCCAGCCGACCGCGTAGACCACGGTGACCAGGCCGCAGCCGGCCAGCACCACCCGCTCGTCGACGATGTCGACGACCCCGGCCACCACCAGCTGGCTGACCGAGATGGCGAGCGTCGCCAGCATCATGTCGGTGGCGAAGACCCGTCCGCGCAGCCGGTCCGGCACCTCGCCCTGGAGGGCGAAGTTGGACATCACCCAGTTGCTGCCGCCCGCGAAGTGCGCCACGAAGACCAGCGCCAGCACCAGCGGGAACCAGCGGGCCACCGAGACGCCCACGTACGCCAGCCCGTACAGCGACATGGACAGGGCCAGGCCGGTCAGCAGCCAGGCCCGGTTGGTCAGCACCCGACGCATCAGGATCGGGCCGACCAGCGCCCCCGCCCCGCGTACGGCGAAGAGCAGGCCCGTGCCGATCGGACCCACCCCGTACAGGCCGGCGAGCAGGGGGAAGACGGTGAGCACCCCGTTGCCGAGGCCCACCGCCGACTTCACCGTGACCAGCCCCAGCACGCGCGGGCGGTGCCCGATGTAGCGGAGTGCCTCCCCGATCGCCGCCCAGGTCCGCTGGGCCGGCACGGCGGCGTCCCGGGGTGCCTGCAACGGCCGGCGGATCAGCGCCGCCAGGCCGGCGGCCAGCGCCAGGCCCGCGGCGGCCACCCAGAAGGCGGCGTACGGGCCGGCGGCGGCGCTCAGCACGCCGCCGAGCGAGGCGCCGACGATGGTCATGGTGCCCCAGGCCGAGCCGGCGACGGCGTTGCCGGCGGCCAACTCGTCCGGGTCGAGCACGTTGGGCAGGGCGGCCTGCGCGGCCGGGGAGTAGAACGCCTTCGCCACCGCCACCACGGCGATCGCCACCATGGCCAGCCACGCCGTTCCGGCGCCCCGCACGCCGAGCAGCAGCAGCACGCCGAGCAGGGCCGCGACGTTGGCCGCGATCATGACCTTCCGGCGGTCGAACCGGTCGGCGACCGTCCCCGTGAACGGCAGCAGCAGCGCCACCACGCCGGTGTCCACGGCGAGCACCAGGGCCCCCCAGATGCCGCTGCCGGTCAGCTTCGGCAGCAGCACCAGCAGCGGCACCATGACGAACCAGTCGGCGCCGAAGACCACCAGTTCGGCCAGGAAGAGGTTGCGGAAGTTCCGGTTGCGGACCAGGACCGAGAGGGTGGGCGACACGTCCGGCAACCCTACCCGGCGTGACTCAGGGGCGGCGCCCGCAGTGGCCGTCGTTGCGGCAGAAGGCCGTGGCCGTCGTTGCGGCGGAAGCCGGAGACGCCCCCGCCGGGTCCCGGCGGGGGCGTCAGCGGTACGCGTCGGCTACTCGGTCGGCGGCAGCGGCGACTGCCGGCTCCTCGGCAGCCGGAGCACCTCGAACTGGTCGGTGCCGTCGACCAGCGCCCCGGAGGGGGTGGTCCGGGCCGAGGCCGCCGCACCGGCCGGCACGGGCTCGGCCGGGTCGTCCGTCGCCCCGCCGCCGTCCGCCGCCGGCTCCGGGGTCGACCCCCCGGTACGCCGCCGCGCGCGCCGGGCCCGCAGCGACTCCTTCGTGAACTCGACCATGGCGTAGAGCGTCGGGACGAGCACCAGCGTGAGCAGGGTGGAGGAGATCAGGCCGCCGATCACCACGATCGCCAGCGGCTTGGAGATGAAGCCACCCTCGCCGGTGAGGCCGAACGCCATCGGCAGCAGCGCGAAGATCGTGGCGACGGCCGTCATCAGGATCGGCCGCAGCCGCCGCCGGCCACCCTCGACCACCGCCTCCCGGACCCCCATGCCCTGCGCCCGGTACTGGTTGATCAGATCCAGCAGCACGATCGCGTTGGTCACCACGATGCCGACCAGCATGAGCACGCCGATCAGCGCCGGCACGCCCAGCGGGGTGCCGGTGGCCAGCAGCAGGCCGATCGCGCCGGTCGCCGCGAACGGGATGCTGACCAGCAGGATCAGCGCCTGGGTCAGGCTGCGGAACGTCGCCACCATGATCAGGAAGACGATCGCGATCGCGGCCAGCACGGCGAGGCCGAGGTCCGCGAACGCCTCCTCCTGGTCGGCGCTGACGCCGCCGATCCGCAGCGTCGCCCCCGGCACGTCGATGGCGTCCAGCTTCTTCTGCAGCTCCTGGGTGGTCGCGCCGAGGTTGGCGCCGGTCGCCGTGCCGGTGACCGAGACGCTGCGCTCACCGTCGATCCGGGTCACCTCCTGCGGCCCCTCGGCCTGGGTGACGTCGGCGATGTCGTCCAGCTTCACCGGGCCGACCGGCAGGGCGCGCAACTCGTCCACCGTCGTCGGCGGCTGGCCCGCGCCGCGCAGCACCACGTCCTGCTGGACGCCGTCCACGCTCACCTGCCCCAGCGGGGTGCCCCGGTACAACTGGGCGACCAACTGCCCGACGGCCGCCTCGCTGAGCCCGACCCGGGCCGCGGCCAGCCGGTCCACCGTGACGTCGACCCGCGGCACCCGCTCGGCCAGGCTCGTCGAGACGTCCTCGACGTCGGCGAGGTCCGCCATCGCGGCCCGCGCCTGCTCGGCCGCCCGGGCCAGCGCCTCCTGGTCGGCGGCCTCGACGACCACCTCCAGCCGGTTGGCCGAGGCGCCGCCCTCGCCGGCGCCGAAGCTGATCTCGCCGGCGTCGGCGCCGAGCGCGTCGAACTCCCGGCGCAGCGTCCGCCTCGCCTCGGCGGCGTCCGTGTCACCGTCGAGGGTCACGGAGAAGGTGGCGGAGTCGTTGCCCCCGCCGCCCGCCCAGGGCTGGTCGTTGCCGCCGGCGGTCACCTGGTACGTCGCGACGCCCTCGGTCCGCTCCAGCACCGCCTCGACCCGGCGGGCCGCCTGGTCGGTGGCCGCCAGGCCGGAGCCGGGCGGCAGCTCCTGGGTGATCGTCAGGGTGTCCTGGCCGGAGTCGTCCAGGAAGTTGGTCTTCAGCGCGCTGGACAGGCCGAACGTGCCCAGCAGCACGAGCAGGCCCAGCGCCAGGGTGATCCATCGGGTCCCGCGGGACCGGATGGCGAAGCCGATCGCCGGCAGGTACGCCCGCTGCAACGGGCTGCGCAGCTCCTTCTCCTCGGCCGCCCGCCGCACCGCGGCGTCGTCGGCGCCGGCCGGCTTCGGCCGCAGGAACCAGTACGCCAGCACCGGGATCACCGTCAACGAGACCAGCAGCGAGGCGAGCAGGGCCACCGTCACCGTGATCGCGAACGGCGCGAAGAGCTGCCCGACGAAGCCGCCGACGAGCGCGATCGGGGCGAAGACGGCGACCGTGGTGAGCGTCGAGGCGGTGACGGCGCCGGCCACCTCGCGTACGGCGGTGATGATCGCGTCCCGCTTCGGCTCGCCGTACTCCAGATGGCGCTTGATGTTCTCCAGCACCACGATCGAGTCGTCGACGACCCGGCCGACCGCGATGGTCAGCGCGCCCAGGGTGAGCAGGTTGAGCGAGTAGTCGCCGATCCAGAGCGCAATCAGGGCCACCAGCACCGACAGCGGGATGGAGACGGCGGTGACCACGGTGGAACGGATCGACAGCAGGAAGACCAGGATCACCACGACCGCCATGACCAGGCCGAGCAGACCCTCGGTGGTCAGGCTCTCGATGGACTTCTCCACGAACGGCGCCTGGTCGAACACGACGGTCAGGTCCGCGCCGACGCCGGCCTCCAGGTCGGCGAGCCGGTCGCGGATCTCGTGGGAGATCTCGACGGCGTTGCCGTCCGGGGCGGCCGTGACGGCGATGCCGAGGCTGTCCTTGCCGTTGGTCCGGGTGAACGACGTCGCCGGGGCGAGCTGCTGCTCGACGGTCGCCACGTCGCCGAGCCGCACCGGCGCGGCCTTCGGCGCGGTCGGGGCCAGGACGATGCCCCGGAGGTCGTCGATCGAGGCGATCGGCGTGCCGACCTGGACGGTGAGCGAGCGCGAGCCGTCGGTCACGGCGCCGGCCGGAACGGCCACGCCGTTCGTCTTCAGCGCGGTGCCGATCGCGGTCGGCGCGAGCCGCGCGGCGGCCAGCTTCGCCGGGTCGGGGGTGATCGTGACGACCTCGTCCCGGGTGCCGGTCACCGCGACCGTGCGAACCCCGTCGATCGCCTCCAGCTCCGGCACGACGGTCTTGCGCAGCTTCTCGGCCAGGGCCCGCTCGTCGCCGCCGCCGGCCGCCGCGATCACCACGGCGGGCAGGTCGTCGGTGGTGCCGGTGAGGATCTGCGGGTCGACGCCCTCGGGGAGCTGGCTGTCGATCCGGCTGAGCGCGGTCTCCATCTTGTTGACCACGGTGTCGAGGTCGGTGCCGAACTCGTACTGCACCTGGACGACCGTGGAGCCCTCGCGGGATGTCGAGGTCATCGCCTCCAGGCCGGGCAGGCCCTGGAGGCTGTTCTCGATCGGCTCGGTGACCTGCGACTCGACGATCTCGGGCCCGGCACCGGGGTAGACCGCGACGATGAACGCGCCCGGGAACTCCAGCGACGGCAGGAGTTGCTGCTTGAGCGACGGTACGGCGAACGCCCCGAACAGCGTCACGACCACCGCGACGAGGGCGACGAGCCCTCGATTGGCGAGGCTTGATCTGGCGAGCAGCGACATCGGCGTGGCTCACTCCTGGAGAAAGGCGGACAGCTCGGTATGGAAAGTGTGCCGGACCGATAATCTCCGCCGTCGACGGGCCGCGCCGCCCCGTCTCCGTCTTCGGCGGAATCGAGGCGGCGCGTGAGCCGAAGGTGCCGCAGGCGCCAGGTCGAGCGCCCGATCGTGAGCCGAGGGTGCCGCAGGCGCCAAGTCGTGAGCCGAGGGGCCGCAGGCGCCAAATCGTGAGCCGGGGCGCCTCAGGCCAGGTCGAGCGAGCGGGCGGCGGCCAGGGGGTCGTTGGCGATGGTGACCGGGGCCGGGGCGGTGGAGATGGCCCACTCCGGGTCCTTCAGCCCGTGCCCGGTGACGGTGCAGACGACCGTGGCGCCGGACGGGACCCGGCCCGCCGCGGCCTGCTGGAGCAGGCCGGCGACGCTGGCCGCGCTGCCCAGCTCGACGAAGACCCCGACCTCCCGGGCGAGCAGCCGGTACGCGGCCAGGATCTCCCGGTCGGTGACGGCGGCGATCAGCCCGCCGGAGGCGTCCCGGGCGTCGAGCGCCTTCGTCCAGCTCGCCGGGTTACCGATGCGGATCGCGGTGGCGATCGTGGACGGCTCGGGCACCACCCGTCCGGTGACGATGGGCGCCGCCCCGGCCGCCTGGAAGCCGTACATCTTCGGGGCGCGGGTGGCGTTGCCGGCGCGCAGGTCCTCGCCGTAGCCCAGCCAGTACGCCGAGATGTTGCCCGCGTTGCCGACCGGCAGGCAGTGGATGTCCGGCGCGTCGCCGAGCGCCTCGACGATCTCGAACGCGGCCGTCTTCTGCCCGTGCAGCCGGTCGATGTTGACCGAGTTGACCAGCGCGACCGGGTAGTCCTGGGCGAGCTTGCCCGCCAGCGCGAGGCAGTCGTCGAAGTTGCCGTTGACCTGGAGCAGCTTCGCGCCGTGCACCAGCGCCTGGGCCAGCTTGCCGAGGGCGATCTTGCCCTGCGGCACCAGGACGGCGCAGGTGATCCCGGCCCGGGCCGCGTACGCCGCGGCGGAGGCGCTCGTGTTGCCGGTCGACGCGCAGATGATCGCCTTGTTGCCGGCCTCGACCGCCTTGGAGACGGCGACCGTCATGCCCCGGTCCTTGAACGAGCCGGTCGGGTTGGCGCCCTCGACCTTCAGGTAGACGTCGCAGCCGAGCCGGGCGGAGAGCACCGGCGCGGGCAGCAGCGGGGTGTTCCCCTCGTGCAGCGTGACGACGGGGGTGGCGTCGGTGACTGGCAGCCGGTTACGGTACGTCTCGATCAGGCCCCGCCACATGTCGCTCTCCTCGCCTCGCCCGCCCCGGTCACGTCGGGGCCTTACCCAGCGTGGACCAGCCTCCCCGGCCGGCCGCCGGCACACCCTCGTTTAACCATCAGGCGGGACGGAAGGCTACGCCCCGCCCTCGACCCGCAGCACGCTCGTCACCGAGCGCACGATGTCGAGCCCGCGCAGCTCCCCGACGGTGGCGGCGAGGGCGGCGTCGGGCGCCACGTGGGTGACGATGACCAGCTCGGCGTCCTCGCCCGAGCCGGCCGGGCCGGAGCCCGTCGAGCCGACGCCCGCCGAGCCCTGCCGGACGGTGGCGATCGACACGTCGTGCCGGGCGAACACCCCGGCCACCGCCGCCAGCACACCGGGACGGTCGGCCACGTCGAGGCTGATGTGGTAGCGGGTCAGCGCCTCCCCCATGGGCCGCACCGCCAGGTCCGCGTACGCCGACTCGCTGGGCGCGCGTACGCCCGCGAGCCGGTTGCGGGCCACCGCCACCACGTCGCCGAGCACGGCGCTGGCGGTCGGCGCGCCGCCCGCGCCCCGGCCGTAGAACATCAGCTGCCCGGCCGCCTCGGCCTCGACGAAGACCGCGTTGAACGCGTCGCCGACGCTGGCCAGCGGGTGGGTCCGCGGGATCATCGCCGGGTGCACCCGGACGTTGACGGTCTCCCGCCCGGCGGCGTCCCGGCTCCGGGCGGCGATGCAGAGCAGCTTGATGGTGCAGTCCATCGCCCGGGCGCTGGCCACGTCGGCGGCGGTGACCTCGGTGATCCCCTCGCGGTGCACGTCCGCCGCGGTGACCCGGGTGTGGAACGCCAGGGAGGCGAGGATGGCCGCCTTGGCCGCCGCGTCGAAGCCCTCCACGTCGGCCGTCGGGTCCGCCTCCGCGTACCCGAGCGCGGTGGCCTCCTCCAGCGCCTCGGCGAAGCCGGCGCCGGTGGCGTCCATGGCGGAGAGGATGAAGTTGGTGGTGCCGTTGACGATGCCGGTGACCCGGTTGACCCGGTCGCCGTGCAGCGAGTCGCGCAGCGGGCGCAGCAGCGGGATGGCCCCCGCGACCGACGCCTCGTAGTAGAGGTCCGCCCCGCCCTCGGCGGCGGCGTCGTGCAGCGCGGCGCCATCCTCGGCGAGCAGCGCCTTGTTGGCCGTGACCACGCTCTTTCCGGCGCGCAGCGCCTCGACCAGCCAGCTACGGGCCGGCTCGATCCCGCCGACGACCTCGATCACCACGTCGACGTCGTCCCGCTTGATCAGGCCGAGCGCGTCGGTGGTGAACAGGGCCTCGTCGACCGGCAGGTCGCCACGGTCCCGGCCGAGCCGGCGGACGGCGATCCCGGCGATCTCCAACGGGGCGCCGATCCGGGCGGCGAGGTCGGCCGACTGCTCGTGCAGCAGCCGTACCACCTCGCTGCCGACCGTGCCGCAGCCGAGCAGCGCCAAGCGAACAGGTGAGGTCATCCGACATCCAATGCGAGCAGGTCTTCTTCCGTCTCCCGCCGGACGATCAGCCGCGCTCGACCGTCGCGCACCGCGACCACCGGGGGCCGGGGCACGTGGTTGTAGTTGCTGGCCATGCTCCGGCAGTAGGCGCCGGTGCCGGGCACCGCGAGAAGATCTCCGGGCTGCACGTCCGCGGGCAGGAATTCATCCTTCACCACGATGTCCCCGGACTCACAATGCTTTCCCACCACGCGGGCGAGCATCGGCTCCGCCGCCGAGGCCCGGGAGGCCAGCGTCGCCGAGTACGACGCGTCGTAGAGGGCGGTGCGGATGTTGTCGCTCATCCCGCCGTCCACGCTCACATAAGAACGACGCCCATCCGCTCCGTCGATGCCAGTGCCCAGGGGCACGGACTTGACCGTGCCGACCTCGTACAGCGTGAACACGGCGGGGCCGACGATGGCCCGGCCCGGCTCGATGGACAGGTGCGGCACGGCCAGCCGCTCGGCCTGGCACTCCCCCTCGACGATCTTGCGCATCCGCTTGGCCAGCTCGTGCGGGGCGGCCGGATCGTCCTGGGTGGTGTACGCGATGCCGAAGCCGCCGCCCAGGTCCAGCTCGGGCAGCTCCACGCCGCGCGCGTCACGGATCTGCGCCTGCAGGCCGAGCACCCGGCGGGCGGAGACCTCGAAGCCGCTGGCGTCGAAGATCTGCGAGCCGATGTGCGAGTGCAGGCCGCGCAGGTCCAGCACGCCCTCGTCGAGGACCCGCAGCGCGGCGGCGATCGCCGCCCCACCGGCCAGGGAGAAGCCGAACTTCTGGTCCTCGTGGGCGGTGGCGATGAACTCGTGGGTGTGCGCCTCCACGCCGACGGTGACCCGGATCAGCACGCCGGGGCGTACCCCCCGCTCACGGGCCAGCGCGGTGAGCCGGTCGATCTCGTCGAACGAGTCGAGGATGATCCGCCCGACCCCGGCGTCCAGCGCCCGGCCCAGCTCGGCCACGGACTTGTTGTTGCCGTGGAACCCGATCCGCTCCGGCGGCATCCCGGCCGCCAGCGCGACGGCCAGCTCGCCGCCGGTGCAGACGTCGAGGTGCATGCCCTCCTCGGCGATCATCCGCACGACCGCCCGGCACAGGAACGCCTTGCCGGCGTAGTAGACGTCGGCGTCGGCGAAGGCCGCGCGGAACTCGCGGCAGCGCGCCCGCAGGTCGTCCTCGTCGAGGACGTACACCGGGGTGCCGAACCCGTCCGCGAGCTCGCGGACGCCGAGCCCCGCGACGGCGAGCGCGCCGTCGGCGGCCCGGGCGACGTTGCGGGGCCACAGCTGCGGCACCAGGGCGTTGACGTCGACCGGCGTACGCAGCCACGCCGGCCCCCGGTTGCCGAGGTCGCCGTGCAGCGCCCCGGCCTCGTGCGCGCGCATCACCGACCTCCGCTTCGCGGCTGCGGGGCTCGCAAGCTCACTTCTCGCGCTCGCACGAACTGACCTCCGCTTCGCGACTGCGGGGCTCGCAAGCTCACTCCTCGCGCTCGCATATCGCCGTCACATCCTCTCGGGTGCGGAGACGCCCAGCAGGTGCAGGCCGTTGGCGATCACCGTACGGGTGGCGTCGTTGAGCCAGAGCCGGGCCCGGTGCAGGTCGGTGACCTCCTCGTCGCCGCGCGGCAGGATCCGGCAGTTGTCGTAGAACCGGTGGTACGCCCCGGACAGCTCCTCCAGGTAGCGGGCCACCCGGTGCGGCTCACGCAGCTCGGCGGCGGTCGCCACCACGGTCGGGAACTCGGCGAGCGCCTTGAGCAGCTCGTTCTCCTTCTCGTGGTCGAGCAGGTCGGGGCGGAAGTCGTCGCCCGCGCCCCGGGTCAGCCCCACCTCGGCGGCGTTGCGGCCCACGCTGGCCGTGCGGGCCGCCACGTACTGCACGTAGTAGACCGGGTTGTCGCGGGTGGCCCGGGTCCACAGCTCGACGTCGATGTCGATCGGGGAGTCGCTGGAGTAGCGGGCCAGCGCGTACCGGGCGGCGTCGACGCCGATCGCGTCGACCAGGTCCTCAAGGGTAACCACGGTGCCGGCGCGCTTGCTCATCCGCAGCGGGGCGCCGTCGCGGACCAGGTTGACCAGCTGACCGATGAGGATCTCCAGGTTGCGGTCCGGGTCGTCGCCGAAGCAGGCGGCCATCGCCCTCATCCGGCCGACGTAGCCGTGGTGGTCCGCGCCCAGCATGATCACCACGCGCTCGAAGCCGCGCTCACGCTTGTCGAGGTAGTACGCGCAGTCCGCGGCGAAGTACGTCCACTCGCCGTTGGACTTGCGCAGCACCCGGTCCTTGTCGTCGCCGAAGTCGGTGGTGCGCAGCCAGGTCGCACCCTCGGACTCGTAGGTGTGGCCCTGCTCACGCAGCCGCTGGAGGGCCTGGTCCAGCTCGCCCCGCGCGTGCAGGTCCTTCTCGTTGAAGTAGGTGTCGAACTCCACCCCGAAGTCGCGCAGCGAGGACCTGATCTCGGCGAACATCAGCTCCACGCCCTCGACCCGGAACACCTCCTGGGCGGCGTCGTCGCCGAGGCCCAGCACGTCCGGCCGGCCGGCCTGGACCGCCGCGGCGATCTCCGTGATGTACGCACCCGCGTACCCGTCCTCGGGGGTCGGCTCGCCCCGCGCGGCGGCGAGCAGCGAGCGGGCGAACCGGTCGATCTGGGAGCCGGCGTCGTTGAAGTAGTACTCCGTGCCGACGTCCGCGCCGGTGGCGCGCAGCAGCCGGGCGAGCGCGTCGCCCACGGCGGCCCAGCGAACTCCACCGATGTGCACGGGCCCGGTCGGGTTGGCGGAGACGAACTCCAGGTTGATCTTCAGGCCGGCGAGCGCGGCGCTGCGGCCGTACGCCGGGCCGGCCTCGACGATCGACCGGGCCAGCTGGCCCGCGGCGGCCGCGTCCAGGCGGATGTTGAGGAAGCCGGGGCCGGCGATCTCCACCGACTTGATCCCGACGGCCCGGCCGAGCTGCTCGGCCAGCGCGGCGGCCAACTCCCGCGGGGGTACGCCCACCTTCTTGCTCAGCTGGAGGGCGAGCGTCGAGGCGTAGTCCCCGTGCTCGGGGTTGCGCGGTCGCTCCACGGCGGTGCGCTCCGGGAGGGCGGAGCGGTCCAGGCCCCGGTCGGCGAAGACGGCGTGGGCTGCGGAGAGGACGACCTCGGCGAGTTCTGCGGGAGTCACTGATCCATGCTAACGGGGGTAGACTCGGGCGTCCGGCGGCGACCCTGCAGCGGCCGGAGCCCCCCGGCCGGCCCGGAGGTTCCTGTGATCCCGGCCCGCCACCGTCCTTTGACCGAGCTACCTGACGAGGCACGATGAGCATCAGCACCCCGGGCGGCCCGGAGCGCCGTCCGACCGTGGTCACCACCGGCAAGAAGCCGGCGGCGGGCCGGCCGGCGTCCGACGCCACGGCCGGGGCGGGCAAGCCGAAGGGCGGCGCGGGCCGCTCGGGCGGCGGCAAGGGCCCCCGCAAGCCGATCGCCCCGGTCAAGGTCAGCCAGGGCCGTTCCTGGGGTCCGATCGCCCTGTTCACCGCGGTCGGCGTGCTCGCCGCGGCGATCATCGGCTACGGCGCGTGGGCCGCGTTCCAGGGCTCGAAGCCGTGGGAGGACCGGGCCGCCGACATCGCGGGCATCGTGAACTACCGCGAGAAGAACAAGGAGCTCACCCAGGGCGGCAACCACCAGCAGGGCCCGATCAAGTACGACATCCTCCCGCCGGTGGCCGGCCCGCACAACGCCACCTGGCAGCGCTGCCTCGGCGACGTGTACAACGCCCCGATCGCGAACGAGCACGCGGTGCACAGCCTCGAACACGGCGCGGTGTGGATCACCTACCGGCCCGACCTGCCGAACGACCAGGTCGAGAAGCTGGCCAGCCTCGTACGGGGCAAGGACTTCATGCTGATGAGCCCGTACGAGGGGCTGGACAAGCCAATCTCGCTACAGGCATGGGGTTACCAGCTGAAGGTTGACAACGCTGACGACCCGCGGATCGAGGAGTTCGCCACTACCCTTGCCCAGAACGCCTCGCAGGAGCCGGGCGTGCCCTGCTCGTCGGGCAACTACACCACCGGCACCGGCACCACGCCCCGCGACATGCCGGCCTCGATGGGCAACTGACATGACGGTCGCAACGGAGGTTGAGGACAGGGCGGAGGAAGACTTCGCCGTCAGGTCGCGATTCGCCGCGTACAGAGCGCCGCTCCTGGCTTTGGCCGCCGTCGCCATCTTCGTACTCGGCTACGGGGCGGGGGTGTTTTCGCCGCCGGTGCGTACGCCGGGCGACACCTCGGCCGAGGCGGGTTTCGCCCGGGACATGTCGCGTCACCACGCGCAGGCCGTGGAAATGGCGATGATCGCCTATGCGGACTCCCCGACCCCGGAGATCCGGCAGATGGCGTACGACATGGCGCTGACCCAGCAGAACCAGATCGGGCAGATGCAACGGTGGTTGCAGGAGTGGCGGCTGATGCCCACGGGCAGCCAGCCCGGCATGGCCTGGATGCCGGACGGCGTCCAGGTCGGCGCGGACGGCCTGATGCCGGGTATGGCAACGAACGAGCAGATCGCCCAGCTCCGCGAAGCCAAAGGCAGCGGGGTCGACCGGATCTTCCTGGAACTGATGGTCAACCACCATCTCGGCGGGATTCACATGATCGACGGCGTGCTCGATCAGAGCAACCGCGACGAGGTGGTGGAGTTGGCCGGCGCCATGAAACGTAACCAGCAGAAGGAAATCACCCTGCTCCGAAAGTACCAGCAAAAAACGAGCTAGTGCCCGAGCGGGGATTCGAGGCCCTGGACCCACAACGGGGCGGGGCGCATCGGGTTCGATGACGCAGACCCGCGACTGGACCTGCGTCATCGTCCCGGGCGACTTTCTCCGGTCCTCACCGGTCGCCAAGGCGTGGAAGGCCGGCACCAACGCCGGCCATCACCAAGCTGCACCGTGTGTTGAACCTCTACGACCACCCCTTCGACCGGCGGGCGGGTTCTGCCTCGACGAGTGCGGCCGTGGGACCTGCGACGCGGACCTGCCGCCGAGAAGTGCATTACGCTCCGCGACCACGAGCGCTGCCGCAAGCCCCTGTTCCTACTGAAGACCCTGCGCCGCTGGGTGCGCCGTCCGCAGCCGCTTCTGCAACGCGGACGGCCATCCCGCCCGGGAAACCGGTCTACCCGGCAGTTGTCCAGCCAGGGCCGACAGGTACGACCGGACCGTGTCGAGAACCCGTACGCAGCCCTCCGGCCCCTAAGCGGCGCAGCCCGTGACCTTCACACTCCACCAAGCGCCTTCGCGCGTATTGCCGGAACAACCGGTGCACGGTGAAGAGCCCAGGTGATCGTTCGTGTATCAGATGCGCGGCGGCAAGCTGATTCAGCAACGGGATTGTCTCCATCGGCGTTCCGTCGGTGAGCGCCGTGGCCGCTTCTACTGTAAACCAGTCCCCTGGCATGTGCCCGAGGAGGCGGAAAAGCCGCTGCGCGGCTGTCGATAACGACCCGTAGGAGAGGTCGAAAACTCCTTCGAGCCACGATTCTTTGTCATTCTCGACAGCCAATACGGACAGCGCATCTCCGCCGCGCAACTCCGCGACTCGGTTAGCAATCGGACATTGAGGTTGCCCTGCGAGTTTGGCAGCCGCGATACGCAACGCCAGCGGAAGATGGGCGCAGGCCGCAGCCAACCTGTCCACCGCCTCGGATTCGCCATTCACACGCCCCTGACCGAGGGCGCGAACAAGCAGGGCCCGTGATTCCGCCGGACTGAAGAGGTCGACGGGTACGGGCTGAACCCCGTCCCGCGCGACAAGGCCGACAAGATGATCTCGACTGGTGATGACCACGCCGGAGGTGATGCAGCCCGGCAACAGAGGACGGACTTGGTCCACCGAGACGGCGTCATCCAGCACTACCAGCACCCGGCGACCCGCCAGCATCGAGCGATAGAGATTCGCCGCCTCCTGGCAGCTCGTCGGGACGTGGGCCGCCGGCACGCCCAGAGATCGCAAAAGCATGCCCAGCGCGGACGATGGGCTAAGCTCGCGACCGTCAGCTCGGCCCCGCAGGTCCAAATACAGCTGCCCATCCGGGAAACGATCGACCGATCGGTGCGCCCACTGCAGCGCGAGGGCACTCTTGCCAACCCCTGCCGTACCCGACAGCACGACCGTGCGCGCTCCCTGCTCCGCTTTCAGGAGCACCTGGTCGAGCCGGGCCAGATGCTGCTCACGCCCGACGAACCAGACCGGGGCCGGCGGCAACTGAGCAGGTGTCACCTGAGCAACTACCACCTGAGCCGGCTTTCGGGGCGACGAGTTGGCCGCGGCTTCAAGTGACAACTTGCTGACCGGGACCTCCTGACGTAGCACGCCCAGGTGTGCGGCAGCCAGATGCGGCCCGGGTTCCAGCCCGAGCTCGTCCGCGAGGCGGAGCTTGACCGTGTCGTAGAACTGCAGGGCCTGCACCGGCTGGCCAGCACCCGCCAGCGCGAGGACGAACTGGCTCGACAGCCGCTCGCGCAGCGGGTTCTCGGTGACGAGCAGCGACAACTCAGGAATGAGTTCGGTGTACCGACCGAGCGCCAATTCGATGTCAACCAGTTCCTCGTAGGCCGCAAGCCGCTGCTCTTGGAGAGCCGCTGCGGCGTCAACGACGAACGCGCCGCTGGCTCCGCCGAGCGGCACGCCCCGCCACAAGGCCAGGGCGGACCGGAGCAGGTCGGCAGCGTCAGCCGGCTTTCCACCCGCCGCGGCGGCCCGTGCCCTCTTCACTCGCTCTGCGAACTCTGCATGATCGAGCTCACCGTCGGTGACGACGATCCGGTAGCCGCCCGCCTGGGTGATCAGCACGTCACTCGTATCGTAGGGCAGCGCACGCCGAAGGTGGGACACGCACGCCTGCACCTGGGCCCGCGCACTCGAAGGTGGACTTTCACCCCACAAGGCATCGATCACCTGGCCGGTCGGTACGACGCGATTTGCGTTGAGTAGCAGGTACGCAAGCACTGCACGTTGGCGCGGGCGCTGGAGGTACAGCTGGCGTCCGCCAGCGTACGCCTCTACTGGCCCAAGAACTTTCCATCGCAATACGGCCCCCGTTGCCGATACGACCATTTCTGGCCCGAACCATCATAGCGCCTGCATCGAGATGATTGGCTGTCCACATAGGACTATTACCCGGAAAAGCCGATTTGTCCGCAAATAGAAACAAGTCTAAGCGTTTGCGGACGGTGATTAGCAGCCGCATAGCAAATTCATGGCGGAACCCCGGAGACTACGTCCACGACTTCATCCGACAGTCGGCCGCCCAGTCGCCCGACCTGTGGGCCACTCCGTCCAGGGGACGACTCCACCACATGGGGCGATTCGAAACGCGAAGGAGCATCAGCATGAAAAGGAAGTTAGCCGGTTACCTCGGCGCGATCGCCCTGATCGCGGGCGGCACGGTCACGGCCACGGCCTCCCCCGCTTTCGCCGTGGGTGGCTGCGACCAGGGCAACAGCACCGTCGGAGCCTGCTTCGACTATTCCGGCGGCAGTAACGCCCGCGCCGATTTCTACATGAACCGGACGGTCGACAGCAGCTACAAGTACTACCGGGTCTGGATGAGGATCAACGGCGGCTCCTGGGTGTTCAAGGGCGAAGGGAGCACCGTCCAGGGCCGCAACTGCTGCTGGTATCACCACGTCGACGCCCTTCCGGACAAGTGGCAGACGGGCCAGACCAGGGTCACGCTGTACACGTCCACCTGGGCGGCGCACACCACCTCGGACAGCCCGATCATCAGCTTCTACGCCTGACATCTCCGTTGTTCGGTGACCCGCTCAGCCGGCCTCGGCCGAGCGGGTCACCGTGCGCTCGAAGGCTCTGCACCCGCGCCGCCCACCCCTGCCTACCGCCCACAAGCTGGCCATCTGCACCCGGTGGGCGATTTATACGTTAAGGGTTACTTATTGGGAAGTGCCTTCGTTGTCCCCGACGTGGGGGTTGCACTCAGAGACGCACGGCGCTCCGTCACCAGTTGGTGCCGGCGCCACACGATCGGCGGTGACGGGACGGTGGCTGCCGTCCGTCGCGGACAGCGGCAGGGCGAGCCGGGAACGCTCAGCCGCGAGCAGGAACTGGAACTGATCGACGTCCTGCGGGGCGTCCACCCCGACGAGTTCGGCCTGGACGAGGAGCTGTGGACGCGGCAGAGTCTCACCACGCTCGTCCAGCGCCGGTTCGACCCGGCGATGGACGTCGGCGCGATCGGGGCGTACCTGCGGGCCTGGGGGTTGGGTCCGCGCGAGCCGCGCGAGCGCGCGTGCGGGCTGTGCGTCGGGGCGGTCGAGCGCTGGGTACGCAGCGAGTACCCGGCGATCACGAGGGCCGCCCAGGAGCACCTCGCCGACGTCTACTGGCTAGGCCGGGTACGGCTGCGCGGGACGATGCCGGCGGCCGACGTGGTCTCGGCCGTGTCGTCGCGCGGTCGGGTCCGGTTCATGGTGACCACGCCCTCGGTGGACCCGCCGCTGCCCCGGGACTTCGTGCTGCGGCTCAGCGGCGCCGAGGAGCGCCCGGTGCACCTCATCGTGGACGGCTCCTGGCCGCGCAACGAGTGGCCCCGCCGCCTGCCCCGCCGCATCCTGCTGCACCCCCTCCCGAGCTGCGGCCGGGCGGTCGCCGCCTGACCCCGGCCCCGGGGGCGGCGCGCCGGGATACCGATTGGGCGATCGGTGGGGGCGTTTGCTAGTCTTCTCCAGTCGCTGAGCCCCCGTAGCTCAGGGGATAGAGCACCGCCCTCCGGAGGCGGGGGCGCAGGTTCGAATCCTGCCGGGGGCACAGACATGAAAAGCCCGGGCCGCTGGTCCGGGCTTTTCCCGTTCACCGCGCCGCTCTCCCGCCAGGTGGGCGGCGGCCGCGCTCGCGTACGGCGGGCGGGGCACCGTCACCTGGATCCGCCCTGTGGAGCTGCCCCGTCCGTGCGCCCGGGCACCCGGGCGGCACTACGGCGGCATCGAGGAGGGGCAGCGCGTCTGTCGGCACATCGGCCCTGCTTCGCGTGCCGCAGGCCCATCGGCCCCACGTCGTGTGCCCAGGGCGCATCGGCCCCGCCCTGTCTGCCGCGGGTGCATCGGTCGCCGGAGGGGTGCCCCGTTCGTGGGGGCAGCTCCACAGGGCCCGAAAGACCATGGCTGCGGCAGGCGCCACGCCGGCCCGGACGCGGGCACGTTCGGGGCGACGGAGGACCGGCGGTGGGGCGTCAGCCGACATCCCGGCGGGCGCGGGCGCGGCGTTTGCCCTCGTGCATGGCCTGCACCCGGGCCACCGGAATGCCCCGCCCCTGCTCCACCAGGTCGGCCGGAAGGCGCTGGGGCGGCGGCGCCAGCTCGGCCCAGGGGTCGCGGTCGGCGACCAGCGCCGGCACGGTCCGCACGGTGAAGTCGGCCGGGGTGACCGCGTCGAGGTCGTCCCAGGCGACCGGGAACGACACCGGCAGCCCCGGACGCAGCCGCGGACTGTACGCGGCCACCACGGTCGCCCCGCCGGCCCGCGTCGAGTCGAGGAAGACCCGCCCGCCGCGGTCCTCGCGGATGAAGGCGGTGGTGGCGAGCGCCGGGTCGAGCCGTTCGGCGCGTACGGCCAGGGCCCGGGTGGCGGCGGCCACCTCCTCGGCGGTCGCCGCCGGATCGACCGGGACGAAGACGTGCAGTCCCTTCGCGCCGCTGGTCTTGACCGCGCCGACGAGACCGGCGTCGGCGAGCGCCCGCCGGACCAGCCGGGCGGCGGCCACGGCGGCGCCGAAGGCGTCCCCCTCGGGCGGGTCGAGGTCGAGCACGAGGTGGGTGGGGTGGGCGGGACGGTCCACCGTCGCCAGGGCCGGGTGGTACTCCACCGCCCGCTGGTTGGCGAACCAGAGCAGGGTGCGCCGGTCGTCGCAGAGGGCGTACGACACCTCGCGGTGGGACGCCTCCGCCCAGACGGACGCCCGGCGTACCCAGTCCGGGGTGTACTTGGGCAGGTTCTTCTGCATGAACGGCGGCTGCCCGCGCAGCACCCGGATCACCGACAACGGCCGGCCCCGCAGCGCCGGCACCAGCCGTTCGTGGACCGCGTCGAGGTAGGCGACCAGGTCCCGCTTGGTGGCCCCCGCGTCCGGGGTCAGCGGTTGGTCGAGGTTGGTCAGCGACACCCCGTCCCGGGTCTCCTCCGCACCGCTCATCACCCCACCTTTCCTGCCCCGCGCGCGGAGGGCAACCGGACGCGCCCGCCGGCCTCGGCGTCACACCGCGTACGGGTCCCTGCCTGCCCGGATCGCGTCGAGCAGCGCCGCCGTCCGGGCCTGGACCGCCGCGTACGGGCCCTCGCCGTGGCTGATCCGCGCCGCCCCGAGCCGGGTCAGCTCGGCGAGGCTCGGACCACCCGGCCGGTAGAGCAGGTTCACCGGGGCGCCCGCCCCGGCCACGAACTCCGCGACCTGCCCGGGCTCCGCCAGGAGGATCGGGTAGACGCAGTCCGCCCCGGCTGCCCGGTAGCGCCGGGCCCGGCGGATCGCCTCGGCGGTACGCCCGGCCGGGTCGCCGACCCCGCGCAGGTGTACGTCGATCCGGGCGTTGAGCACCAGCGGCACGCCCGCCGCGTCGGCCGCCGCTCGGACGGCGGCGAGCAGGTCGGCCTGCTCCTCGTGCGCGCATCATGGCACCCCCCTGTGGCACAGCACACTTTCTGACCGATCGGTCAGGCGCTGACCGATCGGTCAGGCATGCTGGATGGCATGGCACGAGCGATACCGGCGACGCACGCCGAGATCCTGGCCGCGGCGGCGCGGCGGTTCGCCGTCACCGGGTACAAGGGCACCTCGCTGCAGGACATCGCGGGCGAGGTCGGCGTCTCCAAGGCGACGGTGCTCTACCACTTCGCCAACAAGGAGGCCCTGCTCGGCGAGCTGATGGCCCCCGCGCTCGCCGTACTGCAGGAGCTGGACGACCGGCTCGCCGGGCTGACCGGCGCGGCGGCCCAGCGGGTCGCCGCGGAGGGGTTCGTCGGCCTCGCGGTGCGCTTCCGTCGGGAGATCGCCCTGCTCCGCGGCGAGTTCCCCCACCTGCTCCAGCAGCCGGCGTTCGCGCACGTGCAGCAGATCTCCGAACGGCTCGTCGCGGCGTTCGCCGGCCACTCGCCGCGCCCGGCAGCCCGGGTCGCGGCGCTGGTCCTGCTCGCCGGGATCGCCGAGACGTGCGGCGAGTTCGGCGACCTCGCGGACGACGAGCTGCGCGCGGCGCTGCTCGGCCTCGTCCGGCGCGCGCTGGAGCCCCCGACTGACCCCACCCCCACCGACCAGCAAACCCACGACCGAGGGACAAGGAACTGATGGCGACCCTGTTGTACCGGCTCGGCCGGGCCTCGCTGCGCCGTCGACGGCTGGTGGCCGTCGGCTGGCTCGTCGTGCTCGTCGGCCTCGGCGTCGCGGCGGCCACCCTGAAGGGCCCGACGGCGAGCAACTTCACCATGCCCGGCACCGAGTCGCAGCGCGCGCTCGACCTGCTCGCCGAGCGTTTCCCGCAGGCCAGCGGCGCCACCGGCACCATCGCCGTGAAGGCGCCCGCGGACGGTCAGCTCGGCACCCCGCAGGGGCAGGCCCTGGTCCGGGAGGTGACCCAGGAGGCGGCCGGCCTGCCCGGCGTGGTCGGCGCGGTCGACCCGTTCCAGGCCCAGGCGGTCTCCCCGAACGGCCGGTACGCGCTGATCCAGGTGCAGTTCGCCGGTCGCGCCGACGAGGTGACCGACGCCCAGCGCAGCGCGTACGAGAAGGTGGGCGCGCAGGCCGAGGCCCAGGGCTGGCAGGTCGCGCCGGGCGGCGAGGTGCTCAACGCCGAGCCGGAGGTCGGTTCCACCGAGGCGCTCGGCGTCCTCGTCGCCGCGATCGTCCTGATCGTGACGTTCGGCTCGCTGGTGGCCGCCGGGATGACGATGCTCAACGCGCTGATCGGCGTCGGCGTCGGCATGGCCGGCCTATTCGCGCTCAGCGGCGCGATCGAGCTGACCAGCACGGCCCCGATCCTCGCCCTGATGCTCGGGCTGGCCGTCGGCATCGACTACTCCCTGTTCATCACCTCCCGACACCGACAGAACCTGCTCGACGGGCTCCCCGCCGAGGAGGCCGTCGGCCGGGCGGTCGGCACGGCCGGCTCCGCCGTTGTCTTCGCCGGCGCCACCGTCGTCATCGCGCTGGCCGGCCTGGCGGTGGTGGACATCCCGTTCCTGACCGTGATGGGTCTGGCCGCCGCGGGCACGGTGACCGTCGCCGTGCTCGTCGCGATCACCCTCGCCCCGGCGCTGCTCGGCTTCGCCGGGAACCGGGTGCTCCCACGCCGGCTGCGCAAGGGCGCCGCGAACAACGGCGGGACCGCGGCGAACGGCGGAACCGGGGCGGACGGCGGAACTGGGGCGGACGGCGGGGCCGCGGCGAACGGCGGGGCGTCGGCCCAGAACCGCTCCGGGTTCGGCTTCCGCTGGGCGCGCCTGACGACCCGGCTGCACGTACCGGTGATCCTGGTCGGCCTGCTCGGCCTGGGCCTGCTCGCGGTGCCCGCCCCCGACATGCGGCTGGCCCTGCCGGACGCGAACACCGCCCCCGTCGACTCGCCGGCCCGGGTCAACAACGACCTGATCCGGGAGGGCTTCGGTCCCGGGTTCACCGGCCGCCTCGCGGTGGTCGTCACCGCCGACTCCCCGCAGGCCACCGCCGCCACCGCGCCGCAGGTCGCCGCGCTGATCCAGCGGACGGACGGGGTGCTGGCGGTCACCCCGCCGCAGACCGACCCGACCGGGCGGACGGCCCTGCTCGGGGTGATCCCGCGCAGCGGCCCGACGGACGAGGCCACCGAGGACCTGGTCCACGACATCCGCCGTCAGGTCTCCGGGATCAGCCAGGCGGACGTGCTGCTGACGGGCGTCACCGCGATCGGCATCGACGTGTCGGAGAAGCTGTCCGACGCGCTGCCGGTCTACCTGGTGCTCGTGGTCGGCCTGTCCGTCCTGCTGCTGATGCTGGTGTTCCGGTCGGTCCTGGTGCCGGTCAAGGCGGCGCTGGGCTTCCTGCTCACCGTCGCGGCGACGTTCGGCATCACCGTCGCGGTGTTCCAGCAGGGGCACCTGGCCGACCTGGTCGGCCTGGACACCCCGGGCCCGCTGGTCAGCTTCCTGCCGATCCTGCTCATCGGCATCCTGTTCGGCCTGGCCATGGACTACGAGGTGTTCCTGGTCTCCCGGATGCGGGAGGACTTCGTGCACGGCGCCCCGGCCCGGCAGGCCACCATCAGCGGGATGGGCCACGGCGCGCGGGTGGTCACCGCCGCCGCGCTGATCATGATCTCGGTGTTCGGCGGCTTCGTCTTCCTGGAGGACCCGGTGATCAAGTCGATGGGCTTCGCGCTCGCGGTCGGCGTGGCGATCGACGCGTTCGTGGTCCGGATGACGATCGTCCCGGCGGTGATGTCGCTGCTCGACCGGGCGGCGTGGTGGCTGCCCCGCTGGATCGGCCGGCTCCTGCCGAACGTCGACGTCGAGGGCGAGGGCCTGCGCGCCCACCTCGCCGAGGCGGAGAAGGCCCCGGTCGGATGAGCGCGAGGGGGCCCCGCCGACACCCGGCGGGCCCCCGTCGACCGCGGGCTCAGACGCCCGCCGGGTACGTCTCCATCTCGCCGGGGGCGGCCACGGCGGGCAGCGGGTGCAGGGCCGTCGTCTCGTCGCACCAGATGAACGCGTCGTAGCGCTCGCCCAGCCGCGTCGGCACATAGTTGCCCCACGACTCGAAGCTCGGGTCGTACACCACGCCGATCGCCCGGTGGTCGAGCTGGTCGGTGACCCAGCCGGGCTGGTCCGCGCCGCCGAAGACCAGCACCGCCCGGTCCGGCATCAGCTCGTGCAGCCGCCGCTCCACCGAGCCCGGCCGGGCCGGCGGCACCACCATCGTCTCGGGCGGGGAGCCCCAGCGGGGCGCCGCCACCGTCGTCCCCCGGTAGCTGCCGAAGCCGACGAGCACCACGTCGTCCGCCCCGTGCCGCTCCCGCGCCAACTGGCCGACGTTGGTCATCCCGGCGTCCGCCATGTCGGTGGCCCGGGCGTCGCCGACGTGCGTGTTGTGCGCCCAGACGACCGCCCGGGCGTCCGGCCCGTGGAGGTCCAGCAGCCGGTCCAGGGTGTCGGCCATGTGGACGTCCCGCACGTTCCACGACTCCGGCCCGCCGCCGACCATCGCCCGGTAGTAGCGCTCCGCGCCGGCCACCACCTCCGCGTTCTGCCAGGTCGAGAAGCGGTCCGGGCCGTCCGCGGCGGCCTGTTCCCGGGTACGCGTCAACAGCCGCACCACCTCCTCCTCGCAGCGCGCGGAGACGAAGCGGCTGGCGTCCCCGTACTCCTCCGGCTTCCTGCCGTACGGCTCGAAGCACCGGTACGCCTCCTGCGCCGCCTCCAGCGACGTCGGGTCCTCCTCGCCGAGATAGTCGAAGATCGCCTGCATCGACTCCCAGAGGCTGTAGACGTCCAGGCCGTGGAAGCCGGTCCGGCGGTCCTCCGGGCGTTCCGAGTTCCAGGCGCGCAGCCAGCGGGCGAATCGGGCCACCTCGGCGTTGGCCCACATCCAGGTGGGCCAACGTTCGAAGAGTTCGAGGGCCGATCGCGGGTCGGCGTGCCCGTCGGCGGCGGTCACCGACCGGTGCACCCGTTCGCAGTCCGGCCAGTCCCCCTCCACGGCGACGAAGGAGAAGCCCAGCTCGGCGACGAGCCGCCGGGTGAGCTGCTCGCGCAGGCGGTAGTAGTCGTACGTGCCGTGCGTCGATTCGCCGATCATGACGATCCGGGCGTCCCGGATCCGCTCCAGCAACGGATCGAAGTCGCTCGGCGCGCCGAGCCGCTGTACCAGCATGCCCGCGGCTACCCGACCCCCGCGCGGGCAAACCCGGGACGTCACCCGTCCGGGTGCCCGACGGCGGGCGGCATGGCCCGCGGCGCAGCGGGTAGCCGGCGGGCATGACGGTCAGCGGAGTGGAGTTGCAGGAGTACCTGGCCGGGCTGGACTACCCGGTCTCGAAGGAGGACCTGGTCCGCTGGGGGCAGGAGAACGGGCTCGGCACCGCGGCCCTGCAACTGCTGCGCGCGCTGCCGCCGGAGCAGTTCGACTCCCCGGACGAGCTGGGCGAGGCGCTGCGCGACCTGGGCTGACCCCGCCGCGACGGATTCAGCGCAGCAGGCGGAACAGGGTGAGCCACTGCTCGGGCCAGACCTCGCCGACGAGGGTGTCCGGCGCGAGGCGTACGGCCCGCAGCGCCGCGTCCACCCGGGCCCGGGGCAGGTGCCGGCGCAGCGAGGCCGCGAGCGAGCCGCCGACCCCGCCGAACCCGGCCTCCACCAACCGCCGGTACGCCGGCAGGGGGCCGGACGCCGGACTCGCGGGCGGGCCACCAGCTGGGGGGCCCACGCGGCCGGCGTACCGACCACGTCGATCAGGGCGTGCGTGCACATCCCGCGAGGCTAAACCGGGGCGGGTCGGCCGCACGACCGGTTTATCCGGCGCGGGCCGACGAGGCACAGCCCTCCGGAGGGGTGAGCGAGGGTCAGCCGGGGAGGCTGACGGTGCGGCCCTCGGCGCGGGCGGTCTCGGCGGCGTCGAGGATGGCCGCCACCTCCCGGCCGAACCGGACGTCGCAGCGGTGGTCCCGGGTGCCCGCGTCGATCTCCTCCAGCAACTGGTCGATCGCGGTCCCGTACGCGCTCAGCGCGTTGCCGTCGCCGGGCGGCACGCTCTGCATGCCGTCGTCGCCGAAGAAGACGACGTCGCGGATGACGGCCGGCGGCGGCGCGTCCAGGGTCAGCGAGAGGCTGCTGGTCGCCCCGCCGTCGTGGGTGAGCAGCAGGTGGATCAGCCCGCGGGGGCCGTCCGCCGCGGCGACCCGGGTCACCCGGCCGAGCACCGGCAGGATCAGCGACAGGGCGTGCGGCCCGATGTCCCACAGCGCGCCGCGTTCCCGCCGCCACTGCGACCCGCCGTACGGGCTGTCGGGCTGGAAGATCGAGGCGAACATCGTCACCCGGGCGTGCTGCCAGCCGCCGGCGGCCGCCGCCGAGGCGAGGAATCCGGTCACGTTCGGGTGGAAGCGCTGGGTGAAGAAGACCACCGAGGCGACCCCGGACTGCTGGGCGGCGGTGACCACCCGGTCGGCGCCGGCCAGGGTGAGCGCCAGCGGCTTGTCCAGCAGCAGGTGCCGGCCGGACGCGGCGGCCCGGACGGCGATGTCGGCCTGCACGTCCGGCGGGAGCGCGACGGCGATCGCGTCACAGGCGTCGATCAGCGCGTCGACGTCGGCGAAGACCGGCACTCCGTGCCGGTCGGCCAGCGCGGCGGCCCGCTCGGCGTTGCGGCCCCACACCCCGGCCAGCGCGGCGCGGGGATGCGCGTCGATCGCCGCCGCATGGGTCTCCGCCGCCCAGTGACCGGTGCCGAACAACCCGAACCGCAGCACGAGGAACCCCCGGTGTCGTCGTCCGCCACGGCGAACCGTGGCCTGCTTCGAACTCCGCCGCGGCGAGCCGCGGCCTGCTTCGAACTCCGCCGCGGCGAGCCGCGGCCTGCTTCGAACTCCGCCGCGGCGAGCCGTGGCCTGCTTCGAACTCCGCCGCGGCGAGCCGCGGCCGTGCTCCAACCTAGTCGTCGGGCCCGGCCGACGCAGCCACGGCAGTGGAACGGCACGGATCGGCGGGCGGGGCGGACCCGCCTCCGAAGGGAGTACTACACGGGTTAGTAGGCTGCCCTGGTGACCGAGACTCCGACGGGGTGCCGTCGATGACCAGCGCGGCGGCGTCCGGCTCGCCGGTGGACGGGATCCTCGCGACGGCGACGATCGTGCTGTCGCTCGTACTCGCGGCGTGGGCTCTGGTGGCGGCGGTGCGCAACCGGCCGCCGGACCAGGCGCAGTTCGCCGGCCTGGCCCTGCTGGAGCTGGGCCTGCTCGCGCTGACCGCGGTGGCGCTGGTCGCCCTGAGCGGCGGGGAGTCGCCGGGCGAGCCGGGCGCGTTCTTCGGCTACCTGGTGACGCTGGTCTGCCTGCCGCCGCTGGCCTGGGTGCTGGCCCGGATGGAGCCGACGCGGTGGGGCTCGGCGATCGTCTGCGCGATCTGCCTGGTGGCCCCGGTCGTGGTGGTCCGGCTCCAGCAGACCTGGGAGGCGGTCGGTGGCTGAGCCGCGGACGACGAATCGGGGGCCGGGCCGGCTGCTGATCGCCGTCTACATCCTCTTCGCCATCGCGGCGACGTCGCGGGCGGGCCTGCAGATCGCCACGAAATTCGACGAGGCCCCGGTCGCCTACCTGCTCTCCGCGGTGGCCGCGCTGATCTACATCGTGGCGGCGGTGGGGCTGGCCCGGGCCGGGCACACCGGACGCCGGGTCGCGCTGGCCTGCTGCTCGGTGGAGCTGGTCGGGGTGGTCGCGGTGGGCATCCTCAGCCTGGCCGACCGGGAGCTGTTCCCGGACGAGACCGTCTGGTCGGGGTTCGGCAGCGGCTACGGCTACATCCCGCTGGTCCTGCCGGTGCTCGGCCTGGTCTGGCTCTGGCGCACCCGCCACGCCCGCGCCTGACCCACCCACCCCGGGCGGGCGCGCCCGAAGGCGCGCCCGCGATCTCCTTCGCGGAGTGCTCCTGCAACGCCTCGAAGTCCACCTTCATGCGGGCGGCGGTGGACCGCACCTGATCCACCGTCCCGGAAGGAGGCGATCAGATGTCTTACGTCGTCGGCACTGGCACGGTCGCGTTCGGCCGTGGCGAGGATCGTC